>NZ_CP071057.1:0-347000 GCF_017161425.1 Marinicauda algicola | reverse complement strand
GGCCCTCAGGCCCAAGCATGGAGTAGAGAAGCGATGACCTTTCGTCCTCTGCACGACCGCGTGCTCGTGAAGCGCATCGAGGAAGAAGCCAAGACCAAGGGCGGGATCATCATCCCCGATACCGCCAAGGAAAAGCCGCAGGAAGGCGAAGTCGTCGCCGTCGGCGGCGGCGCGATCAAGGAAGACGGCACGGTGCGTCCGCTCGACGTGAAGGCCGGCGACCGCGTCCTGTTCGGCAAGTGGTCGGGCACCGAAGTCACGATCGAGGGTGAAGAGCTCCTGATCATGAAAGAGTCCGACATCCTCGGCATCATCGAAGGCAAGAAGGCCGCGAAAGCCGCGTAATTCCACGCGAAATCGCGACCTCGATACTCCACCGATCAGACAGGAAGGTTTGCAATCATGGCAGCCAAAGACGTCAAGTTCTCCGCCTCCGCCCGCGACAAGATGCTCAAGGGCGTGGATATCCTCGCCGACGCGGTGAAGGTCACCCTGGGCCCCAAGGGCCGCAACGTCGTCATCGAGAAGTCCTTCGGCGCCCCGCGCACCACGAAGGACGGCGTGTCCGTGGCCAAGGAAATCGAGCTGGAAGACAAGTTCGAGAACATGGGCGCGCAGATGGTCCGCGAAGTGGCCCAGCGCACCAATGACGAGGCCGGCGACGGCACCACGACCGCCACGGTGCTCGCCCAGGCGATCATTCGCGAAGGCATGAAGTCGGTCGCGGCCGGCATGAACCCGATGGACCTCAAGCGCGGCATCGACACCGCGGTGAAGAAGGTCGTCGAGGACATCAAGGCCAACTCCACCCCGATCAAGGGCTCCTCGGAGATCTCCCAGGTCGGCACGATCTCGGCCAATGGCGAGAAGGAAATCGGCGAGATGATCGCCCGCGCCATGGAGAAGGTCGGCAATGAGGGCGTGATCACGGTCGAGGAAGCCAAGGCGCTCGAGACCGAACTCGAGGTCGTCGAGGGCATGCAGTTCGACCGCGGCTATCTCTCCCCGTACTTCATCACCGACGCGGAGAAGATGCGCGCCGAGCTGGAAGACCCCTACATCCTGCTGTTCGAGAAGAAGCTCTCCTCGCTGCAGCCGATGCTCCCGGTGCTGGAGTCGGTGGTCCAGTCGAACCGTCCGCTGCTCATCATCGCCGAGGACGTCGAGGGCGAGGCGCTCGCCACCTTGGTGGTCAACAAGCTGCGCGGCGGCCTGAAGATCGCCGCCGTGAAGGCTCCGGGCTTCGGCGACCGCCGCAAGGCCATGCTGGAGGACATCGCGGTCCTGACCGGCGGCCAGGTCGTCAGCGAAGACCTCGGCATCAAGCTGGAGAACGTCACGCTCGACATGCTCGGCACGGCCAAGAAGGTCACCATCACCAAGGACGACACCACGATCGTCGACGGTGCCGGTGACAAGGCCAGCATCGAGGGCCGCGTGAACCAGATCCGCAAGCAGATCGAGGACACCACGTCGGAGTACGACAAGGAGAAGCTCCAGGAGCGCCTTGCCAAGCTCGCCGGCGGTGTGGCCGTGATCAAGGTCGGCGGCGCCTCGGAAATCGAGGTGAAGGAGCGCAAGGACCGTGTCGACGACGCGCTCAATGCGACCCGCGCCGCGGTCGAGGAAGGCATCGTCGCCGGTGGCGGCGTGGCCCTGCTGAAAGCCGTCAAGGCGCTCGAAGGCCTGGAAGGCGAGAACGAGGACCAGACCCAGGGCATCGCGATCATCGCGCGCGCCCTGCAGGCCCCGATCCGTCAGATCGCCCAGAACGCGGGCGTGGAAGGCTCGATCGTGGTCGGCAAGGTCCGCGATCACGAGAGCCGCGGCTTCGGCTACAACGCCTACACCGAGGAATATGGCGACATGTTCGAATTCGGTGTGATCGACCCGGCCAAGGTGGTGCGTCACGCGCTGCAGGACGCCGCGTCGGTGGCCGGTCTCTTCATCACGACCGAAGCGGCCGTGGCCGAGAAGCCGAAGAAAGAATCCGCGCCGGCGATGCCGGGCGGCGGCATGGGCGACATGGGCTTCTAGGAAGCCCTGCCCCATCGGCAATCGAACGGAAGGGCGGTCTTCGGACCGCCCTTCTTTTTTGCATTCACGCGATCGTCATTTCCCGCCCCCTTCAATAAGATGGTCTCTTGATCACTTATTGCCGTTCCAGACGCCGCGACGAGGGGATCCCAAATGACCGCGCACTCTATCGGCGAACTGATCGACCGGCGCCTGACGCGGCGCGCAGCCCTGGGCCTCCTGGGCGGGGCCGGGCTTGCCGCCGGGCTGCCGGCCGGGGGCGCCCGGGCGCTCCAGGACGGTGTCTCCAGCCTCGCCTTCACGCAGCTCGATCACGCGATCGAGCCGGACCACGCCGTCGCGCCGGGCTACCGGGCCGAGGTGCTGATCCGCTGGGGCGACGCGATGTTCCCCGACGCTCCCGTCTTCGATCCCTGGAACCAGAGCGCAGAGGCCCAGGCGCGCCAGTTCGGAACGCAGAACGACTTCATCGCCTATTTCGGCGAGGAGCGGCGGTCGGACCGCGGACTCCTGTGCGTGAACAACGAGTTCACCTTCATGACGTACCAGTTCCCCGACTTCGAGCCGTTCGGCGCGGACGAGGCTGCGCTGGCGCATTCCGCGCGCGCCGCGATGGAGGCGGTGGGGGTGTCCATCGTCCACGTCGCCCGCGGCGCGGACGGGCGCTGGCGGGTGGAGCCCGGCCCGGCGACGCGGCGCATCTCGGCCACGACTCCCATGCGACTCTCCGGCCCGGCGGCGGGCGATGAACGCATGCGCACCTCGGCCAGCCCGGACGGGCTCGAAGCGCGCGGCACGTACGGCAATTGCGCCGGCGGCCAGACGCCGTGGAATACCTATCTGACCTGCGAGGAAGGCTTCTTCCTGTTCTTCTCGGGCGAGCCCGACCCCGCCCATCGCGAGACCATCGCCTATCAGGGCTACGACCTGCCGCGGCCCAATGCCTTCCCGTGGTGGCGCCATGCCGAGGCGCGCTTCGACCTCGCCACCGAACCGCGCGAGCCGAACCATTTCGGCTGGGTGGTGGAGATCGATCCTTTCGACGCCGAAGCCCGGCCGGTCAAGCGCACCGCACTCGGGCGCTTCGCCCACGAGGCCGCCAGCGTGACCCTAGCTCCGGACGGGCGGGTGGTGGTCTATTCCGGCGACGACCGCCCGTTCGAGCATCTCTACCGCTTCGTTTCGGCGCGCGCCTTCGACCCGGCGAATCCGGAGAGCGGCCGGGACATTCTCGACGAGGGCACGCTCAGCGTCGCGCGCTTCGGCGCCGACGGCCGGCTGACCTGGCTTCCGCTCGTCTTCGGCGAAGGCCCGCTGCGCGAGGGCAACGGCTTCGCCTCCCAGGCCGACGTGCTGATCGAGACGCGCCGCGCGGCCAAGCTCGTCGGCGCGACGCCGATGGACCGGCCCGAGGATGTCGAGGTGCGCGAGAGCGACGGCTCGGTCTGGCTGATGCTGACCGGCAATTCGCTTCGCGCGACGCCCGATGCCGCCAATCCGCGCGCGAACAATCGCTACGGCCATGTCCTGCGCATGGATCCGCCGCGCAATGGCGCCGGCCGGCCCGACCCGGCGGCGGACGTCTTTTTGTGGGACGTGTTCATCCGCTGCGGCGATCCGGCCGAGGACAGCCACAATGCGCTCTATCACCCGGCTCTCTCGCAGTCGGGCTGGATGACCAATCCCGACAACGCGGCGTTCGATCCGGCCGGCCGGCTGTGGATCGCGACCGATCACGGCATGGACATCGGTCATTGCAACGGGCTGTGGGCCACCGACACGCACGGTCCGGGCGCACGCTATCTCAAGCACTTCTACCGCTGCCCGGCCGGGGCGGAGCTGTGCGGGCCCTGCTTCACCCCCGACGGGCAGACGCTGTTCGTCGCCGTACAGCATCCCGGCATCAGCGGCGAGGCCACGATCACCGAACCGCTCAGCCGCTGGCCGGATTTCCGCGAGGACATGGTCCCGCGCTCCGCGGTCGTGGCGGTCACGAAAGCCGATGGAGGCCCGATCGGCAGCTGACCCGACCCAGCATGACGAAGATTTAACCCGGCTGACGCGATCGTGTAATCTGCGCCGTGGTCAGTTGGGCCCGAACTCGACGGGAGACTGATCCATGAAACGCCTTCTGATGGCGGCTGCGGCCGCCCCCCTGCTCATCGCCTGCACAACCGCCAGCGCCAGCGAAATCGCCGGTCATGACGGCGAAACCCGCGTCCTGCTGATCAATGGCGAACGCATCGAGCTTGCCGACGGAGAGAGCGCGCGCGACGCGCTGAACGCCGCACTGGAAGGCGCCCCCCGGCCGCCCCATGCCCCCGGCGCACCGCACGCACCGCACATCGGCTTCGACTTCGACTTCGAATTCGACGGCACAGGCTGGAGCGAGGAGGAGCGCGCCGAGTTCGAGGCCGAGATGGAGGAGCTGGCCGAGAGTCTTGCCGGGCTCGGCGAGCAGCTTGCCGTCCTGTCCGAACTCGACGAGGACCGCGTGCGCGTCCGTGTCGCCGAGATCGAGCGCTTCCACGAGGAACACGGCCAGCGCATGGAAGAGCACGCCCGCCGCATGGCCGAACGCGCCGAGGCCATGGCCGCCCATGGCGAGCGCATGCGCATCGTCGGGCTCTCGGCCGGCCTTTCAGGCATGGAAGCGGGCCTTGCCGGGATCGAGCGCGCGCTGGAGCGCGGCTGGGTCCATGACGACGGGGAACGCCGCGAACTCACCGCTGACGAGATCGAGGACCTCACCGAGGCGCGCGACGATCTGCGCCGGGACATCGAGGAGTTCCGTGCCGAGCACGCCGACGCCCTGGCACTGCTCGACGAGGAGGGTCCGGGCCACCACCGCGTCCTTTTTTACCGGACTTCGGCGGAAGCCCCGCTGCTGGCCGGTGCAGAAGCCCGTTTCCGCGGTAACGGCGAGGGCGGCCAGATCCGCATCCGCCGGCGCGATAACGAGATCCGGGTCTGGGTCGACGGCCGCGAACTCGAAGGCGCCGAGAAGGAAGCCTGGCTGGAGGAACACGGGGAGCCGGCCGCGCCCCCTGCGCCGCCGGCCGCTCCCGACCTCGAGGGCAACTGAGGCCCGCCCGCGCGGGGCCGGACCGGTCCCGCGCGGAAGGCCCCGGCATCGGACAAAAAAAGCCCGGCATCGCAAGATGCCGGGCTGAGCGTTCGGTTGGTCGATTAAGAGACGTCTCCTCCCCAGAAACGCCGCTTAGAGACAAGACGGTCAGGCCCTGTCGTGAGACAAACATGACCCGAATGTCATAAGGGCGTCAAGCCCCTGACTCACGGCAGCAGGATGGGAGTGACGCCCGTCTCGCCAACCCTTCGAAAACAAGTTTGCGCCCCGCGCCGGTTTCGGCGATGCTGTCGCCCGACAACGGGCGGGGGCCACACATGATCCTGACGAGTGCGACTCGCACCGCGCGCGCCGGGAAGTGGCTCGAAGTCCTCCCGACAATCCTGGCGCTTCGACCCTTCACCCAGCCATCGAAGGCCGCGCCGTGATCCTGCGCCGCCTGGTCACCGCACTTCGCAGGCAGGACTGGGTCACCGTCGCGATCGAGACGCTGATCGTGGTGCTCGGTGTGTTTCTCGGTATCCAGCTCGGCAACTGGAACGAGGCGCGGGCCGACCGGCAGCTGGGCCGGGACTATGCCGTCCGGCTCATCGCCGATCTGGAGCAGGACCTGTCCGTCGTTCGCACGCTGATCGGCTATTACGACGACGTCATCGAGAGCATCGAAGACGCGGACCGGATGCTCGCAAGCGCCGATCCCGAGCCGCAGGCGCTCGTCGTCGCGGCCTATCGTGCGAGCGAGTTCACCTACAATCCGAAAAGGCGCGCGACATGGGACCAGATCGTTTCGTCCGGCGATCTCGGTCTTCTGCCTCAGGCCGCCATCGAGAGCGACCTTTCGAACTATTACCGCTTCCTGGAAGCCAATGACGATACCATGTCCCTGCTTCAGGACACGCCCTACAGGCGGATTGTTCGCTCCCTCATCCCTTTACCGGTACAGCTCTCCATTCGAGACGGGTGCAGCGACGTGATCGCCGAGGACTCCAGCATTGTCGGCTTCATGGCCGAATGCCGTCTGGATGCCGACGAGGCGATCCTGGAGGAGACGGCGCGTGCCTTGATGTCATCGGACGAAATGCGCGAGATGCTTCGTTATCAATACTCGATGGTCGCGTCCGTGCAGAACAATCTCCGCGGAGACATTTTCGTCCTGCAAGGGCTTCTCGGCGCGCTTGGCGCGGAGACGGACGCACCATGATCCTCGCCTCGCTCACCCGCGCGGTTCGCACGCAGAACTGGTTCGCGGTCTTCATCGAATTCGTCATCGTCATCGCCGGCGTGGTCATCGGCTTCCAGATCACCGCGTGGAACGAGGCTCGCCAGGACCGGGTGCGCGAGCGGATCTATCTGGAGCAATTGCTGATCGATCTTCAAAGCGATGCGGAAACAGGCCGGCGCGGGGTGGCTTCGACGGAACGTGTCGATGCCGCTGCGCAACGCGTTCTTGCTGTCCTGGAAGGCGACGGCCGGAGCGACGGAACAGACGATGCGGCCTTGGTCGCCAGCCTGCCCTATGCCGGCTACGCCTATCTGCCGCTGGCAAACGACGCGACCTACCGGGAGATGATCTCCACCGGCGCGCTGTCGCTGGTCGAGGACATCGAGCTCAAGCGCGCCCTGGCGACCTATTACGCATCGGCCGAAGCGGGCCGGCAGTGGGACGAGCTTCTGCGCGAGGAGCAATATGCCTACCGCGCCGCCATTCGCGGTCTCCTGACCCGCGAGCAGTTCGCCTGGGCGCGCGCACAGGGCGGCGAGGCGCATGGCGAGCCACCCGGTTTCAACCGGGCAGCCTTCCTCGCCGAGGCCCGCACGCGGCCGGAAATCGTGGATTCCCTGCGCTCGATGGGCGCGGTGCAGCAACGCCTGCGCGATGATTCCACGCGACTGAGCGAGCGGGCCGACAGGCTCGCCGCGCTGATCCGGGCCGCTCTCGGCGAACCCGTCCGGCAGCAGGAGGCCAGCGAATGATCCTTCGCCGCGTCATCTCGCATTTCCGCAAACAGGAATGGACCGCCATCGGCATCGACTTCGTCATCGTCGTAGTCGGCGTGTTCATTGGTTTGCAGGTGCAGGATTGGAGCGAGGCGCGCGACGATCGCCGGCGCGAGGCGCAGATCGTCGCGGATCTGCTGGCGGATATTGACATCGACCGCTCCCAGTACGCCGCCGGATTGAGAGCCAATCTGCGCCGGGTCAGCGCGGCGAACGCCTCTCTTGTCGGGGCGGGGCTGGCGCCGGTGATGTTCGACCAGGAAAGTCCGCAAGACAATGTCGTCGACTACCAGTTTGACGTCGCGCAACTGCCGGAATTTCCCGCCGCGAGGATGGACCGGGCGTGGACGGAGGTGATCCTTGGTTTCCATCCGACGCCAAGCACCTCCACCTTCGACGCGCTGGTCGGTGCCGGCGACATCAAGATCATCCGGGATCGGAACATTGTCAGGCGTATCCAGGCCTATCGCAATCTGACGCAAAGCGTCATCGAACAGAACAACAAGGCGCTCTCGATCCGCGAGAGCGTGATGATTGCCGGCGCGAGATACGGCCTTGCGCCGTTTGCGGCAATGCCGCCGGAGGACTACTTCCGCCAAACCGCCAGCGAGCCGGAAATTGCGGCGTCGATCCGGATCATGGCGACGTTCGCGCTCTTCCACTACGGAGAGATCAGGGCCGCCGACGCGCAAGCGGCTGAGCTTCAAGACAGCCTGCGAGTTTATCTGGAGACGCTCGAATGATCCTCCGCCGCGTCATGGCGCATGTCCGGGCCCAGAACTGGCTCGCCGTCGCGCTCGACTTTCTGATCGTCGTTGTCGGCGTCTTTATCGGTATCCAGCTGGGCAACTGGAACGAGGTGCGGGCGTTCCGGACGCAGGAGCGGGGCTATCTGATCGAGTTGCGCAACGAGATCGCGTTCAATGTCAGCCAGGCCGATCACAGGACCGTCTATTCGCGTCAGGTGGTCGAGGGCGTCGACGCCGTGCTGGCCTTCCTCGAGGACGACGAGCCCTGTGCGCCCCGCTGCCGCGAGCTCCTGATCAGCGCCTTCCATGCCAGCCAGGTCTGGGGAACGCCCTATTCGCTGACGATCAACGACCAGATCCAGCGGCTGGGCCTGCCGACAGACGACGCACTCCGGCGATTGGTGCGTTCCTATTACGAAACGCTCGAAGGCGACGACCTGGTGGCCGCGGATGCGCACCCGTTTCGGGCGCAAATGCGCGGCACGATCGACACACGCACGGCCTTGACTCTGTGGCAGGGCTGTTACGAGATCGTCGACAATGCGTTCGAGATCCTGGGCTTTGAATGCGCCGAGGACGAGGGCCTCTCGGAAACGGCGGCGGCGCTGGCCCTTGAGCGGCTCCGGCTGGAAGACAGGGTCGCGGAGAATCTCCGCTTCTGGGCCGGGCAGAACATCCTCGCGCTGGAGATATTTCCCACTCAGCAGGCCACGGGCCGCGAAGCCCTCGCCGCGCTCGGCGTCGCGATCGGGTCGGAATGATCACTCCGCCGCCGACAGCCGGGCCTTGATCTCGGATACCAGCTCGTCGCGCCTGACGGTGAATTGCTGGCGCTGCTCGGCCCATTCCTCGCGGTCGGTGACCTCCTGGGCGATTTTCGCCCCGAGTTTCAGGTCCTTGACCGAGACGGTGCCGGCCTCGCGCTCCTCGCTGCCGACGATGACGGCGAAGTCCGCCCCGCGCCGGTCGGCGTATTTGAGCTGCTTGCCCATGTTCCCGCCCCCGACGAAGGCTTCTGCCCTGAGGCCCGCGGCGCGCAGTTCGGCGGCGATGGCGAAATAGTCGGCCATGCGGTCCTTTTCGGCGGCCACCACGACGACCAGCGGATCGGCCCCGGCCCCTTCGAGGCGGCCGAGCGCGGACAGCGCGGCGGCAAAGCGCGAGACGCCGAAGGAGAAGCCGGTGGCGGGCACGGCCTGGCCGGTGAAGCGCGCGACGAGGTCGTCATAGCGCCCGCCCCCGCCGATCGAGCCGAATCGCATCGGCGAGCCGTCCTCGTAGGTCGCGCTCGCCAGCAGCTCGGCCTCGAAGACCGGGCCGGTGTAGTAGCCGAGGCCACGCACGATGGAGGTGTCGATTTGCCAGTGCGCCGGAGTTTTTCCGAGAGCGCCCAAAATACCGTGTATTTCGTGAAGCGCTTCGATTGCTGCCCTGCTCGTAGGAAGCTCTCCGAAATATGTCTCCAACCGCTCTAGCGCCGCTGCGTTTCTGTCCTCAGTACTTTGCCCCTCCACAAACCGTGAAATGCTGGACTGCTTGAGGAGGTCAAGGACCAGTTTTCGCTGTTCCACGTCTAAGCCTGCACCTTCGGTGAAGTCGCCGGATTCGTCCTTTCGGCCTTCCCCCAGTAGCTGCTCAACGCCAGCCATACCCAACCGGTCAAGTTTGTCGATGGCGCGCAGCACGCGCATACGCTTCTCGAGACTCGCCGTACCTAGGCTCTCCAGCACACCGTCGAGCAGGCGCCGGTCGTTGACGCGGATGACGTATTCGCCCTCGGACAGCCCCGCCGCGCCCATCACCTCGCTCGCAAGCGCGATCATCTCGGCATCGGCGGCCGGTCCCGGCGCGCCGACACTGTCGGCATCGCACTGGACGAACTGGCGGAAGCGGCCGGGTCCCGGCTTCTCGTTGCGCCACACCTCGCCGTACTGGTAGCGGCGGAAAGGCTTGGCGAGATCCTGGAAATTCTCCGCGGCGAAGCGCGCGAGCGGAGCGGTCAGATCATAGCGCAGGGCCATCCATTGCGCGTCCTCGTCCTGCATCGCGAACACGCCCTCGTTCGGGCGCTCCTCGTCGGGCAGGAACTTGCCGAGCGCGTCGGCATATTCGAAGGCCGGGGTCTCCAGCGGCTCGAAGCCCCATTGCTCGTAGACGCCCGACGCGGCGCGGATCAGTGCGCGCTCGGCGCGCAGCACGTCGGCGGCACGGTCCTCGAAGCCGCGCGGGCGGCGGGCCTTGGGCTTGAAGGCTTTGGTCTTCGCCATCTCTGGAAACGGGCTCGCTTTAAGCAAATCGAAGGTGCGCCGGACTTAAGCCTACAGGCTCTGGCGATCAAGCGGCGCGGCTCTTGCGTGGCAGGACCGCGACCGCCTCGCAACGACACGGGGATTGCCTGCATGATACGCATTATCGCGACAGCACTCGTCCTGGCCTCCTGCGCCGGCCTCGCCTCGGCCCAGGATGCGGGCCGCCTGCAGGCCCTTTCCGGCGAGCTGCGCGGCGAAGCCCTGGCCCGGGCCGAGACGCTGTCCGGCGCCCCCGGGGCGCCCTCCGCGCCCGTCGAGCCCTTCGACCCGTTCGTGACCGGAGTGCAGGACTTCGCCGCCGAGGCGATGGCCCTGTCGCGCCATATCGAGGAGGTGGCGCCGGCGAGCGACCTGAAGTGCATCTTCCGCGGCATGAGCGAGGACGCGCTGTCGCGACTGGACCTGCTCGCCGAGCCCGCCCGCGGCGCGGACCGCGCCCGCAGCTACGAGGCCTATGCGCGCCTGTTCGAGGACGCCGAGGCGATCGCCGCGGACGAGGACACGGTCTCGCTCGCGGCGCTGCCCTGCCCGGCCTCGGATTAGCCCCTAGTACTTCACCGTGCAGCCATAGGCGACCGTCTGGGCCGGATCGACCGGCTCGCCGGCCTCCAGGGCGTCCAGCGCCGCGGTGACGTAGTTGTGCGCGCCTTCCAGGCTCGAGGCCCGGGCGCTCGGCTGATCGTCGATCGCGCCGGCATAGCGAAGCGTGCCTTCGCCATCGATGACATACATGTGCGGCGTGGTGCGCGCGTCGTACGCCCGTCCGATCTCGCCGGAGGGATCGAGCACGACATGGGCCGGGCTGGCCCCGCGGCTCTCGTTGAGCGCCAGGGCCTCCTGCGCCGAAACATGGCCCTGCTTGCCGGGCGCGGAGGAGATGATCTGGATCCAGGCAATGCCGTCCCCGGCCGCCGCGGCCTGCAGGGCCTGCATGTTCTGGCCGTCATAGTGCTTCTGCACATAGGGGCAGCCATGATTGGTCCATTCCAGCACCACGGTCTGTCCGGCGAAATCGGACAGGGCGACGCTCTCGCCCGAGGCGGTGACCGCCTCGAAGGCCGGGGCGGGCTCGCCGATCACGGGATCGGCATGGGCGGGTGCGGCGGCGAGGCCGAGCGCGGCAGCGGCCAGCATCAGATGACGGCGTGAAATCATGGCTCTCTCCCCTGGCGGCTCGCCCGCGCGATGGCGTCGAGCACGATCGTTTCTGTCAGGACCGGCGGCAGCTTCTCGGCCGGGCCGCCATCGTCCGGATAGACAAGATACATGGGCACGCCCGCCGATCCATGGCTCTTGAGCGTATCGGCGATCACAGGATCGCGATTGGTGAAGTCGGCACGCAGCAGCGCGAAACGGTGCTCGGCGAAGGCGGCGCGCACGTCGCCATCGGCGAGCGTGCCGATCTTGTTGACCTGGCAGGTCACGCACCAGGCCGCGGTGAAGTCGACGAAGACCGGACGCCCTTCGGCCTGAAGCTCGGCCACGCGCGCCGGGCTCCACGGCTCGAAATCGCCTCCGGGGGCCGCAGCGGCCACGGGCTCGAGCCGCGCGGTCATCGCAAGGGCGGCTGCCGCGAGCACCGCGCCGGCGAGGCCCGCGGCTCGTCCGCTCAGGCCGCCGGCCTGCAGCGCCCAAACCGCGAAACCGGCCCCGAGCCCGGCGACGAGCACCCAGGCCACGCCGCTCGCCCCGGTCTGCACGCTCAGCACCCAGACGAGCCAGATCGCGACCGCGAACATCGGAAAGGCCAGGACCTGCTTGAAGCGGACCATCCAGGGCCCCGGCCGCGGCAGGAGATTGAGAATTCGCGGGTTGAAGCTGACGAGCACGAAGGGCGCGGCGAGCCCGAGGCCGAGGCAGGCGAAGATCACCAGCGCGATCGCCGGAGGCTGCGCCATGGCGAAGGTGAGCGCCCCGGCCATGAAGGGGGCAAGGCACGGCGCCGCCACGAAGACCGCGAGCACGCCGGTCAGGAAGGAGCCGGCGCGCGTGTTGTGATCGACCGCGCCGCCGATCCCCTGCAGCGAGCTGCCGATGTGGAAGGCCCCGAGGAAATTCAGCCCGATCAGGAACATCAGCAGCGCGAGCGCGGCGACGACGGCCGGCACCTGAAGCTGGAATCCCCACAGGTCGGGCAGGCCGAGCGCGCGGGCTGCGACGAGCGCGATCCCGAGCGCGAGGAAGGTCGAGATCACCCCGCCGGCGAAGACCAGGCCCAGTTCGCGGGCCCGCGCGGCTTCGGCGCCGCGCTTGTGGACGAGGTTGAGCGCCTTCATCGACAGGATCGGGAAGACGCAGGGCATGAGATTGAGCAGCAGCCCGCCGATGAGGGCGAAGACGATCGCCTGGGCGAGCCCGAGCCCGCCGGCCGGCGGCGGGCCCTGCAGGGCGCCGGCGGCGGACGGCGCGGCCTCGACGTGGCGCACGCCCGGCTCCGGCAAGATCGTGAAGGCGCGCCGCACCCAGCGCCCGTTCTCGCGGAACTCCGCGGTCACGACGCCGCCGTGCACCGCGTCCACGCGGTCCCCGACGAGGAAGCCCGGTGTCAGGAACAGCGCGGCACCGGCATCGTCGTAGGCGGCCCGCTGCGGAGCGGCATGGTCGATCACCCCGCCCTCGTGGGGAAAGAAGGCGAGATCGCGGATGTCGTCGCCGCGCGCGAAGCGCGCGCCGGCGAGGCTGAGGACGAGGTCCGCGCCGACCCGCGCGAGCCCGGCCTGGAGCCCGTCCGGCGCAGGCGCGGGCGCCCGCTCCAGCGCGACCTCGACGAGGCGGGCGCCCTCGCGGTCGACGCGCCCCTCGCCGACCTCCAGCTCAAGCGCGAACGTGCCTTCCTCGGGAATGCAGATTTCCTCGCAGACGAGCCATGTCGCCTCCGCCTCGATCCGCACCGGACCGGGCGGGGCATCGGCGGGCACGTGCACCGGAATGGGCAGGGTGACCGCGTCGGAATAGCCGTAATTGGTGAGCGGCCCCAGCGGATAAGGCTTCGGGGCCGGCCAGACGATCTCGCCGGACTGCCAGCCTTCGGGCAGGTCGAGCGCGATGCGCGTCGGCTCGCCGCTGTCGCCGGGATTGCGCCAGTAGGTATGCCAGCCCGGCGTGATGTCCTGGTGCAGCCCGACATGGAAGGTCTCGCCCGGCGCCACCGCCTCCCGGTCGGAGACCAGGCGCGCATCGACCATCGGCTCGCTGTCGGCCCATTGCCCCTGCGCCGCAGCGGAGAGGACAGAGAGCGGCAGGAGCAGGAATGCGATGGATCGCAGGATCAAGACGAAGCTCCGGTTCGGTGGCCGTGATCGGCAGGTCGAGCCTTGCATATATCGCGCGACGGCGGCGGCGCGAAGCGCACTGACGGGCTTGTGATTGCGTCAAAACGAAACGGCCGGCGCGTCGAGCGCCGGCCGTGCCGTCAGTCGCGATTGGCGGGCGCCTAGGCCTCGGGAGCCGGCGGCGGATTGACCGGGCCGGGCATCTGGGGGGCGCCCTGCTGGCGAGCGGACGCGCGCTGGATCAGGAAGTCCCACTGCGTCATGGAGAGCATGTGGGCGTAGATCGCACCGAGGAAGGTGTTGTCGCGCAGTTCAGCGAGCACCTTGGGCTCGAGCTCGCGCAGCTTGCCCGGATCGATGCCCCAGTAGGAGGCGATCTTCTGCGCCTCGCCGACGGGCTGGCCCTGCGCGTCGCGCGGCTGGAAGGTCGCTTCCTGCTGCGTGAACAGGCCGAGCTCGTCGCACTTGTCCACGAAGCTCTGGCTCATGCGGACATCGGCCTCGAAGCGGCGCACGTAGTCGATGGCGCGCTGGGTGAACTCGGTCGGCTCGCCCTTGTCGTCGAAGAACTGGATTTCCGGATCGTCCGAGTACAGGTGCGAACCCTCGTCGACGCATACCGTGAAGCGATCGGTGTCCTCGCCGTGGACGGCGGCGACGAAGGGATAGCGGCGCACGAAGGCCGGCAGATAGGTGTAGGGCTCGTAATTGCCGGTGTCGGGATCGACGAACAGGTTCTCGCCGGTGCGCAGGCCCATCGCGGCGACCGCGGTCTTCTGCTCGCCCAGGAAGATGATCGGGAAGCGTCCGGCGCACACGCCGAACTCGCCGATCGTCAGAGGCACGAAGTGCGACTGTGCGAGGAAGTCGAACGGGCGGTCGGTATACTTCAGACCCTTGCCCTTGTGGCGCTCCTTGTTGAGCGGCACCGGGTTCTTGTAGAGCGGAAGCGAGCCCTTCACGGAGGGTTCGGCGGTTTTGGCTTCGGCCATGGTCTATCCCCAAATTTACGGTCGCGGCACTGTTAGCGGACACGCCCTGAAAGGGCAACACGGCCGGTCACACGAGAAAAGACGGGTGTCCCGCGCGCAACGCACGGGACACCCAGGCCGGGGGAGTTGCGCAGGAAACGGGCTCAGTAGCGCAGGCCGATCCCGAGCCCGAAGATCACCGGGTGGATGTCGACATCGCCGGTCACCGTGCCGAGACCGCCGGCATCGATCGTCACGTCGGTGTTGATCCAGACCTTCTTCACGTCGGCATTGAGGAACCAGCGCTCGTTCAGCCGGTAGTCGATTCCGGCCTGCAGCGCGCCGCCGAAGCTCTCGTCGTAATCGATGTCGACCAGCGGCGAGCCCGTGGGCAAATCGGCGTCGAAAAAGATCGTGTAGTTGATGCCCGCGCCGACATAGGGGCTGAACTGGCCTTCCGGGTTGAAGTGGTATTGCAGCGTCAGTGTGGGCGGCAGGAGGGTGACGTCGCCGAGATCGACATCGCCGAGCGCGGTGCCGCGCGCCATCACGTCGTGCGGCGTCACGCCGAGGATCAGCTCGGCCGCCACATGGTCGGTGAGGAAATAGCTGATGTCGAACTCGGGCACGATGGAGGTGTCGATATCGGCCGTGCCCGCGATCGGGCTGATCTCGGCGCTTTCGTCGGGTACGACGTGGATCGCGCGCAGGCGGAAGAGCCAGTCGCCCTGTTCGGCCATGGCCGGCGCGCTCATCCCGGCGACGAGGGCCAGAGCGAGCGTCGATTCAAGAAGCGTTTTCATTGGGATGTCCCTTTCCCGTAATTTCGATGAGGCCTTTGTGCGCCCGTTCGAAAGGGGAAGGGAGTGCGCATCCTGCCGCGCGGCGGGCTGCCGCGCGGCAGGAGGTCGCAGGGATCAGAACCGTGCGCTGATCGCGGCGCGTACGGAACGGCCGGGCAACGGCACCTGGTCCTTAAGGAAGGAGGTGTGCAGCCGCGCTTCCTCGTCGGTGATGTTGCGCACCCCGACCAAGATGGCGATGTCCTTGTCGGCGAACGGGGTGATGCGCGCATCGGCGTTGAACAGCGCGAAGCTGTCGGTCGGCATCTCGAAGCTGGTGATCTCGTCCTGCTCGGCGACGAAACGGCCCTCGGCGCGCAGGGAGACATTTCCGCGATCGGCGATCAGGGCCAGCGTGCCGGAGAGCGGCGGGATGCGCGGCAGGTTGCCGCCATCGTCGAGCTCGCCGCGCACATAGTCCGCGCTCGCCTCGGCGCTGAAATCGAAGCCGCCCGCCTCGCCCAGCCGGGCATCGGCCTTGGCTTCGAACCCGTAGAGCGTCGCATCCTCCTGGCGGTATTCGAACACGTCCAGCCCGTCTTCCTCCTCCCCGGTCGGGAACAGGCCGATGAAGCCGTCATAGGCGGCATAGAAGCCGGTCGCCTCGAAGCCGAACCGGTCCATGTCGCGGCGCACCGTCGCCTCGCCCGACCAGGCCGTTTCCGTGCCGAGGTCGAGATTGCCGACCTCGAAGGCGCGCGTGGCGATGTGCGGTCCGTTCGCGAAGACTTCCGCATCGGTCGGCGCGCGCTCGGTGCGCGACAGGGTGAAGCCGGTGAACCAGCCCTCGCCCGGACGGGCGAAGAGAGACAGCGAGCCGGACAGGGTGTCGAAATCGCGCTCGGCGCGCAGGCCGTCGAGATTGCGCGTGTCCCAGCGCAGGCCGCCCTCGACGCCCCAGGCGTCGAAGTCCCAGCGCTCGGTGACGAACAGGCCCCAGTCCTGGGTCACGGTCGGTTCCAGATAGGCTTCCGCACCGACCGCGGCGAAGTCCTGGGCGAGCAGCTGCAGGCCGATCGCACCCTGACGCGGGCCGCCGTGCTGGTGGCGCACTTCGACGCGGCCCTCGATGCCTTCCTTGTCGAAGATCGTGCCGACCTCGTCTCCCTCGAACTCGGTGTGGACGTAGTCGGCATGGGCGAAGGACCAGCGGATGCGGTTAAAGAAGGCGTCGCGATTGAATTCGCCGCGAAGATCGACGCGGGTCTGCTCGAGACCGAGCGTCACGATCTCCTCCTCCTCGCCGTGCTCGTCCTCGTGCGCGTCCGCCGGAGAGATGAGGCCGTGGGCATGCCCCTCCTCGTGCTCCTCCTCATGTGCGTGAGCGTGGCCGGGAAGACCGTAATCGGCGTCGGTTTCCTTCACCCCGATCCCGACATAGCCCCAGTCGCCGACGACCGAGCCGGCGAGCGAAACGGTCTCGAAGGTGTAGCCGGAATTGGAGACGCTGCCGAAGTCGAGTTCCTCCTCCTCGTGCTCGTCCTCGTGCTCGTCCTCGTGGCCATGCTCCTCCTCGTGCTCCAGCTCGCGCAGGCGCTCGGATTCGGCGAAGCCCGGGATCTCGAAATCGTCGGCCTCGCGGCGCTGCCAGTCGGCCTGCAGCACGAGCTGGCCGATCGCGGCGGTGCCGCGCGCGGCGAACTGGCTGCCCTCGTCCACGCTGGTCGTGCCGGCGTAGAGGAAACCGTCGAAGCCGTCCTCGGGCAACGCGGTGGGGATGCGCGCATCGATCACGTTCACCACGCCCCCGATCGCGCCGCCGCCATAGGCGATGGCGGCCGGGCCGCGCAGCACCTCGACCTGCTGCGCGCCGATGACCTCGGCGGTGACGGCATGGTCGGGACTGGCCGTGGAGGCATCGAGACCGCCGAGACCGTTGATCAGCACGCGAACCCGGTCCGCGCCGAGACCGCGCACGATCGGCCGGCCCGAGGCCGGGCCGTAATAGGTCGAGGTCACGCCCGGAAGGCTCTCCAGCGTATCGGCGAGATTGCCGTTGAGATCGCGGATCAGAGCCTCGCTCCCGATCACGTCGACCGAGCCGACCACTTCGTCGGCGCGAGTCTCCAGCGGGGTGGACGTGACGGTGATCACGTCGACCGGCTCCTCCGACTGCGCATGCGCGCCAGCACTCGCGAGAACGGTCGCGCTCGCGGCGAGCATGAGGTGGCGGGATAGGGTGCGGGACATGGTGTTCTCTCCTGACCGGATCTGCCTTACGGCCTGGTAATGTTATAATGTAGCCGTTACAAGATTACGCCTAACCGAGAGCGAGGCGGTTGACAAGGCCTCCGTCCACAGCGCCTCGGGGCTCGCGCTCGCGCGCGGATCGGATTAAATCTCGACTCGACATGACACTCGCCCAGTCCACATCCAAGGCCCTCGCCCAGGCCGAGAAGCTCTGCAGCCGCAAGGGCCTTTCGCTGACGCCCATGCGCCGGCGCGTGCTCGAGCTGCTGCTCGATGCGGGCGGGCCGGTGAAGGCCTACGACCTGCTGTCCAGCCTGAAGCCCGGCGGCGGCGCGCAGCCGCCGACGGTGTATCGCGCGCTGGACTTCCTCACCGCCGCCGGCCTCGCCCACAAGGTCGAGGCACTCAACGCCTACATGGCGTGCGTGCACGGGGAGGAAAGCGGCGGGGCGGAACTGTTCATCTGCGAGGGCTGCGGCACCGTCGAGGAACGCCATGTCGACGAGGGCCCGGGCGAGGTGCCTGCAGGCTTTCATGTCGACCGCTCGGTGATCGAGCATTACGGGCGCTGCGCGGCCTGCGCGCGCTGACAACGCGGGGGCGGACATGCACGAGCTGTGGCGCGGCAACGCGAACGCCTGGGAGTGCGACGAACTCGGCCATCTCAACGTGCGATACTATGTCGACAAGGCGATGCAGGCCGTGGGCACGCTGTCGGACATGATCGGCATGCGCGGCGCCTTCGGGGCGGAGGCGACGGCCACCCTGATCGTACGCGATCTGCACGTCCGCTTCTTCGCCGAGGCCCGGCCGGGCGCGCCGCTGGTGATCGAGGGCGGGGTCGGCGAGATCTCCGATACCGGCCTCACCGCCGTGCTGATGATGCGCCACGTCGCGCAGGGCCGGCTGGCGGCGAGCTTCACCATGACCCTCGACCACGCCGACCCGAGAAACGCGCGCCCCTTCGCCTGGACGCAGCGGGCGAGGAGCGCGATGGACGTGCTCACGGTCGCCGTTCCGGACGAGGCCGGTCCGCGCGGCATCGAGCGCGTCGAGCCGGCGCGCGAGGTGTCCCTCGCGCGCGCCGACGCGCTGGGCCTCGCCGCCCCCGGACGCGGCCGGTTCGGCCCGCAGGACGGGGACATATTCGGCCGGATGAGGCCCGAATGCGCCATCGCGAAGATCTCCGACAGCGTGATCCATTTCCGCGACGGCTTTCCCGAGCAGTGGGCCAACCACGCCTCCGGCGAACCCCTGCGCCATGCCAGTGCGCTGCTCGAGCTGCGCATCGTCTACCGCACCTATCCCCGGCCCGGGGACGGCTTCGTCGTGCGCTCCGGCGTAACGGCGGCGGGCGAGAAGGTGCGCAGCCTCGTCCACTGGGTGCTCGATCCGGCCACAGGCCGACCCTGGTGGAGCGCGCAGGGGATCGGCTGCACGATGGACCTCGACGCCCGCAAGCTCGTCCCTGCGGGCGCTGAGACGCTGAAGCGGCTGCAGGCTGCGGCAATCCCCGGCCTGACGATCTGAGACTCTAGCCCTCTTCCAGGCGCCGCGCTGCGGCGCGGGCCTGCAGGGCCTCCCCGTCGGTGCGCGCATTGCGCGCCGCTTCGAGGAACAGCTCGCGCGCCACCGAGGTCTCCCCGCGCTGCGTGCGCAGGCGGGCAAGGCCCATGGCGGCCTGGTAATGGCCGGGCTCGAAGGCGAGCACGCGCTCGTAGAGGCCGATCGCCTGGTCAGTGAGGCCCTCCGCGGCGAGGCAGGCGGCGTGCCCGCTCAGCGCGTCGAGATCCCACGGGCTCGCCGCGATCTGCGCCTGCGTCGCGGCGCAGGGACCGGCCACCGTCTCGTCGTCGCGGACGGCGTCCGCGGCGGAGGGCGAAGCGGCCGGGGCAGGCTCGACCGGGCTGTCCCCGGGCGCGCGCAGTTCGCGCGGTGCCCGCTGCGCGGGCGGCGTCGGCTCGGACGCGGCTGCGGCGCGTTCGGCCTCGGCGAGATGGATCAGCACGCCGCCCTCGCGCAGCTGCGCATCCGCGCCTGCGATGGCCCCGCTCAACGTCAGCCGCACCGTATCGGCGTCCACCGGGGCGAGGACGATCCGCTCGAGCGCGGCAGGCAGCGCGACCTCGATCACGCGGGCGGGACTGGCGACGCCGTCGATCTCGAAGATGCCGGGCGCCTCGCCGGCCGCGCGCACCGCGCGGGGCTGGGTATCGAAGGCGAGCCAGAGAGCCGGCCCGCCCTCGGCCGGTCCGAGCCGGGCATCGACAAGCTCCGCCGAGGCCGGTCCGCCAAGGCCGGCAACCAGGGTGGCGAGCAGAAGGGGTCGCAGCATGGGCACTGACTTCACGAGGCTCGAGGATCAGCCGAGGGGGCCGGGCGGACCGGAGAACCCGACCGCCATGCACACATCATAGCCGAGCGCGCCGAGAAGCTCACCCTGGCGATCGCGCACGCGTGCATAGAGCATGCAGTCATCGCCCGCATCGGGCCACTGGCCGGGCAGATAGACCGGATCGCCTTCGGAATCGAGTTCGGGCGCCTCCCCGGGCACCGGGCGCCAGCTCACCGCGCCGTACTCCACCCGGCAGTCGAACCGGCCCGATCCGGGAAACTCGTAACGCACCAGATGCGCACTCCCCTCGCGCCGCGCATGGACGACGCGCCGGCTGCCGCTACCGGCAAAGGCCATCAGCGTCGAGCTGCGCACCCCGTCCTGGCACGCCTCGATCGCGGGCAGGTGATCGGCGATGCGGTTGCTCCAGCGGGTGTAGGAGCCGGTCTCGCCAGCGCACCCGGTATAGGAGATCCGCCCGGCGTGCAGCTGCGCGAAATAGCCGTAGCTCCGTCCCCCGGCCTCGCAGGGGCCGGGTTCGAGCACGACGTCGAGCGCAAGTCCCTCGTCGCTCTCGCCCTCTAACGCGTGTACCCCGTCGGCGAGCCAGGGCTCGGCGAAGCGCAGCTCCCCGCGCAGCGGATCGGCCCCGGCCACAAGGTGGACTACCGCGACACGCGCCTCGCCGCCGGTCTCGACGAACACGAGTTCGGTTTCGAATCTCTCCCCGACGAGCCGGTAACCCGCCCGCTCCGGGCGCGAAGGTGCCGTGCCCGCGGATGAGGCGCTGAAGCCGGCCTGCAGCGCCGTGTCGGATGGGAATTCCGCCATCGTGCAGGCGGCAAGCGCAAGCGTGCCGGCCGCGGCGCCCAAGGCCATCGAAATGCGCATAGGTCCTGTCCTCCTGCCGCGCCGAGTTTGCCCGAAACCTCCGCCGGGCGGAAGCGCCCCGGCCGAACGGTTTTCCCGTTCCGCTCCGGGGCGAAGCGTTCTAGGCATGCACCGGGGAAGGTCGGAAGCGGAAACATGCGCATCGCGGTGATCGGCAGCGGCATGGCGGGGCTCGCGAGCGCGGCCCATCTGGCGCGTGCCGGGCACGAGGTGGCGATCTTCGAACGGTTCGAGACGCCGCGCCCGCTGGGAGCCGGCCTGCTGCTCCAGCCCTCCGGACTGGCCGCGCTCGGCACGCTGGGTCTGCGCGGGGAGGCCGAGCGGCGCGGGGCGGCCATATCGCGCCTGATCGGGCGCACGCCGCAGGGCCGCACGGTGCTCGACCTGCGCTATAGCGACGGGCGGCCCGGCGATACCGGCATCGGCATTCACCGGGCGAGCCTTTTCGACCTGTTGCACACCGCCGCGCGCGAGGCGGGCGCAGTCTTCCGGGCGGGAACCGAGGTGACGGGATTTTCCAGCTTCCAACGCCCGCGCCTGCTCACCCCGGCGGGCGAAAGCGAGCCCTTCGATCTCGCCCTGGTCTGCGACGGCGCGGGATCGGGCCTGCGCGAACAGGTGTGTCCCGGGGCGCGCGCGCCGCTCTATCCCTGGGGAGCGCTCTGGCGCATCGCGCCGGAGCCGGAGGGGCGGCGCGACGGCGAGCTGGAACAGGTCTATCAGGGCTGCCGCATCATGATCGGCCTGCTGCCCGTGGGCGACAATCCGGCAGATCCGGAAGGCCGGCCGGGCGTGAGCTTCTTCTGGTCGATCCGCCATGACGGGCTGGAGGCCTGGCGCGCGGCCGGGCTCGAGGCGTTCCGCACCGAACTCGCCCGGCTGTGGGACAAGGCGGCGGCGGTCAATGGCGATGTCTCCGGGCCGGACGACTTCGCCCACGCCGTCTATCGCGACGTGCGCTGTCAGCGCTGGCGAAACGGTAACGTGCTGCTGATGGGCGATGCCGCGCACGCCATGAGCCCGCAGCTCGGCCAGGGCGCCAATCTCGCCCTGTGCGACGCCGCGGCGCTGGCCGACGCCCTCGCCGACCATGCCCCGCTGAAGCACGCCCTGCCCCGCTGGGAGCGGGCGCGCCGGCCCGCGACGCGCTATTATACCTGGATGAGCTGGGCGCTGACGCCGGTCTTCCAGTCGTCTTCGAAAATGCTCGGCTGGGCGCGCGACCTCGCCATGGGGATCGGCTGCCGCCTGCCGCTGATCCGGGGATGGATGGCCTGGACGCTCGCCGGCAGGGGGCGCACGCCCTTCTAGCCGTTCAGCACGTGCCCGGGCCCTGCGGGCAGAGCCCGCCCTTGAACCAGTCGGCCAGGAAATCGACGAACAGGCGCACCCGGTGGGCGAGATAGCGATTGCTCGGAAAGACCGCCCAGAGATCGCGGTGATCTGGCTCCCAGCCGTCGAGCAGCTTGACCACCCGGCCCTCGGCGAGGGCCTGCTCGGCCGCCCATTCCGGCGGGCAGGCGATACCCGCTCCGGCGCAGGCGGCGTTCACCGCGGCACGCGCGCCGTTCAGGATCAGCCGGCCGTCGACCCGCGCCTCCACGACTTCGCTCCCCCGCACGAAGCGCCACTGGTTCGGCGCCGGCTTGTTGCGGTCGATGATGCAGGCATGGCGCGACAGCTCGGCCGGGTGGGAGGGGGTCCCCCTGCGCTCGAGATAGGACGGCGCGGCGATCGCGGCGAGCGGCGCGGGCGCGAGCCGGCGCGCGATCAGCGAGCTGTCCTCCAGATGGCCGATGCGCACGGCGAGATCATAGCCCTCGTCGACGAGGTCGACCATGCGGTCGGAGAACTCCAGGCGCACCTCCACCTCCGGCCAGCGCTCCATGAAGGCGGTGACGACCGCGATCAGGCGCGAGGTGCCGAAATCGACCGGCGCCGAAACGCGCAGCGTGCCAGCCGCCTTCGCGCTCTCGGCGACGAGCCCGTGCTCGATCGCCTCGTACTCGGTGAGCCAGGGGCGCACCCGGTCGAGCAGGGCCTCGCCGGCATCGGTCAGGCGCACCGAGCGGGTCGTGCGCTCCAGCAGGCGCACCTGCAGGCGCTCTTCCAGCGCGGAAATCTGCTTCGAGGCGGCACCGGGCGTCATGCCCATGCGCTCGGCAGCGCGGGTGAAGCTTTCGAGCTCCGCCACGGCAGTGAACAGCTTCAGGGCGTCGATGCGATCCATGTCGTTTCCGATGTGGAAATAAAGCGGGCCGAAATGCTGGTATTATCGCAAGGTGCCCTCTGCGTCATCTCGAAATGCACGCGCGAGGCGATTTTTTCAGACCCGCAGGCCCGTCAGCCGCTCCGACAGCACCCACAGCGCCTCGGCGCGGTCCGGATCGACCGCCCAGGCACGCACGCCGGACTGGGTGCGCCCCTCTTCCTCCACCGCGACATTGCAGTCTTCCAGATAGGCCCCGGAGCGGTCCTCGAGCAGGGGCGAGACCGCCGCCCACACGCTCGTCGCGGCGCCCTGCTCCGGCGTCTTGAAGCGGTCCGGGACGCGGCCCTGCTCGTCGATCCAGCCCATGGCGCGCATCTCCTCGGCCGCGAGATCGCGCTGGAGATCGGTCATGATGCCGCCGGGATGGACCGAGTAAGCCCTTATGCCGTCGCCGGAAAACCGCTGCGCCACCGCGACGGCGAACTGCGCGTTGGCGCTCTTCGACTGGCCGTAGGCGACCCACTTGTCGTAGGCGCGGTGGTGGAACATCGGATCCTCGCGGTCGACATCGGTGATGAGGTGACCGAGCGAGGACAGCGCCACGACGCGCGCGCCGTCCGCCCTGCGCAGCAAGGGCAGAAGCCCGGCGAACAGGGTGAAGTGGCCGAGATGGTTGGTCGCGAACTGCAGCTCCCACCCCTCGGCGGTCCGCTGCAGCGGGCAGGCCATGATCCCGGCATTGCTGATCAGCAGATGGAGTCTGTCGAACCGCCCGGCGAGGCTATCGGCACACGCCCTGACGCTATTCTGGTCGCCGAGGTCGAGATCGGCGATCTCGATGCGCCCCTCGACCTGCGCGAGGGCGCGCCCGGCCTTCTCCCGGTCGCGGGCGGGCACGATCACCTCGGCCCCGGCGGCGGCGAGCGCCCGGGTGGTTTCCAGCCCGATCCCCGAATAGCCGCCGGTGACGAGCGCGCGCTTGCCGGAGAGGTCATGCCCCCGGACGACCCCCATCGCTGTGGAGCGCGCGCCGAACGGGCTGTCGACCGGAGTCTGGAGGGCGAGCGGCATGGAAGACTCCTGTCGAGAAGGGACGATCATAGCTCAGCATTTGCGGGCGATGATTTCCAGCACCATCGGAGTGGTGAGCCAGGAGTGCTCCGCCGCGTCGACGCGCCCGAGCCAGGCATGGAAGTCGCGGGCCTGCTGCGCCGTCAGGAAGCCGAGTTCGGCCATGCGGTCGGGAGCCTGGCGGATCCAGGTCAGGGGCCAGGTGTAGAAGGGTTCGCCGCGCTGCGCCGCGAACACCAGGGGCGTCATCTGGGCGACCTCGCACCCCGCGTCCACGAGAGCGCCCGGCAGGCGGCGCGCGACATTGGCGTCCCCGCCCCCGGCCTTCCAGCTCGCCTCGACCGCATCGAGGAAGCGGTCGAGGACCGGCTCGTGCGGCTCGACGCGGAAGGTGCGGTAGCAGCCGTATTCCTGCAGCACGATGGCACCGCCGGGCTTGAGCGCCCTCACCATGCGCGCGAGCGCGGCCTCGGGCTCGGGCACGAAGGAGAGCACCCAGCGCACAAAGATCATGTCGAGGCTTTCCGGCGCCAGGTCGAGGTGGGCGAGATCGCTCTCGACCGTCTCGACGTTCGACAGCCCCTGCCCCGCGGCGCGCTCGCGCAGAACCTTCAGGAAGGTGCGCGACTGGTCGACGCCGATCACGCGTCCCTGCGGCCCGACCGCCGCGGCGAGATCGAGGGCGGCATAGCCCGGCCCGCAGCCGATATCGGCGACCGCCATGGCGGGCTTCAGCCCCGCCCGCGACCAGGCCTTCAGCGCCGTCTCGCGCCAGACGGCATGCTGGGTGCCGAGCCGGGCGATCTCGGCCTCGTTCACCCCGATCACGTAGTCGCGGTCGGCCGCGTCCTCTTCTCCTGACATCGAGAACCTCTTTTGTCTTCAAGCCTGGCGAAGGCGTAGCGCCGCCGGCGCGCGCTTGCCACCCGGTATTTGCCGTGCGTGCCGGAAGGCGCGGGAGGCGCCCCGCCGCGGGCCGCGCGCGGCATAAACTTATGACGGGCAGATCCGGCGGGGGTCCGGCACTCGTATGAGAGTTCGTCCGGCAAGAGGCCGGGCAGCTGCCGGATGCTCCGGCAGCCTCCCCACCAGACCTCCCAAGGAGGAGAACCCCATGCGATTCACCGCCCTGCTTTCCACCGCCGCGATCGCCCTGACCGCGGCGCCCGCCCTCGCCGACCACCACGCCTCCGGCGACCATCACCAGATGCAGGCCGACATCGTGGACACCGCCATCCAGGCCGACGGCTTCGACACGCTCGTCGCCGCGCTGCAGGCCGCCGAACTCGTCGAGGCGCTGAAGGGCGAAGGCCCGTTCACCGTCTTCGCGCCGAACGATCCGGCCTTCGCCGCCCTGCCCGAGGGCACGCTCGACACGCTCCTGCAGCCGGAGAACAAGGACCAGCTCGTCTCGGTGCTGACCTATCACGTGGTGCCGGGCGAATACACGGCCGCCGGGACCGAGCCGGGCACGTATGAGCTCGAAACCCTGCAGGGCGACACCGTGAACGTCGTCGTGAACGCCGACGGCTCGGTCACGGTCGACGGCGCCAGTGTCGTCGCCGCCGACGTCGACGCCAGCAACGGCGTGATCCACGTCATCGATACGGTGATCCTGCCGGGCGAATAAGCCCGGTCACGAGCCGGTGCGGCGCGCGGGGCCCTCATGTCTCCCGACGGGCGCGCGCCGCATGCGGGGAGCCCGCGGCCGGACCCTCAACCGGCCGCGGGCTTTTTTCATTCCGCCGCGTCGCGCCCGGCTTCGCCCGCCGGCCCGGCGCCGGCCTCGGCCCGGGCGGCCTGGGCCTTCCTGGACCTGGCGCGCCGGCGCGGCGGTCCGGTCATGGTGCGCACATGGGCCTCGATGTGGTCGATGAGCAGGCCGGCGACGTCCTTGCCGGACGTCTTCTCGATGCCTTCAAGGCCCGGCGAGGAATTGACCTCGAGCACCTTCGGCCCGGTGTCGGAGCGCAGGAGATCGACGCCCGCGACCGCCAGGCCCATCGCCTTGGCCGCCCTGAGGGCGGTCGCGCGCTCCTCCTTCGTGAGCTTGACCCGCATCGCCTCCCCGCCGCGGTGCAGGTTGGAGCGGAACTCGCCGGCCTGGGCCTTGCGCTTCATCGCCGCGACGACCTTGCCGCCCACGACGAGGGCGCGAATGTCCTCCCCGGCCGCCTCCTTGACGAATTCCTGGACGATGAAGTTGGCCTCCAGCCCGCGGAAGGCGTCGATCACGCTCTCGGCCGCCTTGGCGGTCTCGGCAAGCACGACGCCCTTGCCTTGCGTGCTTTCCAGCAGCTTCACCACCAGCGGCGCGCCGCCGACGTGGGAGATGAGGTTCTTGGTGTCCTTCGGGGAGTGGGCGAAGGCCGTGGTGGGCATGCCGATGCCGGCACGCGCGAGCACCTGGTGGGCGTAGAGCTTGTCCCGGCTCGCCCCGATCGCGGGGGCGGAATTGAGGATGTAGGCGCCGGTCATCTCGAACTGGCGCAGCACGGCCATGCCGTAATCGGTCAGCGAGGCCCCGATGCGCGGGATCACCGCGTCGTAGCGCGGCAGCTTGCGCCCGTCATAGAACACCGCCGGCGAGAGCGCGTTGATCGCCATGGTGCAGCGCGCGGTATTGATCATCTCCGCGACGTGGCCCTTGGCCTCGGCGGCCTCCTTCAGGCGCTGGGAGGAGTAGTTCTTCGGTTCGCGCGTCAGGATGGCGATGCGCAGCGGGCGCTTGACCGGCTTGCGCCTGGGGAAGTCCTTGTAGAGCTCGTAGCCGAGCTCGCCCTGCGCGCAGGAGGTGGTGGGGCTGACCACCATGTCGTCGAGAATCGCCGCGCGGCCGAGCAGCATGCGGTACTGCATGGTCTCCCGGTTGGTGAGCGTCACCTCGATCGGCCATTCGCGCTCGCCGATCTTCACGCGCGCCTCGATCACCCAGCGCAGCTCGGTCTCCCCGTTCGAGCTCGTCACCTCGCGCCGGTCGACCGCCGGGGCCGCGCAGGTGACCTCGACCTCGGGCCGGTCGGGCACGGGATGCATGATGAAGCGGACCTGGGGCTTGTCGACGGGGCCGAAGGGCTCGATCGAGACCGCGTGCAGCGCCGAGGTGCGCGCGCCGGTATCCACCTTCGCCTTGATCGCGGGAAGGCCGAGGCCCGGAAAGGCCGCCCATTCCTCCCAGCCGAGTACAAAGGGTTCGCTCATGAAATCACGTCTGTCCTGGTCTGCCGCCCGCCGCGAGGCGGCCTCGCCTTAGCCCGGCGCGCGCGCCGCGTCCACCGGGACGCGTGCGGGGGGACGCGCGCGGGCGCATCCTTTCCTGGACGGAAACAGTGCCATCACGCCTTCCCCCTCGATAACCGGACCGCTTCGGCCCATGTTCCCTGACGAACAAGGCTCATCGAGGGAGGCCGACATGGCAGTCCGCAAGCTCGTCAGGATCACACGCGGCATGCCCGCCTCGGACGGGGCGGGGGTGAAGCTCACCCGCATGCTGGGAACGCCCCAGCTTCGAACGCTCGACCCGTTCCTGATGCTGGATCATTTCCACTCCGACAATCCCGGCGACTATCTCGCCGGCTTTCCGCCCCATCCCCACCGCGGCTTCGAGACGGTGACCTACATGGTCGCCGGCAGGATGCGCCACAAGGACAACAAGGGCCATGAGGGCGTGATCGAGCCGGGCGGGGTGCAGTGGATGACCGCGGCCGGGGGCATCGTCCATTCGGAGATGCCCGAGCAGGAGGACGGGCTTCTGTCCGGCTTCCAGCTCTGGATCAACCTGCCGAAGGCGGAAAAGATGAAGCCCGCCGGCTATCAGGAGTTCGACGAGGCCGAGATCCCCGCCGACGTGCGCGACGGGGTGGAGGCCAAGATCGTCACGGGCCGCACCTCCACGGGCGTGGAGGGCCCCGTCACCGGGATCACCGTCGAGCCCCTCTACGCCGAGCTGCGCATGGCCCCGAACGCGGTGTTCGAGGAGCCGGTTTCCGACGAGAAAACCGCCTTCGCGGCGGTGCATTCCGGCGATGTCGAGATCGCGGGCCAGCGCCTGGATGCCGGCATGCTCGGCGTGTTCGGCGAGGGCAGGACGGTGCGCATCACCGCCGGGGCGCACGGCGCGCGCGTCATGCTGGCCGCCGGCAAGCCGATCGGGGAACCCATCGTGTGGGCGGGCCCGTTCGTCATGACGACCGAGGGCGAGGTGCGCCAGGCGATGATGGATTACCAGCAGGGTCGGTTCTGACCTCGTCCTCTCCCTCCCCTTGAGGGGGAGGAAGGGTGGAACGACCTGACTGGTCTGACGCAATCAAAAGGGAGAACCCCATGGGCCGTCTCGTCGATGGCGTCTGGAAAGACGAATGGTACGACACCGAGAGCACGGGCGGGAAGTTCGAGCGTCCCGAGACCCGCTTCAGGAACTGGATCACGCCCGACGGCGCGCCGGGGCCGTCGGGCGAAGGCGGGTTCGAGGCCGAGCCGGGGCGCTATCACCTCTATGTCTCGCTCGCCTGCCCCTGGGCGCACCGCACGCTGATCTTCCGCCGGCTCAAGGGCCTGGAGGAGATGATCCCGCTTTCCGTCGTGCACTGGCGGATGAAGGAGAACGGGTGGGAGTTCCGCGAGGGGCCGGGCGTCATCGCCGACCCCATCCACGGCGCGGACTATCTGCACCAGGTCTATACCGCCGCCGACCCGCACTTCACCGGGCGCGTGACCGTGCCGGTGCTGTGGGACAGGAAGCGCGGGACGATCGTCTCCAACGAGAGCGCGGAGATCATCCGCATGTTCAACTCCGCCTTCGACGGCGTCGGCGCGAGGGCGGGCGACTATTACCCCGAAGCGCTGCGCCCGGAGATCGACCGCATCAACGCCCGAGTCTATTCGCATGTGAACAATGGCGTCTACAAGGCCGGCTTCGCGACGAGCCAGGAGGCATACGACGAGGCGGTGGCGGCCCTTTTCGACACGCTCGACTGGCTGGAACGGATACTGTCGGACGGGCGCCCCTTCCTGCTGGGCGAGACGCTGACCGAGGCCGACTGGCGGCTCTACACCACGCTGGTGCGCTTCGACCCGGTCTATCACGGCCATTTCAAGTGCAATGTCAGGCGCCTGATCGACTATCCCAATCTCGAGGCCTATGGCAGGCGCCTGCACGCCCATGAGGGCGTCGGCGAGCTCTTCGATCTTTTCCATGCGAATCATCACTATTACGAGAGCCACGAGAACCTGAACCCGCAGGCAATCGTGCCGAAGGGGCCCGAGGTGCACATCGCCGACGGGCGCGAGAGCACCGGCGTGACGCTGCGCCAGGCCGGGCCGCGCAAGATGCGCCCGGGCAGCGCGGTGTGAGCGGCCGTTCAGCGCCCTGCTCCCCCTTGATGGGGGCGCTGTCCCCGGGGAACCCGAGACTGAGGGGGTGGGGAAGCCGGCTGCCGGGTCTTGCCGGCCGCCTCACCCCACCCGACCCGTCAAGGGGAGGGAGCGGAAGAACCGGGAACGCCGTGCGCGCCCGGCCGGTTATTCCAGCCAAGACGCGGCCCCTCGGCCGCCGAGAGACCGGAGGCAAACCCATGACCCTGCGCCCAGCCCTGATCGTGATCTCCGCCGCGGCCCTCGCGCTCGCCGCCTGCGGCTATGCCGGCGAGGACGAGCCGCACGAGTCCGGCGCCAACCGCCTGCCCGAGGCCGAACCGCCCGTCTCCGCGCGCGAGACGACGCCGGATTCGCCCCAGGCCGGGGATACCGAGGCCGATGCGCCCGAGGGCGAACTCGTCGACCCGCCCACGACCGGGGAGGAGAGCGGCGAGGAAGAGCCGGCGGAGGGCGACCCCCATTCGGCCCACGAGCACGAAGCCGGCAGCGGGGAAACAGAACCGGGACCGTGACGCCCGCGAGCCGCCCTACTCCGCCGCCTCCGCGATCGCCTCGTCGGCGTCGGGGTCGTAGCCCAGGATCGGGGCGAGGTGGCGCTCGGCCTCCTCGACCGACCAGCCCTTGCGCCTGGCGTAGTCCTCCACCTGGTCCTTCGCGATGCGCCCGACGGCGAAATAGACGCTCTCGGGATGGGAGAAGTACATGCCCGAGACCGAGGCCGGCGGGTTCATCGCGCGGCTCTCGGTCAGCTCGATGCCGGTGCGCTTCGTGGCTTCGAGCAGTTCGAACAGCGTGTCCTTCTCGGTGTGGTCGGGCTGGGCGGGATAGCCGGGCGCCGGGCGGATGCCGTCATAGGCTTCCGAGATGAGTTCCTCGATCGTCAGGGACTCGTCCGGCGCATAGCCCCAGAGCTCCTTGCGGACCCGCTCGTGGAGATATTCGGCGAACGCCTCGGCGAAGCGGTCGGCGAGCGCCTTGAACATGATTTCCGAATAATCGTCCTTGTCGCGCCGGAAGCGCGCGATGATGTCCTCCTCGTCGGTGCCGGCGGTCACGGCGAAGCCGCCGACCCAGTCCGGCCGGGTCGCCGAGACGAAGTCGCAGATCGTGTAATAGGGCTTGTCCCCGGTCTTCTCGCTCTGCTGGCGCAGGCCGAAGAACCTGCCGATGACGTCCGCGCGCTCCTCGTCCGCGAAGATCTCGATATCGTCGCCGCTGCGCCGGGCCGGCCAGAGGCCGACCACGCCCTTCGGCTTCAGCCAGTCCTCGGCGACCATCTTCTCCAGCATCTTCTGGCCGTCCGCGAACAGCTCGCGCGCGGCGGGGCCGCGGTTGGGATCGTCGAAGATCTTGGGATACGTCCCCTTCATGTCCCAGGACATGAAGAAGGGCGTCCAGTCGATATAGGGCACGAGGTCCTGCAGGCGCACATCGTCGATCGTGGTCAGGCCCGGCCGCTTCGGCTTCGGCGGGGTGTAGTCCGCGGTGTCCGGGTCGAAGGCCTTCTCGCGCGCCTTGCCGATCGGCAGGCGCGTCTTGGCGCTCTGATTGCGCGCGCGGGTCTCGCGGATCTTCTCGAACTTCTCCTTCGTCTCGTCCCAGAACGCCTGGCGCTTGTCGGAGAGGAGTTTCGAGACGACGCCGACCGCGCGGCTCGCATCGTGGACGTGGACCACGGGCGCGTTCCTGTAGGCCGGCTCGATCTTGACCGCGGTGTGGGCCGGGCTGGTGGTGGCCCCGCCGATCAGGAGCGGCAGGTCCATGCCCTGGCGCTGCATCTCGCTGGCCACGTGGACCATCTCGTCGAGCGAGGGGGTGATGAGGCCGGACAGGCCGATCGCGTCGGCCTTCTCCTGCCTCGCGGTCTCGAGGATCTTCTCGGCCGGCACCATGACGCCGAGATCGACCACGTCGTAGCCGTTGCACTGCAGGACGACCCCGACGATGTTCTTGCCGATATCGTGCACGTCGCCCTTCACGGTCGCCATGACGATCTTGCCGGCCGGCTCGTCGGCGAGGCCCATCTCCTCGCGTTCCTTCTCCATGTAGGGGAAGAGGTGGCCGACGGCCTTCTTCATCACGCGGGCCGACTTGACGACCTGGGGCAGGAACATCTTGCCCGAGCCGAACAGGTCGCCGACGATGTTCATGCCGTCCATCAGCGGGCCCTCGATGACGTGCAGGGGCCGCTCGGACTTCTGCCGCATCTCCTCGGTGTCCTCGATGATGTGCTCGGTCAGGCCCTTGACGAGGGCGTATTTCAGCCGCTCCTCGACCGGCTTGGAGCGCCACTCGGCATCGGCCTTCTGCCTGGCGCCGCCATCGTCGCGATATTTCTCGGCCGCCTCGAGCAGGCGCTCGGTCGCGTCCGCGCGCCGGTTCAGGATGACGTCCTCGACGAGCTCCCTCAGCTCGGGATCGATGTCGTCGTAGATGTCGAGCTGGCCGGCATTGACGATGGCCATGTCCAGGCCCGCCGGGATGGCGTGATAGAGGAAGACCGAGTGCATCGCGCGGCGCACCGGCTCGTTGCCGCGGAAGGAAAACGAGATGTTGGACAGCCCGCCCGAGACGTGGCAGCCGGGCAGGTTCTCGCGGATGCGCCGGGTCGCCTCGATGAAGTCGACGGCGTAGTTGTTGTGCTCCTCGATGCCGGTCGCGACCGCGAAGATGTTCGGATCGAAGATGATGTCTTCCGGCGCGAAGCCGACCTCGTCGACCAGGATCCTGTAGGCGCGCTCGCAGATCTCGTACTTGCGGTCGGCGGTGTCGGCCTGGCCGACCTCGTCGAACGCCATGACCACGACGGCGGCGCCGTAGGACTGGCAGATGCGCGCCTGCTCGCGGAACTGGTCCTCGCCCTCCTTCATGGAGATCGAGTTGACGATGCACTTGCCCTGGATCCATTTCAGGCCGGTCTCGATCACCTCGAATTTCGAGGAATCGATCATGACCGGCACGCGCGCGATGTCCGGCTCGGTGGCGATGAGCTTGAGGAAGGTCTCCATCGCCGCCTTCGAATCCAGCAGGCCCTCGTCCATGTTGACATCGATGATCTGGGCGCCGTTCTCCACCTGCTGGCGCGCGACGTCGAGGGCGGCCTGGTAATCGCCCTCCTTGATCAGCTTTCTGAATTTCGCCGAGCCGGTGACGTTGGTGCGTTCGCCGACATTGACGAAACTTTGGGAAGCCGTTGCGGTCATTCTATCGCTTTCCTTCGAGCGGCCAGTCGCCGTTCGCCACCTCGGGCGCGCCGGCGGCCGGTTTTGCATACCAGTAGATCCAGGCCGTCTGGCCCGTGGGCCGGCCCTCGTCGTCGAGCACGTCGATCTTGCGGCGCTGGAACAGGGAGTCGGCCGGATCGCCCGCCTCGACATCCTCGAAGGCGTCGAGTTCGCGCGCGACCGAGACGTCCTCCAGCACGTAGAGTTCGCCGGTGCACAGGGTCTCGCCGTCCACCGCGCCGGGATAGCCGCCGAGATCGACGAGCCTGGCCCTGAAGCGGCAGGGGCCGAGATACCGGCCGGCCGCCTCGAGATCGATATGGGCCGGCGCACCCGCGGCCCCCTTCTTCAGGAGGCCGTAGAACACGAACAGATCGCCCTTGCTGACCGGTCCGTTGATCATGACGCCAGCTCGAACGGCTCCAGCCCGGACAGGCGCATGGCGCGCGGGCGCTCGGGGATCGTGCGCGGCGTGCCTTCCGCGGCCGCCTTCGCGATCGCGGCGATGTGTTCGGGCGTCGTGCCGCAGCACCCGCCGACGATGTTGACGAGCCCGTCCCTGGCCCAGCCCGCGATCCAGCCGGCGGTCTCCTGCGGCGTCTCGTCATACTCGCCCATGGCGTTGGGAAGGCCGGCATTGGGATAGGCGAGCACGCGGGTATCGGCGACCCGGCTCATCTCCTGCACGTACTGGCGCAGCTCCTTGCCGCCGAGCGCGCAGTTCAGGCCCACCGCCCAGGGCCTGGCATGGCGCACCGAGTTCCAGAACGCCTCGGTGGTCTGGCCCGAAAGCGTGCGTCCGGAGGCGTCCGTGATCGTGCCCGACAGCATGACCGGGATGTCGGCCTCGATCGCTCCGGATGCGCGAAGGTCGATGAGCGCCTTGATCGCGGCCTTGGCGTTGAGCGTGTCGAAGATCGTCTCGATCAGGAAGAAGTCGACATGAGGCGCCATCGCCTCGATCTGCTCGGCATAGGTCTCGCGCACCTCGTCGAAGCTCACGGCGCGAAAGCCGGGGTCCTCGACGTCGGGAGAGATCGACAGGGTCCTGTTGGTCGGCCCGATCGCGCCGGCCACGAAACGCGGCGAGCCGGTTTCCTCGGCGACCTGGTCGGCGGCCTCGCGCGCCAGGCGCGCGCCTTCGCTCGCGATCTCGGCGGCGATGTCTTCCATCTGGTAGTCGGCCTGGGCGATGCGCGTGGCGGAGAAGGTGTTGGTCTCCACGATGTCGGCGCCGGCCTCGAAATAGGCGCGGTGCACCTTGATGACGGCATCCGGGCGCGACAGGTTGAGCACGTCGTTATTGCCCTGCAGGGGCTTGGCCCAGTCGGCGAAGCGCTGCCCGCGATAATCCTCCTCGGTCAGCTTCAGGCGCTGGATCTCGGTGCCCATCGCCCCGTCGAGCACGAGGATGCGCTCGGCGGCGAGCCTTTCGGCCGCTTGAAGTCTCTGCTTGCGGGTCATGCCGGCTCCATCTCGCGCGGTTTCACGCCCAGCAGGCGGCAGGTCGAGAGCGCGAGCTCGGCCCGGTTCAGCGTGTAGAAGTGGAATTGATCGACCCCGCCGCGGGCGAGCTCGGTGCACAGATTGGCCGCGATGTTGGCGGTGACCATCTCGCGGGTCTTCACGTCCTCGTCGAGCCCTTCGTAGAGCTCGTCCATCCAGGACGGGATGCTCGCCCCGCACATCGAGGCCATGCGCGTGAGCCCCTTGAAATTGGGCTGCAGCATGATGCCGGGCACGATCGGGATGTCGATGCCGGCCTTCACCGCGCGCTCGCGATAGCGAAAGAAGACCTCCGGGTCGAAGAAGAACTGGGTGATCGCGCGCGTCGCCCCGTTGTCGATCTTCTGCTTGAGGAGATCGAGATCGTAGTCCCAGGTCGGGCTCTCGGGATGCTTCTCCGGATAGCAGCCGACCGAGATCTCGAAATCGCCGATCGTCTTGATCCCGCCGGCGAGATCGGCCGCGTTGATGTAGCCGCCCGGATAGGGCTGGTAGGTTTCCCCGATGCCTTCGGGCGGATCGCCGCGCAGCGCCACGATGTGGCGCACGCCGGCATCCCAGTAGTCCCTGATGACCTCGTTGATCTCGTCCTTGGTCGCGCAGACGCAGGTCAGGTGGGCGGCGGGCTTGAGGCCGGTCTCCTTGACGATGCGGCGCACCGTCCGGTGGGTGCGGTCGCGGGTCGAGCCGCCCGCCCCGTAGGTGACCGAGACGAAGGCGGGGTCCATCGGCTCGAGCCGGGAGATGGAGTCCCACAGCCGCTCCTCCATCTCCTCGCTCTTCGGCGGGAAGAACTCGAACGAGACCTTCGGGCGCGCGACGGCCTCGCGCGGGGGTTGGGTCATCCAGCTCATTGGGCAGGCTCCGTTGTGCGCGACCGGTTTCTGCTGCCGGGCTCGGCGCCGGCCTCGGGCTTGGTCGCGGTCCAGATCAACACGGTAAGAAGCGTCTCGGGATCGTCGGGTTCCAGCGCGATGGTCTCGCCCGGCTCGAGCCCGGCCTTTTCCAGCCATTCCGCGATTTCCTCGCGGGTGAAGCCGAGGCGGCGGTGATGATGCTCGGCGCGCAGAAATTCCAGGGCGTGGGGCGCGAAATCGACCACGATCATGCGCCCGCCCGGCGCGAGCACTCGGGCGCATTCGCCGAGCGCGCGGCGCGGATCGTCGAGATAGTGCAGCACTTGGTGCACGGTCACCAGATCGGCCGCTCCGCTGTCGATCGGCAGCGCGCCGGCATCGGCCTGGCGCACGAAGCGGTCGGTGAGCCCGGCCTCGGCGATCTTGGAGCGCGCCACGTTGAGCATCTCGTGGGACAGATCGATGCCGATCCCGTCCCGGGCCCGGTCGGCGAACAGCTCGAGCATGCGCCCCGTCCCCGTGCCGATGTCGAGATGCAGGTCGAAGGGCCCCTCGCCCGCGGCGCGGCGCATGGCCGATTCCACGTCGACTTCGGGGAAATGCAGCGCGCGGATGCGCTCCCAGTTCTTCGCCGCATGCTCGAAATAGCGCTGCGCGGCCTCGGCGCGGGCCTGCTTGACCTTGGACAGGCGCTCCAGATCCCGCTCCAGGTCGGGATCCTCGGCATGGGCCATCTCGTCGATGAGCGCGGCGAGCTTCTCGCCGACGGCGTCCTTGGCGAGGCGGTAGAAAACCCAGGCGCCCTCCGGCAGGCGCTCGGCGAGGCCGGCATCGACGAGCATCTTCAGATGCCGGCTCACCCGCGGCTGGCTCTGCCCGAGAATCTGCATGAGCTCGCTCACCGTCAGCTCGCCGCGAAACAGCAAGGTCACGATCCGCAGCCGGGTGGGCTCGGCCAGAGCGCGCAGCTTTCTCAGGAGCTCGTCCATGCAGCCTCCGAACAATCACATAAAGATATCTTTATGCCATTATCCGCTTCTGTTCAACGCCCTTCGCCCTGCCGCCGGCGGGGGTTGAAAACAGGCAACAGCGGATAGAAAACCGGCGCGGCACGTTGATAAATTTCACAATTCGCGCCCGAAGCCGCCATTATCCGATCCCGAGAGAATCGGAGGCCTCCTTGAAACAGAATACGTTTTCCCGGCCCGGAACCGTTCTGGCCCGCCTCGCGACTGCGGGGATCGCCCTCGCCCTTGCCGCCTGCGCGACCAGCGAGAGCGCGCGCGAGGCGAACGATCCGTTCGAACCCGCCAACCGCGCCGTCTACCGGTTCAACACCGCGCTCGACGACGCCGTGATCAAGCCGTCCGCCGAGGTCTATGTGGCGATGACGCCGCGCCCGGCGCGCACCGGCGTGCGCAACTTCATGGACAATCTCAACCAGCCCGTCGTGTTCGCGAACACCGTGCTGCAGGGCAAGCCACGCGCCTCGGTGGAGACGTTCGGCCGCTTCGCCGTGAACACCATCTTCGGCATAGGCGGGCTGTTCGACGTGGCGAGCGCGGCCGGCGTCGCCGAGCATCGCGAGGATTTCGGCCAGACGCTGGCGGTATGGGGCTTCGGGGAAGGCCCCTACATCATGCTGCCGGTCTTCGGCCCGTCGAATGTGCGCGATGGCTTTGGCCGCCTCGCGGACCGCTATCCCCACCCGCTGCAGTGGAACGCCGATTACAGCGGCGAGGAATGGGCGTGGGCGGTGCGCGGGCTCAACGGCGTCGATCTGAGGGCCCGCTCGCAGGATGCCATTTCCAGCCTCGAAGCTGCCGCGATCGATCCCTATGTCCAGATCCGCTCGGCCTATCGCCAGGCCCGCGAACAGGCCATCGCCGATGGCGACGAGGCCGCGTTCGAGGACCTGCCCGATTTCGACGAGTACTAGGCGCCCAGCTCCCTCGCAGAACGTCAAGGTCACCCATGTTCAGAGCCCTCCTCATCGCCGCCGGCCTCGCACTCGCCGGCTTCGCCGCGGCCTCCGCCGATCGCACGGCCGAGGACGCGGAGCAGTTCGTGCAAGCCAATGCCCAGGAGATCATCTCCATCCTGCAGGAGATGAGGTCGGGCGAGCGCTCGGTGGCCGAGGTCAAGCAGGACTTTCGCGCCCGCATCGACGATCTCGCCGATGTCGACCGGATCACCGGTTTCGTGCTCGGCCGCTACCGGCGCACGGCCGACGAGGAGACACTCGAGGAGTTCGGGCGCGTGTTCCGCGAGTTCGCGATCAATGTCTATGAGCGCGAATTGAGGAACTATGCCGGACACACCCTCGATGTCACCGGCTCGATCACGCGCGGTCCGGGCGACTGGATCGTGAAATCCACCGTCACCGGGGGGCCCGAGGAGAAGACCTACAAGGTCAACTGGCGGGTTCTGGAAACCGATGGCGACCTGAAGGTGCTGGATGCCCAGGTGATGGGCGTGTGGCTCGCCCAGAGCCAGCGCGACCAGATCACCTCCATCATCGGCAATGCGGGCGGCGACGTGAACGCGGCCATCGCGGTGCTGCGCGAACGCATACGCGAGCAGGAAGCCGCGGTGCAGGCCAGCCAGTAGGCCGGCCCGACCACGAAAAAGGCCGCCGGAGCGCTTCGGCGGCCTCTTCGTGTCCGGGGGCTCGCGGGCGCTATCCGCCCTTCGCGATCTCCCTGGCCTGGCCGACCCAGTTGTCGCGGCGGATGCGGCCGCGCCCGCCGATCAGGGCGTCGTAGCGGTCGATCTCTTCCTCGTTCCAGCGCGCGATCTCGGCGACCGTGGTGACGCCCGCCTCGCGCAGCTTCTCGGCCGCCTTCGGGCCGAGGCCGCGGATGGCGGTCAGCTCCTCGGCGCTGCCGGCAAGCGCCTTGTCGCGGGTTTCGCGGCGCACGCCCTCTTCCGGCGCCTCGGGCGCGGCGGGCGCGATGGCGCCGACGGCGACCGGATCGGGACCGGCCTGCGAGCCGTGGGTGGCTTCGCCCTCGGCATGGCGCGGCACGTCCGTCGGCTCGGCCTTCTTCGCGGCCGCCGGGGCGGGCCTGGAGCCGGGCTCCTGCTTCGCGGGCTTGCCGCCACCCCCGGAGGATTTCGGCGCCGGAGTCGAACCGGCCGCGGCCTCGGGAGTCCTGCTCACCGAGGCCTCGCGCGGGGGTTCGGGCGCCTCCGCGGCATCGGAGCGCGCGCGCGCCATCCAGCCCACGATCGCGCCGCCGAGAAAGAACAGCGCGATGAGAATCCACATCTGCCAGGTCAGCCAGAGCATGTCGAATTATCCTTCCGTCGCAGCATCGCCATTGTCTTCACGAACTTCCTCCTGCGTGTCGAGTTCCGCCGCGGCGATCGAAAACGAGATTGCGGAGTGCGCCTCGCCGGGCAGGACGGAGGCTTCGAACCGGTCTGCCGCCAGCCCGGCCGCGCGCATCGCCGTGATGATCGCGCCCGCACGCTCCAGGGCGAGCGGATCGCCGCCCTCCTCAGGATCGGCGCGCACGGCGACGACGAGCGGCGCGGTCTCGCAGCGCGCGAAGGCATCGCCGGCCCGGCGCAGCATGTTGCGCGAGGGCTCGGTCAGCGAGGCGCTGCCCGGCGAGAAGGCGATCGGGCGCGGCCCGAGCGCGGCGTCGATGGCCGTCCGGCACAGGGCCGGATCCTCGATTCGGGCGTGGAAACTGCCGCCCGGCGTGCGCACCAGGGCGGTCGACACGAAACCGGCCGGACCCTGCTGCAGGGCGGCGCGCACCGAACTGACGGTCTGGGGATTGGTCGAGATGCCGGTGACCACCAGCCGGTCGCCCTTCATGAGGCCGGTGCCGTAATCCAGGCGCGCCAGCTCGCCCAGCATCAGGCGGGCGGCGCTCTCCCAGCCTGCAGGTGCGCCGCCGGGGGCGAGGCGCACATCGAGGCTCGCCCGGCCGGGAAAGCGTAGCTCGGCAAGCTCGTCCAGGCGAGCCTGTCCCGCCGCGTCGGGCGCGAAGCCGGTCAGGGTCAGCCGGCCGCCGACAAGATCGGCGCGCAGCTCGAAATCGGCGTCCTCGCGCTCGAGACGGGTCTCGTCGATCACCTTGGTGATGCCGCCCGCCACGATACCGCCCGCCCAGGCGGCGCGGCGCACCGCCTCCAGGGCGCGCGCCTGCGCGATGCGGTCGGGAGCGAGCCCGGTGACGGTCGCGACCTGGCCGTCCATCTCCACGCTCGCCCAGTCCTCCGCGCGCACCGAATAGAGCGCCTCGTCAGCGGCACGCTGCAGGCGGGCTTCCAGATTGCCGGCCGAGAGCGGGCTCGCGAAGACCGCGAGCGCGCCGAGCAGCAGGAACAGGACGAAGCCGAGGAGCAGGACCTGGCGGCGGGGCGTCAGCATGGAGCTCTCGAGGGGTTGTTGCGGCCTTGGCGCACAATAGAGCGAACTCGGCGGCGAACGGAAAGCCTAATCCTCATCGAAGGTGAACGGCGCGCGACCGCGCACGTGCGGATCGAGCCTGAGGGGGCGCTGCAGCGGCGGGTAGGCGCGTTCCGCGCAGTCCTGGCGCTCGCACAGCCGGCAGGTCAGCCCGACCTCGCTCACCTCGCCGTCCGGGCCCGGATCGTAGACCAGGCGGTCGGCCTCCTTGGCCTCGCAGCCGAGCGCGACGGCCTGAAGCCGGGCGCCGCCGCCCGGCCGCGGATGGGCGACGGCCCTGGCGATCGACACGAAGCGCGTGCGGTCGGGCAGTTCGATCGTGTGCACGTGCACCCGCTCGGGGAAGCGGAAGGCGTCGTAGAGCCGCCAGCGCGCACAGCCCCCGCTCGATCGCGCGAAGGGGATCACCCCGCCGCCGAACCGCTTGGTCACGTTGCCGGCCTGATCGACGCGGATCATGAAGAAGGCGACACCGCGCGCACCGGGACGGTTCAGCGTGGTGAGGCGGTGGCAGACCTGCTCGAAGCTCGCCTGAAAGCGCCGCGCGAGCGTCTCGATGTCGTAGCGGACCTTCTGCGCGGCCTCGAAGAAGGGCGCGTAGGGCATCATCACCGCGCCGGCGAAATAATTGACCAGCGCGGCGCGGTACAGCGCCGTCGAACCGTCTGCGGCGAAGGACGCCTTGGCGGCCTCGCGGTCGAGTTCGCGGCCGGCTTCCAGCAGGCCCAGCGTCGCGGCGATGTGGAAGACGCGCCCCTCCGGCGAGAGCAGTTCGGACAGGAGCAGCTTGCGGGCGTGGAAGTCGAACCGGCGCAGCGCCCCGTCCATCACCTCGTCGGGATAGGTGCGCACCGCCGCGCCGTGCTCGGAGCGCAGCCGGCGCGCCAGGGCGAGTTCGAGCGGCAGGTCCTCCTCCAGCCCGTCGCGCAGCATCTCGGCGGCAGCCTCCAGGTCGGGGAAATGGTTCTGGCGTGCGTCGAGCGCGTCGCGCACCTCTTCCAGCGGCGAGACCACGGTTCCCCGACCCGCCCCGCCCGCCATCTGCGCGGCCAGGTCGGAGGCCGTCGTGCTCGCCTCGCGCCAGGCCTGGTACAGGCGCGACAGCGCATCGGCGGCGCGCGGATTGGCATCGACGAGATCGCGCAGGTCGCGCTGGTCGAGATCGACGCCCTTCAGCACCGGATCGCGCGCCAGCGCGTCGAGATCGGCCAGGATCTGGCGATCGGCCTCGCTGGCGAAGGCGCGCACGTCGATGTCGTAGGCCTCGGCCAGCGCGAGCAGCACGCGCGCGGTGACCGGGCGCTGATTGCGTTCGAGCAGGTTGAGATAGCTCGGCGACAGGCCGAGCGCCTCGGCGAGCTGGGCCTGGGTCTGGCCGAGATCCTTTCTCAGGCGGCGCAGGCGCGCGCCGGCGAAGAGCTTTTCCTGCCGCTCGGTCATTTACAGAACTTCACAACACCACAGAGTTACAAGTGACAGAACCATACATCACATCCCCTTCATGTACAGTAAATCATGGACCCCGGCGGTCACTTCTGTGAGGCTCTTGACAAGGCATTCGCATCAGAAGGACCTGCCATGACCACGTTCTACGATCTCGTTCCCGGCGCGAAGCCGGGCCGCTTCGACGGCATCGAGCGCAATTACGGCCCTGAGGATGTCGTGAAGCTGCGCGGCTCGGTTCAGATCAGCCACACCCTCGCCGAGCGCGGCGCGGTCAAGCTCTGGGACCTGCTGCGCACCGAACCCTACGTGAATGCGCTCGGCGCGCTGTCGGGCAACCAGGCCATGCAGATGGTGCGGGCGGGCCTGAAGGCGATCTACCTGTCCGGCTGGCAGGTCGCGGCCGACGCCAACACGGCCGGGGCGATGTATCCCGACCAGTCGCTCTACCCGGCCAACTCCGCGCCGGAGCTGGCGAAGAAGATCAACCGTACGCTCCAGCGCGCCGACCAGATCGAGGTCGCGGAGAAGGGCAAGGCGAGCCGGGACTGGTTCGCGCCGATCGTCGCGGACGCCGAGGCCGGCTTCGGGGGCACGCTGAACTGCTTCGAGATCATGAAGGCCTTCATCGAGGCCGGGGCGGCGGGGGTCCATTTCGAGGACCAGGTCGCGGCGGAGAAGAAGTGCGGCCATCTCGGCGGCAAGGTGCTGATCTCCACCGCCGCCCACGAGCGCAATCTCAACGCCGCGCGCCTGGCCGCCGACGTGATGGGCGTGCCCACGATCACCGTGGCGCGCACCGATGCGGAGAGCGCGACGCTGATCAATTCCGACATCGACGAGCGCGATCACGAATTCATCGATTTCGAGGCCGGACGCACACCGGAGGGCTTCTACCGGCTGAAATCCGGCAAAGGCGTGGACCACTGCATCAAGCGCGGCCTCGCCTATGCCAGGGTGGCCGACCTCCTGTGGTGGGAGACCTCCAAGCCGAATCTGGAAGAGGCGAAGCGCTTCGCCGAGGCGGTGCAGAAGGAGCATCCCGGCAAGATGATGGCCTATAACTGCTCGCCCTCCTTCAACTGGGAAGCCAATCTGGACAAGGCCACGATCGAGCGCTTCCAGAAGGAGCTCGGCGCGATGGGCTACAAGTTCCAGTTCGTCACGCTCGCCGGCTTCCACCAGCTCAATCACGGCATGTTCGAGCTCGCCCGCGGCTACCGCGACCGCGGCATGGGCGCCTATTCCGAACTCCAGCAGGCCGAGTTCGCCAGCGAGAAGGACGGCTACACCGCCACACGCCACCAGCGCGAGGTCGGCACCGGCTATTTCGACCTGGTCAACGTGACGCTGTCGGGCGGCAAGAGCTCCACCACCGCGATGGGCGAATCCACCGAGACGGCCCAGTTCAAGAAGGCCGCCGTGCCGGCCGAGTAGGCCAGATCGGCCGGTGCCCGTACGGTTCCCCCCGGGCGCCGGCCGCTTTATCGAAGGGCTCATGACTGATCCGATCCGAACGGCCGATCTGTGCGACGCGCACCCCGATGCGGTGCGCGTCCTGACGCCGGGCCTGCGCGCCTATGGCGGGCGGGCCATCTTCCACGGCCGCGCCGCCACGGTGCGCGCGGAGAACGACAACTCGAAGGTCCGCGAGGCGCTCGAGGAGCCGGGCGAGGGCCGCGTGCTCGTCGTCGACAATGGCGGCAAGGTCGATCGCGCGCTCGTCGGGGGCAATCTGGCAGCGCTGGGCGCGAAGACCGGCTGGAGCGGCGTCCTCGTGTGCGGCGCGGTGCGCGACGGCCACGAACTGGAACAGAGCGATATCGGCGTCATGGCGCTCGCCAGCGTGCCGATGAAGACCGACAAGCAGGGCCGCGGCACCCGCGAGGTTCCGGTCCGGGTGTGCGGGGTGACGATCCATCCCGGCGACTGGATCTATGCCGACCGCGACGGCGTCGTCGTCAGCGCGCAGGCCCTGCACGAGACCTGAAAAGGAGAACCGCCATGCGCGGCGACAGCGACCTTCCCCTTCCCGACGGCGTGAGGATCAGGGGCGAGATGCGCCCGGGCTACGAGACGATCCTCACACCCGAGGCCCTCGCCCTGCTCGCCGACCTGCACCGGCGCTTCGACGCCGAGCGCAAGCGGCTGCTGAAGGCGCGCCTGGACCGGCAGGCCCGCCTGGACGCCGGCGAGGAGCAGCTCGATTTTCCCGCCGAGACCGCGGCGATCCGGGCCGGCGAGTGGACCGTGCCCGAAGCCCCGCAGGATCTGAAGGACCGGCGCGTGGAGATCACCGGCCCGGTCGACCGCAAGATGATCATCAACGCGCTCAACTCCGGCGCGAAGGGCTTCATGGCCGATTTCGAGGACGCCTCGACGCCGAGCTGGACCAACATGATGGACGGCCAGATCAATCTGCGCGACGCGGTCCGGCGCGAGATCGACTTCACCGACGAGACGAGCGGCAAGTCCTATGCGCTGAACGATGAGACGGCCGTCCTCATCGTCCGGGCGCGCGGGCTGCATCTCGACGAAGCCCATGTCGAGATCGACGGTGCGCCGATGGCCGGGGCCTTCTTCGATTTCGCGCTCTATCTCTTCCACAATCATGGGGAGCTGAAGCGGCGCGGCACGGGGCCGTATTTCTACCTGCCCAAGCTGGAAACCCGGCACGAGGCGCGGCTCTGGTCGCTGGTCATCCGCCATTGCGAGGAGGTTCTGGGCCTGGAACGCGGCACGGTGCGCGTGACCGTGCTCATCGAGACCCTGCCGGCGACCTTCGAGCTCGACGAGATCATCTACGCGCTGCGCGAGAACCTCACCGCCCTCAATGCCGGGCGCTGGGACTATATCTTCAGCTATATCAAGCGCCAGCGCACCGATGGGACAAAGGTCCTGCCCGACCGCGCGGCGGTGACGATGGCCACGCCCTTCATGGCCGAGTACGCGAAACGCGTCATCGCCGTGTGCCACCGGCGCGGCGCGCACGCCATGGGCGGAATGAGCGCCTTCATCCCGGTCAAGGGCGACGAGGCCCGGAACGCGGCCGCGCTCGACAAGGTGAAGGCCGACAAGACCCGGGAGGCGAGCATCGGCCACGATGGCGCCTGGGTCGCCCACCCCGCCCTCGTGCCCATCGCCATGGCCGCGTTCGACAAGGTCATGGACGGGCCGAACCAGCTCTCGGTGATCCCGGAGGCGAGCGACAGGGCGCAGGACTATCTGGCAGCACCCGAGGGGGAGATCACGCAAGCGGGCGTGTCGGCCAATGTCGACGTCGCCATCCGCTACATCGCCTCCTGGCTGTCGGGACGCGGCGCGGCGCCGATCCACAACCTGATGGAGGATGCGGCCACCGCCGAGATCAGCCGCGCCCAGCTCTGGCAATGGCGCGTGCACGGCGCGAAGACGGCGGACGGCCAGCGCATCGACAAGGCCCGTCTGGATGCGGCGATCGATGCGGCCGTCGCGGAGATCGGCGCGGAAGCCGGACAAGAGGCCTGGCAGGCGGGCCGTTATGACGAGGCGGTCGCCCTGCTGCGCGATCTCGTCTTCGCCGAGGACTTCCCCGAATTCCTGACCCTGCCGGCCTACGAGAAGATCGTGGCGGTGTGAGGCCTCCCGGCACCCGCCTCGCGATGCTAGGCTCTTGCCGGAAGCATCGGGAGGGCGGGCATGGCGATGTCGAAATTCGCGGCCGGACTGCTGGCCGGGGCGCTCCTCGCGGGCGGGTTTGCCGGCCTGCGGGCCTGGCAGGAGGCACGCTACGGGACCGGACCGGTTGAGTCCGCGGCCCCGGTCGCCGGACCGTCCCGAGAGATCGCCTTCGTCGCCAATGCCGTGGGCGGGACCGTCACCCTGATCGACATCGCCTCCGCCGAAACCCTCGGCGAGATCGACGTTCTTGCCGACGGTCGGCGGCCCGGGCTGCTGCGCGATCCGCTGCAGTTCCTCGCGCAGGGACGCGTGGAAGCCGAAGGCGGGCTGAACTATGCCCAGGATAGCGACCTGTCGCGCGACGGGCGGGTGCTGTTCGTCTCGCGCGGCCATCTCGGCGACGTCGCGGCCTTCGACATCGCGAGCGGGGCGATCCTCTGGCGCACGCCGGTCGCGGGCCTGCGCGCCGACCACATGGCGATCTCGCCGGACGGCGAGCGGCTCTACGTCTCCACCCTGATCTATTCCGGCGACGTCGTGGAGGTGCTCGACACGCGGGACGGGGCGAGGATCGGGCGCTTCACCGCCGGGCGCTGGCCGCACGACGTGCATGTCTCGCCCGACGGCGCGCAGGTCTATGTCGCGAGCCTCGGGGAGATGACCGCCCCGCTCGCCGGGCGCGGCGAACAGGACCACGCCTACACGGTCACGCTCGCCGATGCGGCGAGCCTCGAGGTGCGCGAGCGCTTCGCTTTCGAGGCGGGCGTGCGCCCCTTCCAGGTCACGGCGGACGGGAACCGGCTCTATGCCCAGCTGTCCAACGCGCACGCCCTGATCGCCTACGATCTCTCGACCGCCGAGGTGACGGACCGGCTCGAACTGCCGGTCGCCGCGGGCGTGACCGAGGCCGACTGGGATTTCGAGGCGCCCCATCACGGCCTCGCCCTCACCCCCGACGAGGCGACGCTGTGCGTCGCGGCACGCGCCTCGGACTATGCCGGGCTCGTCTCGGCGCCGGAGCTGTCGCTGATCGCGGCGGTGCCGGTGGGCGATGGCCCGAGCTGGGCGGCGCTGTCCCTCGATGGCGGCATCTGCGTGCTCGCCAACAATCGCAGCGACGATGTCTCGCTGGTGTCCCTTGCCGGACGCGCCGAGATCGCGCGCCTGCCCGCCGGGCGCGGGCCGAAGCACGTCACGGTGGGGCGGGTGCCCGAGGACACGCTCGCCGCTTTCGGCGGCTGAAACGAAAAGGGCCGGAGCGATGCTCCGGCCCTTCCCGTCTCGAGTGGGGCGTCAGACGCCTACCATTCCTTGGCCACGGTGATGCCCCAGGTGCGCGGCGCGCCCAGGAAGGCATCGTAGGAGGCCGTGGCCCGCGGGTCGTTGGACGTGCCCGCCCCGGCCCGGCGGCCCTGGGCGAAGGCGTCGATCGCGACCTGGGCGTAGGTCTCGTCGGTGAGATTGCGGCCCCACAGCTCGACCGACCAGCCGGTGTTCGTCGACACGCCGAGACGCGCATTGACCAGGGTGAAGGCGTCCTGGACCTTCTCCGGATCGAGGTCGGAACCGGTGTTGTATTCCGACACGTAGCGGGCATCGATCGAGAACAGGCCGTTGAGGTTGGCCGTGATCGGACGCTCGTAGATCACCTGGCCGGTCAGGAAATGCTCCGGCGAGAGCGACAGGTTCTTGCCCTCGATCGCGTCGACCAGCGGATCGCCCGTGTTCACCTCGTCATAGGTGGCGTCGACATAGGCGTAGCCGCCCGAGATATCGAGCCCGTCGACCGGGGTGGCGTACTGGAAGTCCAGCTCCACGCCGCGCGAGGTGGATTCGTCCACGCTCTCCACCACGAAGGCGATGCCGTTGAAGGTGTTGAGCTGGAAGTCCTGGATCTCCTGGTAGAACAGGTTGGCGTTGAGCTGCAGCGCGCCGCCGGCGAGCGTCGACTTGAAGCCGGCCTCGTAGGCGTCGATGATTTCCGGCGCGAACGAGGTGTCCACGTCGGTATAGCCGAGGGCCGGATCGATCGGACCGTTGAACTGGCGGTCGAGGTTGAAACCACCCGCCTTGAAGCCGCGCGAATAGCCGGCATAGGTCATGACCTCGTCGGTCAGGTCGTAGGTCGCGCGCAGCGTGCCGGAGACCTCCTCGTCGGAGCGCTCCTGGTCGTAGCCGGTCTGATCCAGGCCCGAACGGGCATAGGGCAGGCAGATATTCCCGATCGCGGTCGCCCCGCCCTGGATCGTCGAGGCCGGCAGGCCGGCTCCCGTCGCGAAGGTCACGAATCCGGTGACCGGATCGAAGCCGAAGGCGCCTTCCAGCGCGGCGCAGGCCAGCGGGGAATTGGTCGAGAACGAGGCCGTGACCTCCTTCTCCTCGCGGGTGTAGCGCAAGCCCCCCGTCAGCGCGAAGCGGTCGGTGAGCTGGTAGGTGTTGTGGGTGAACAGCGCCCAGCTCGTGGCGGTCTGGTCGTAGATGTCCTGGTTCACGCCGGTGCCGCCGGGAATGGCCGAGCCCGGCGGGATGGCGATCGCGCCGCCGGTCAGCGCCGACAGCGTCGCGGAGACGCCGGCCGGGGTGCCGAGCGGGGGAACCGAGCCGGCGGTCAGCAGACGGCCGAGGAAGGGTTCCCAATCGGTGCCGAACTGGATGGCGTCGCCCAGATGCAGGTCCTCGCGCGAGTAGAACGCACCGACGAGCCAGTCGAGATCGCCATTGACGCCCTGCAGGCGGAATTCCTGGCTGAAGCGCTCAAGATCGGTGAAGTTGTTGTCGAAATCGCGATAGGCGATGTCGGCGCTGGAATAGTCGATGTCCTGGCTGCGCTGGTTGGACCAGTTGCGGAAGGCGGTCACCGAGGTCAGCGTGCCGAGGTCGAGATCGAAATCGAACTCCGCCGAGATGCCCCAGTCCTCCACGTCCTGCTGGTAGTCGCGATTGGCGAAGGCGAGGCGCCGGTCCGGATCGGCCGGCTGCAGCACCTGGCCGCCCACCGAATTGACGAAGGCGGCCGCGGCCGCGGTGTAGTCCCACTGCACGGCCGAGCAGCACAGCTCATCGCGCTCGGTGTAGTCGGCGATGATGCGGCCCTCGACCTGCGCGTTCGGGGTCCAGAGCAGCTGGCCGCGGAAGGAGTAGTAGTCCTGGGTCTCGGACTCGGTGGTGCGGGCCGTTCCGCCCTGCTCGATCACGAGATCGGTGAAGCCGTCGCGCTGGCCGGACACGCCGAACAGGCGGAAGGCGAGCTTGTCCTCGACGAGCGGACCGGTCACGTGACCGGCGATGCGATTGTAGTTGTATTCCCCGTAGGTGTACTCGAGCGAGCCGCCGGGCGTGAATTCGGGCTCGGCGGTGACGATGTTGAGCACGCCGGCCGAGGTGTTCTTGCCGAACAGCGTGCCCTGGGGCCCGCGCAGCACCTCGATGCGTTCCAGCTCGCCGAGATCGCCGAAGCCGACCCCGTTGCGGGCGCGGAACACGCCGTCGATATACACGCCGACCGAGCTCTCGAGGCCGAAATTGTCGCCCACCGTGCCGACGCCGCGGATGCGCGCGGTGGTGATGGTCTCGGCCTGGGTGGAGGTCACCATCAGGCCCGGGGCGATCGAGATGAGGTCCTTGATGTCCTGCACGCCGGCGCTCTCCAGCGCGCCCTCGTCATAGGCGCCGATCGAGAGCGGCACGTCCTGTACGCTCTCCTCGCGCTGCTGGGCCGTGACCGTGATCACGTCGACGACGCGCCGGTCGCCCTGCCCGGTTTCGGGGGCCTGTGCGTTCGCCACGCCAGCGAGCGCGAACGAGGAGACCGCCGCCATGAGAAGCGTGCGGGAAGTACGAGACGTCATGAAATTCCTCCGATGTCTGGCCGGCTTGTTGCCGTGTCCGCGCCCGTCCGGGCGCCTGGAGGAGAGAGTAACGCATTCGGCCGCCCGAAAGAAGGGCGGGCTACCGTGAACAGGGTTCGAAAATGTGCATGAACGTATTCCGAGCGGCTCTTTTCACAGAACCGTTGCAATCCGGTCACGCCGAAACCCGCCGGTTCTGCTGCGCTTGCGAGAACCGGCGGGCGATATCATGTTGCAGCGCAGCGCGCTTCGCCGGGGCGGCCCCGAATCGGAGACCGCCCCGGGAAATCGGTTGCGGCTAGTTCCTCAGGCGCAGCTCCACGCCCCAGATCTTGCCCTTGTCGAGCGGCGAGAACGTGCCGCCGAGTGGAACGGGCCCGAGCGTGGCGGGAAGCTGGGTGTCGTTGCCGTAGGTCACCTCGTCCAGGACGTTGCGGCCGTAGATCGAGAACTCGGTGCGGCCGTCATTCATCTGGAAGGTGAAGACCACGTCGAGGATGTTGGCCTCGTCGAAGAATCCCAGATTGTTGTCGGTATAGGCCGCCTCGTCGCGATAGCTGTAGTTCACCCGGCTGACCAGCGTGCCCCAGTCCTCCAGCCGCAGGTCGTGGACCAGGCCGAGATTGTAGGTCCAGGGAGCCAGGCGCGGGATGTCGAGATTGAGGTCGGTCTCGTCGACCACCCCGTCGCCGGAGATGTCGAACAGGACGCTGTCGTAATCGCCGTCGACATAGCCGAGCGAGCCCAGGAAGACGAGGTTGTCGGCGAGCTGGAAGGTGAGCTCGCCCTCGAAGCCCTGGATCGTCGCGTCCGCCGTGTTGCGAATGATCTGCACGACGGCGGTCGCGGAGCTGGCGAGGTTCACCTCGCGCTGCATGTCGCTGATGTCGTTGTGGAACACCGCGAGATTGAGCCGGCCGAGGCCATCGGCGAAGTCGGTCTTCAGGCCGGCCTCGAAGGAATCCACCTGCTCCTGGTCGAACGGGCCGGGCGTGAAGGCCGGGTTCGTGTTGCGCAGATTGTAGCCGCCGCTGCGGAAGCCCTGGGTCCAGAAACCGTAGATGTTCGTGTTCTCGTCGAAGAAATACTGCACGCCGATCTTGGGCGAGAAGGAATCCCATTCGTCGGAGTCCACGAAGTCGGCCGAGCTGCATCCCACCGTGACCTCGCAGTCCACGAAAGGCAGGGCGGCCGGCAGGAGCGTCTGGACGCGCGCGTCCTTGCTCTCCTCGGAGTAGCGCCCGCCGACCGACACGATGAGGTTCTCGTTCACGTTCCAGTCGAACTGGGTGAACGCGCCGAAGCTCTCGGTATCCACCGAGCCGCCGCCGATCAGGTTGAGCAGGCCGAACAGGAGGAGGCGCTGCTCGACATAGCCGAGCTCCTGTTCGAAGTAGAACAGGCCCGCCGTGACGTCGACGCTGCCGAACGTGCCGGCATAGCGCAGCTCGTTGGACCACTGCTCCTGGTCGACCGAGGCCGGGGCGTGGAACAGGAAGGACGGGGTGGCGTCGATATCGCCCAGGCTCTCGCCCTGGTAGTCGCGCCAGCCGAAGATGTTGGTGATCGTGCCGTTGCCGAACGCGACGTCGAGATTGGTCTCGTTGATCACGTTGAACCATTCGCTCGTGGCGAAGCCGGTCTCGTCGATCGAGAAGCGGTGGCTGTCACGCGGGAACAGCCCGCCGATGCCGAGGCCGTTGACGTGGTTCTGCGAGGCCGGGCCGTCGGTCTCGCCCTCCCCGTATTCCAGGCGCAGTATGGTCTCGAAACTGTCGTTCGGACGGAAGGCGAAGGCCGGGCGCACCAGATAGGTGTGACCCTCGCCGTGCTCGGAGCCGTCGAACAGGTTCTCGTGATAGCCCTCGTCCCAGTTGCCGTAGAGGGCGAGCTTGGCGCTGAAGGTCTCCGAGAGCGGCCCGGAGACGACGCCGGACAGGAAGGTGTTCAGCCCGCTCTCCACCGCGGCGCGCGCACTCCAGCGGAACTCGTCGGTCGGGGTGGTGGTGCGCACCAGCACGGCGCCGCCGGTCACGTTGCGTCCGAACAGGATGCCCTGGGGACCGCGCAGCACCTCGACGGCCTCGAGGTCCCAGGTGTCCAGGATCACCCCGCTGTTGATGCCGAGATACATGCCGTCCAGGAACACGCCCACGGTCGGGTCGATGGAGGGGATCGAGGAGTTCACCCCGAGGCCGCGGATGGAGAAGTTCGCGATCCCCTCCGAGGTGCCGATATCCTCCAGCTGGATGTTCGGGGCGTAATAGCTCAGGTCCTCGAGATCGCGCACGTTCAGCGCATCGATCAGCTCGCCGCTATAGGCGGTGACGGCGACCGGCGCATCCTGCACGTCGACGCCCTCCGGCCGCTTGGTGGCGGTGACCAGGATGACGTCGCGGACGACTTCGCCGGTCGTCGGCGCGGGGTCCTGCGCAAGACCGGCGAGATCGCCGCGGCCAGAACGCCCGCCGAGGCGGCGAGGCACAGCATTGTGCGTGACTTCAGGCGCATCATGGAATTTCCCTCCCGAATCGTCCCGGTAGCCGGGCCTGTCTTCGCGCGCCGCCCGAGGCGCGCCGGTTATGAACGCCATTCATAAAAACACACCTCAAGACGGCGTCAGCGGTTTTCTTGGCCCCCGGCTCCGCTCGACTCCGGTTTTCACGAAACTGTTGCACAACAGGCACGCAATTCATCGCCTTTGCTGCGCATGCGAATATTATTTCTTCTTCTTTGCTGCTTCGCAGCATGGGCGGCCGGGTTACGGAAAAACAATCAATGCGTGGAAAGCTTTCCACCACAGCAGAGGTGAGCGCCATGCAGGACACGGTGTTCGAGGAGTTGCGGCGGCATCTGGCAAGTGCCGACCATGTCGATCTCGGACAGTACCGCTTCATCAATCTGGAAGCCGTCCGCGCCGCGGCCGGGCCGATGTGGGAGTCGCTGCGCTCGCGGGTCTTCCTGGCGTCGGAGTCCATCATCCGAAAATACGCCGGAGAGAGCGATCTGGTCATCCAGTGCGCCACCGGCTTCCTCGTGGTCTATCGCGGCAGCGAGCCGGAAGAGGCACAGGCGACGACCCGGGCGATCGGCGAGGCACTGCGCCGCTTCTTCCTCGGCGAGACGATGACGCGGCTGATGGGGCTCGAGACCAGCTGCGAGCAGCTCTCCGTCGCCGAGTTCGCCGCCACGCTCGATGCCGCCCAGGCCGAGGAACGGGCGTCGGAGGGCGCGCGCGCCGAGGTACGCCAGCTGGCCGCACGGCGCGTCATCGATCCGCTCCAGTTCGGGCCGGTCTGGGATCCGCGCCGCGAGGCGGTGGCGAGCTTCATGGCGCGCCCGCGGCGCCGGCGCGAGGACGGCCGGGGCTGGGTGCCGGCGAGCGACCTGCTGTGCGGGCGCCCGGGGCACGAACCGCGCCTGGAGCTGGACCTTGCCGTGCTGGCGCTCGTGCGCGAGGCGCTCAGCGCCCTGCAGGCGGGAAACGCGCGCTGCGGCGTCATCACCCCGGTCGGCTATCCCGCGCTCGCCCACCCGGGGACGCGCACGCGCTACGCCACTGCGCTCGCCGCCATTCCCGAAGCGTTGCGCCGGCTGATCGTCCTCAAGGTGGAGGCCGCTCCCCTGGACGCGCCGGCCGGACAGATCAGCGAGAATTGTCGCACCCTGCTGCCGCACTGCGGCCGCCTGGTCCTGCATGCCTCGCTCGATGCGCTCTCCCTGCAGCGCTTCGAGAATGCCGGCGCCACCCTCGTCGGCGCGAGCCTTCCCGCTTCCGGCTCGCGCTCCGCCATCGAACACGATCTCGAGCGCTTCTGCGCGCTCGCCAGGCGCATCTCGCTGCCGGTCTATCTCGACGCCGTCGCCGACTGGGAACAGCTGAAGATCGCCCTCGCCTCGCCCGTCCGCCTCATCGCCGGACCGGTGTTCGGCGAGCGCAGCGAGCTGGCCGTGCCCTACCGCCTGTCGCGGGCGCGGGCACTGTCGAGCGCGGCCTGAGCTTCCGGCGCGCTTGCCGCGGGCTCGGGGCGCGGACTATCGTCCCGGCCAAAATGATCCGGGAGGAGTTTCTCATGAATGTCTTCGCGCGCGCCGCCCTGGCTGCCGGCGCCCTTGCCGTCTGCGCCCCCGCCCTCGCCCAGGCGCAGGACCGGCTGGACTTCGCCGACATCTTCTCCCTGGAGATGGCCGCCGATCCGCGGATCGCCCCGGACGGAAGCCGGGTGGTCTACCAGCGCCGCTCCAACGACATCATGACCGACCAGACGGTTTCCGCCCTCTGGCTGGTCGATTACGACGGCTCCGATCACCGCCCGCTCGTCGCCGGGGAGGGCAACCACACGAGCCCGCGCTGGTCGCCGGACGGGGCGAGCATCGCCTTCGTCACGAGCCACGAGAACAAGACGCGCCTGATGATGGTCGACGTGGCGAGCGGCCGGACGGCCCCGCTCGCCACCCTGCCGACCGGAGCGGGCAATCTTTCCTGGTCGCCGGACGGGGCCTGGCTCGCCTATACCGCCTTCGTGCCGGGCCAGGGCACGCAGGTCGATATCGGCCTGCCCGCCAAGCCGCCCGGAGCGGAATGGGCCGAGCCCGCCCTCGTCGACGAGACGGTGATGTACGAGTTCGACGGGGTCGGCGAGATCCGCGACGGGGCGCAGCAGGTCTTCGTCATCTCTTCGCAGGGCGGCGCGCCGCGCCAGCTGACCGAACTCGAACCCGGCAATGTCTCGGGCCTGGAATGGAGCCCGGACGGCGCGGAGATCTTCTTCTCCTTCGGCGGGAACCAGGCCCTCAACTTCGATTTCGGCCAGTCGAACATCCACGCCGTCCCCGCACGCGGCGGCGAAACGCGCCAGGTCACCGATTTCAACGGCCCGGAAGGCGCGCCCGATCTCTCGCCCGACGGGGAGACGCTCGCCTATCTCGGCTACGAGAACGTGCGCACCTCAAACCAGGACAACCGGCTTTTCCTGATGGACCTCGACACCGGCGAGCGCCGCCAGCTCCTCTCCGATCTCGACCGGGGCATCGACCAGGCGGTGTGGGACGCGTCCGGCGACGGGCTGTGGATCCGCTATGACGACCGGGGCGAGACCGTGCTCGCCTTCGTGACCACCGGCGGGCGCCTGACCGAACTGACCGACCGGCTCGGCGGGACGACGTTCGGGCGGCCCTACACCTCGGGCAGCTTCTCGGTGTCGGACAACGGGCGCTATACCGCCACGATCGGCGCTCCGGCCGACCTGTCCAACGTGGGCGTCGGGCGCCGCCGCGGCGATGTCGAGGTGATCACCGATCTCAACGGCGACGTGCTGGGCCAGCGCGATCTCGCCCGCATCGAGGAGATCACCTGGGAAAGCCCGGCCGACGGGCGCGAGATCCAGGGCTGGATCGCCTACCCGCCGGGCTTCGACGAAACCCGGGACTATCCGCTGATCCTGGAGATCCACGGCGGACCGCACACCGCCTACGGGCCGCAATTCTCCGGCGAGGTCCAGCTCTTCGCCGCCGCGGGCTATGTCGTGCTCTACACCAATCCGCGCGGCTCGACCTCCTATGGCGAGGAATTCTCCAACCTGATCGACAAGGCCTATCCGGGACAGGACGTGGACGATCTTCTCTCCGGCGTCGACGCCGTCGTGGCGCGCGGCTTCGTCGACGAGGACCGCCTGTTCGTCACCGGCGGCTCGGGCGGGGGCGTGCTGACCGCCGAGATCATCGGCAACGACCACCGCTTCGCCGCCGCAGCGGTCGCGAAGCCCGTGATCAACTGGACGAGCTTCGTGCTCGCCGCCGATATCGGCCCGATGATCTGGCCCTACTGGTTCGGCGAGCTGCCCTGGGAGAACCCGGAGATCTACTGGGAGCGCTCGCCGCTCTCCCATGTCGGAGATGTCGAGACCCCGACCCTGGTGCTCGTCGGCGCCGAGGACCGGCGCACCCCCGTCTTCGAGTCCGAGCAGTACTACAACGCGCTGCAGATCCGCGGCATCGAGAGCCGGCTGGTGCGCATCCCGGGCGCCTTTCACGGCATCGCCGATTCGCGCCCCTCGCGTCTGCTGCAGAAGGTCGGGCACATCCTGGCCTGGTTCGAGGAGCACGATCCGGGGGCGGAGGAGTAGGCGCCGCCCCGGACACTGCCCCTTTATCGCTTCCCGCCGAAAGGCGGGACCCAAGGGCCGTGGAACGCCGTCATCCTCCGGCGAGGCGAAGCCTCATCCGGGGGATCCATGGCGTAACGGATACGCCGCGCGCCTAACCGCCGGAGAGGCCTGGGTGGCCCGGTCGAGCCGGGCCATGACGCGGTTGGGGGAAGGTTGAAGCCCTTGGCGCCGGAAAGCCCCTAATACGCGCACGCCTCGAACACCGGCTCCACGCTCTCGTTCCATTCGCCGTAATACCGCTCCAGCAGGACGTCGGCGGGGGACTTGCCGCTTCTGGCGATGTCGAAGAGGTCGTCGAGGAAGAGGGCTTCGTGCTCGCCGTGGGCGTTGAGCCTGCCGCGGCGCTTCAGCCCCTCGCGGGCGATGTCGAGGACCTTCAGGGCGATGTCCTGCACCTTGCCGCCGCGGAATTCGGCCTGCAGGGCGCGCTTCGCGGTGTCCTTCCTGAGGGCGGCGCGTTCCTCGGGCGTCCAGTCCTTCACCAGGTCCCAGGCGGCATCGAGCGCGGCGTCGTCGTAAAGGAGGCCGACCCACAGGGCGGGCAGCGCGCACAGGCGCTTCCACGGGCCGCCGTCGGCGCCGCGCTGTTCCAGGAAGGTCTTCAGGCGCACCTCGGGGAAGAGGGTGGAGAGATGGTCCTCCCAGTCCTCGACCGTGGGAATGACGCCGGGCAGCGCGGGCAGCTCGCCCTTCAGGAAGTCGCGGAAGCTCTGGCCGGCCGCATTGATGAAGCGGCCCTTGCGCTTGACGAAATACATCGGCGCGTCGAGGGCCCAGTCGACATAGTGCTCGTAGCCGAAGCCCTCCTCGAACACGAAGGGCAGCTGGCCGGTGCGCGCGGCGTCGGTGTCGGTCCACACATGGGCGCGGTAGGAGCGCCAGCCATGCACGCCGCCGTCCTTGAAGGGAGAGTTGGCGAAGAGCGCGGTCGCGACGGGCTGCAAGGCGAGGGAGACGCGGAACTTCTTCGCCATGTCGGCTTCGGAGGAGAAATCCAGATTGGTCTGCACCGTGCAGGAGCGGAACATCATCTGGCGCCCGAGCGTGCCGACCCTGGCCATGTAGTCGCGCATGATCTCGTAGCGCGCCTTGGGCATCATCGGGGTCTCTTCCAGCGACCATTTCGGCGAGAAGCCGAGCCCCAGGAAGCCCGCGCCGATCTCGTCGGCGACGGTCCTCACCTCGCGCAGGTGCAGGTTCACCTCCGCGCAGGTCTGGTGCAGGGTTTCCAGCGGCGCGCCGGACAGCTCGAACTGGCCGCCCGGTTCCAGCGTGATGGACCCGCCGTCGCGCTTCAGCGCGATGACGAGGCCGTTCTCGAAGATCGGCTCCCAGCCGAAGCGGGTGAGCCCCTCGAGCATCTTCTTCACGCTGGGCCCGTCGCCGTCATAGGGCAGCGGGCGATGGCCTTCGAGCGTGAAGCCGAACTTCTCGTGCTCGGTGCCGATGCGCCAGGCCTCGCGCGGCTTCTCGCCCTTCGCGAGCGCCGCGATCAGATCGGCCTTGGACTGGATCGGGGCGCCCTCGCCGCCTGCGGTATAGGTGCCGCTCATGAATTGCCCCGCGTTTCGAGCGCCTTGACTGGCCGCACAGGTATGCTGCGATTGGCCCTACCGCAAGCGCGGGCTTCGCCCAATCACAGGCTCGTGTTCCAGTCGCCCAGCACCGCCTGCCACAGGGCGAGCGCCGCGGCGGCCGCGGTGTCGGCCCGCAGGATGCGCGGACCCAGGGTGACGGGGATGCAGAAGGGCTTGGAGCGCAGCAGCTCGCGCTCGCCCGGATCGAACCCGCCTTCGGGGCCGATGAGGATGGCCCAGCGCTGTTGCCCTCCCCCGCCTGAGGACGTGGCCCGAAGGGCCGAAGGGGGCGCTGCAGCGTTGTCCGCACCCTCCGTCACGGCCTGCGGCCGCGACAGCTCCCCGGCAAGCGGGGGAGCATATCGATGCTCCTGCAGCACCTCGAGCATCGGCCGGGCGCGCCCCTCCTGCCCGCCCCAGGGCTTTTCGCCCTCCTCGCCGGCCTCGTCGCAGAAAACGAGCTTGCGGTTCGTGTCCCAGCCGTCGAGCAGGCGGTCGAGCGCGACCGGCTCGCCGATTGCCGGCAGATCGAGGCGCTCGGTCTGCTCGGCGGCCTCCTTCGCGTTGGCGGCGAGGCGGTCGGTGCGCACCGTCTCCGCGATCGTGCGGCGCGTCATCACCGCGGTGATGGAGGCCGCGCCGAGCTCGGTCGCCTTTTCCACGATGAAATCGGTACGCGCGCGCTTCACGGGGGCGAAATAGAGGGCGAGGTCGGGCACGCTCGCCTGCTCGCGCAGCTGCTTCTCGACGCCCAGCACCGCCGACTTGCGCGAGGCCTGGCTCACCACGGCGCGCCACTCCCCGTCGCGCCCGTTGAACAGGCGCACGCCCGCCCCCTCGCCGCGGCGCATCACGGTCACGAGATAGTGAGCGGCCTCCTTGCCGAGCGCGATCTCGGCGCCTTGGGACAGGGGCTCGTCGATGTACAGTCTCGGTTCGACACTCATGGCTCTCCTCTAGCCGCTTCGCGCGCGCCGGGAAACCGTGCGGGGCGGGCGGCGTTGGAACGGGGCAGAGCCAAGCGGAGGCGCACCATGGCATTTCGATCGATCAACCCGGCGACCGGCGAGGTCTTCAAGACCTTTGACGGCCATGACGACACCGATGTGGAGAACGCGCTCGAGCGCGCCACGGCGGCGGTGGGAACGCTGCACCGGCTTGGCTTCGAGGGCCGGGCGCAGCGCATGCGGCGCGCGGCGGAGATCCTGGAAAGCGAGGCGGACGACCTCGCCGCCCTGATGACGCAGGAGATGGGCAAGCCCGTCGCCCAGGCGAAGGCGGAGGCGGAGAAATGCGCCTGGGTGTGCCGCTACTATGCCGACAACGCCGCCGACTTCCTCAAGGACGAGGCCAAGGGGGCGCAGGAGAAGGGCAAGAGCTTCGTGCGCTACATCCCGCTCGGGCCCATCTTCGCGATCATGCCGTGGAACTTCCCGTTCTGGCAGGTCTTCCGCTTCGCCGCGCCGAATCTGATGGCGGGCAATCCGGGCCTGCTGAAGCATTCCTCCAACGTGCCGGGGTGCGCGAAGCGAATAGAGGACATCTTTCTGCGCGCCGGCTTCGAGACCGGCAGCTTCCGCAGCCTTCTGGTGGACTCCGCCAAGGCCGGCGAGATCATCGCCGACGCCCGGGTCAAGGGCGTGACGCTGACCGGCTCGGAAGGCGCGGGCCGCGCCGTCGGCAAGCAGGCCGGCGCGGCGCTGAAGCCCCACGTGCTGGAGCTCGGCGGCTCGGACGCCTTCGTCGTCATGCCGAGCGCCGATCTCGACGAGGCGGTGAAGACCGGCGTGTTCGCGCGCATCCAGAACAACGGCCAGTCCTGCATCGCGGCCAAGCGCTTCATCGTCCATGCCGACATCTACGAGGACTTTCGCGACCGCTTCGTGGAGGAGCTCGAGCGCAAGAGGGTCGGCGACCCGATGGAGGCGGACACCGATATCGGCCCGCTCGTCGACGAGGCCGCCGCCAAAGGCCTGCACGAACAGGTCAGGAAGACGATCGATGCCGGCGCGCGCGAGGTGCTCAAGGGCCGCAAGGGCGAAGGCGCCTGGTTCAGCCCCGGCGTGCTGGAGGACATCCCCGAGGACAGCCCCGGCTACCGCGATGAGCTGTTCGGGCCGGTCGCGCTCTTCTTCAGGGTCAGCGATCTCGACGCGGCGATAAACCTCGCCAACGATCACAAGTACGGGCTCGGCTCGTCCTTCTGGTCCACCGACGAGGACGAGATCACCGAAGCGGTCAACCGCATCGAGGCCGGCTCGACATACGTCAACCAGATGGTCGCGAGCGATCCGCGCCTGCCCTTCGGCGGGGTGAAGGCGTCCGGCCACGGGCGGGAGCTGGCCCGCGAGGGCATACTGGAGTTCGTCAACAGAAAGACCGTGGCGGTGAAGTAGGCCTGCCGCGACCGCCCTCTCCGCTTCCCACCCCGCACGCCCTGCGCTAACACCGGCCCATGAGCCGAGCCGAAGACCGACGCGTCGCCGACAGCCTGCCGACGAGCTGGGTGGACCGGGCCCCGAAGCCGGTCCGGCCCTATCTGCGCCTGGCGCGCTACGACCGCCCGGTGGGCTTCTGGCTGCTGGCGATTCCCTGCTTCCAGGGCCTCGCGCTGGCCCGCGTGGACACGGGATTTCAGCCGGCCGATCTCTGGTATCTCTTCCTGTTCGCGCTCGGCGCCATAGCGATGCGCGGGGCGGGCTGCACCTATAACGACATCGTCGACCGCGATCTCGACGCGCAGGTGGCGCGCACCGCCGACCGCCCGCTCGCGGCGGGTACGGTCAGTGTGCGGCAGGCCTGGGCCTTCCTCGTCGCGCAGAGCCTCGTCGGGCTGTTCGTTCTGGTCCAGCTGCCCCCGGTCGCGATCCTCACCGGGCTCGGCGCGCTGGCGCTGGTGGCGGCCTATCCCTTCATGAAGCGCATCACCTGGTGGCCGCAGGCCTGGCTGGGGCTGACCTTCAACTGGGGGATACTCGTGGCCTTCGCCACGGCCGCGCACGGCTTCGCGCCGGAAGCGTTCCTGCTCTATGCCTCGGCCTTCTTCTGGACCATCGGCTACGACACGATCTATGCCTGCCAGGACATCGAGGACGATGCCCTGGTCGGCGTGAAGTCCTCCGCGCGCGCACTCGGAGAGCGCATCCTTCCAGGGCTCTGGGTGTTCTACGCGCTGTCCGCCATGCTCGCCGCGGCAGCCGCGGTCGTGGCGGGCGCGGCGCTGATCTTCGCGCCGGTCTTCGCGCTCTACGCGGCCCACCTGTTCGGCCAGCTGATGCGGGTGCGGCTGAAGGACGGGGCATCCTGCCTTGCCGTCTTCAAGTCGAACCGCACGACGGGGCTGTTGCTGGCCCTCGCCTTCGCCGCGGCGGCGGCCGTCTCCTAAGCCATCGCCTCGGCGGCGAGATCGCCCGCGGCGTCCTCGAGGACCGCATCCTGCGCCTCGCCATGGACCGGTTCGCGCCCGATCTCGAGCATGACCGGAACGGCGAGCGGGGAGATCCGGTCGAGCGCCATGTGATCGATCCGGCCGGCAAAACGCGCCAGCGCGGCGGACAGCCGGCGGATGTCGAGAAGCCCGGAGCCCGCGTCCTCCCAGGCCGCCTGCAAGAGGATGTGATCGGGCTCGTGCTCCCGGAGGACGTTGTAGATGAGGTCTGCGGAGAAGGTGACCTGGCGCCCGGTCTTCTCGCTGCCCGGGAAGCGGCGCTCGATGAGCCCGGAAATCACCGCGCAGGTGCGGAAGGTGCGCGCCATCAGCGCGCTCTCGGCGAGCCAGGCGTCGAGATCGTCGCCGAGCATGTCCTGCGCGAAGAGTTCGGCCATGTCGGCTTTCGACAGATCCTCCAGCGCCCAGACCGAGAGCGCGTACTCGTTCGCCACAAAGCCCATCGGCTTGAAGCCGGCGCGCTCGAGCCTTCTCGTCAGCAGCATGCCGAGCGTCTGGTGGGCGAGCCGGCCCTCGAAGGGATAGCAGACGAGATAGTGCCGGTTTCCGCGCGGGAAGGTCTCCACCAGGAGCCGGTCGGGCGCGGGCAGGATGGAGCGCTGGCGCTGGATCTCCAGCCATTCGCGGATCTGGCCGGGAAGGCGGTGCCAGCTCTGCGGATCGTGGACGAGATCGCGCACGCGCGCGGCGAGATAGGTGGAGAGCGGGAACTTGCCGCCCTGCCAGCTCGGGATCTTCGGGGCCTCGGCAGCCGAGCGGCTGACCAGGCAATCGGTCGCCGTCACGCCCTCGAAGCGCAGCATCTGGCCGGCGAAGACGAAGGTGTCGCCGGGGCTGAGCTGGTCGGCGAACCATTCCTCGACCTGGCCGAGCAGCTTGCCGCCGCGGGTGTGGGGGGAGGAAGGAGCGCTGCGCTCCCCGCCCCTCACCAGCCTCACATTCAGCATCGGGCTTTCCACGATGGCACCGATATTGAGGCGGTGGCGCTGGGCGACATCGCGGTTGCGCGCGCGGTAGCGCCCGTCGGCCTTCGATCGGACGAGCCGGCGGAAGCGGTCGTACGTGCCCAGCGCATAGCCGCCCGAGGCGACGAATTCGAGCACCCGGTCGAAGGTCTCGCGGGGAAGGTGGGCATAGGGCGCGGCGGCGGTGACTTCCTCGAACAGCTCGTCGGCCAGGAAGGGATCGCCGCAGCCGCGGCCCATCACGTGCTGGGCGAGCACGTCGAGCGCCCCGGCGCGCAAGGGCTCGCCGTCGAGCGCGTTCTCCGCCACCGCCTCCTTGGCGGCCGTGCATTCGAGATGCTCGAAGCGGTTGGTGGGCACCAGAATGGCCTTCGAGGGCTCGTCGAGGCGGTGATTGGCGCGTCCCAGGCGCTGGATCAGGCGGGCCGAGCCCTTCGGCGCGCCCATCTGCAGGACGAGATCGACATCGCCCCAGTCGATGCCGAGATCGAGCGTGGAGGTGCACACCACGGCCTTGAGAACGCCCGCCGCCATGGCGCTTTCCACCTTGCGGCGCTGCTCCACCGAGAGCGAGCCGTGATGCAGCGCGATCGGCAGGTTGTCGTCATTGATCGACCAGAGGAGCTGGAAGACCATTTCCGCCTGGGAGCGCGTGTTGACGAAGATCAGGGAGAGCTTCGCGCGTTTGATTTCCTCGTAGACGGCGGCGATCGCGTGCCTGCCCGAATGGCCGGCCCAGGGGATGCGGTCCTGCGGCGTGAGGATCGTCACCTCCGGGCGCGCCCCGCCCTCGCCCCGAACCACGGTGGCAAAACGGGCATCCTCGCCGGCCTGGCGCGCGAGCCAGCGGGCATGGCCCTCGACATCCTTGACCGTGGCCGACAGGCCGATGCGCCGGGCCTGCGGCGCGTACCTGCCGATCGCGGCAAGTCCCAGCGCCAGGAGGTCGCCGCGCTTGCTCGGCGCCAGCGCATGGACCTCGTCGACGATGACGGCCTTCAGATCCCCGAAGAAGGCTTGCGCATTCTCCTGCGCGCAGAACAGGGCGATCTGCTCGGGCGTGGTCAGCAGGATGTCCGGCGGCCTCTGACGCTGGCGGGTGCGCTTGGAGGCGGGTGTGTCGCCGGTGCGCGTCTCGATCCTGAGATCGAGACCCATCTCGGCGACCGGCGTCATCAGGTTGCGCGCGACGTCCTGGGACAGGGCCTTGAGCGGGGAGACATAGAGCGTATGCAGCCTGTGCTCGCGGTCCTTGCCCTCCCGCTGCGCGATGCCGGCCAGCTCCACGAGGCTCGGCAGGAAGCCGCCGAGCGTCTTGCCCCCGCCGGTCGGCGCGATCAGGAGCGCATCCTCGCCGCGCCCTGCCGCGGCAACCATCTCCAGCTGGTGCGCGCGCGGGCGCCAGCCGCGCGAAGCGAACCAGCGCTCGAAGCGCTCGGGCAGGGCTGGCGGGGCGGACGCGTCGGGCATGGCCATAGAGATAAGGCCTACCTTCACTTATCGACAGAGGCGTTTGTGATCCCTAACTTCCCGGCAAATCTTCAAGAACCGGGGAGTGACCCATGCGACTGATCCTGATGAGTGCCGTCTCCGCCCTTGCGCTGTCGGCCTGCGGCGAGCCCGCGGGCGAGGCGCCGCAGGAGGAGACGGGCGCGGCCGAGACGGTCGGCGAGACCGCCCTCACCTATCCCGAGACCCCGACCGTGGACGTCGCCGACATCTACGAATCCGCCGCCGAGGGCGAGGTCGCGGTCGCCGATCCCTATCGCTGGCTGGAAGCCGATGTGCGCCAGAGCGAGGAGGTGCGCGCATGGGTCGAGGCGCAGAACGCGGTCACCTTCTCCTATCTCGACACCCTGCCCGGGCGCGAGGCGATTTCCGAGCGGCTCACCGAGCTCTACGACTACGAGCGCTTCTCCCTGCCGGAGAAGGAGGGGGGCAGGTATTTCTTCTCGCGCAATGACGGGCTGCAGGACCAGTCGGTCTATTACGTCCAGGACGAGGCCGGCGCCGAACCGCGCATGCTGCTCGATCCCAATACCTGGTCGGAAGACGGCACGGTCGCGCTCGCCGGCACCTGGCCGAGTCCGGACGGGCGTTACGTCGCCTACCAGGTCCAGGACGGCGGCTCGGACTGGCGCACGATCCGCGTCGTCGATGTCGAGACCGGCGAGCAGCTCGGCGACGAGATCGAGTGGGTGAAGTTCTCCGGCGTGTCCTGGGCGAAGGACGGATCGGGCTTCTACTATTCGCGCTATCCCGAGCCGGAGGCGGGCGAGGAGTTCACCTCGCTCAACCTCGACCAGGCCGCCTATTTCCACACGCTCGGCACCGGCCAGGGCGAGGACCGGCTGATCATCTCCAACCCGGAGAGCCCGGAAGTCGGCTGGCGCGTCGGCGAGACCAATGACGGCAACTATCTCGTCATCTATTCGAGCAAGGGCACGGACGGCAACGGCGTCCGGATCCTCGACCTGTCGCAGCCCGAGGCCGAGCCGGTCGTGATCTTCGACGGCTTCGCCAACAACCATTCCTATGTCGGCAATGACGGGGAGAGCTTCCTGTTCTTCACCGATCTCGATGCGCCCAACGGGCGCGTGGTGCGTGTCGACCTCTCCGACCCGGCAACGCTCACCGACGTGATCGCCGAAGGCGAGGCGCCGATCCAGGGAGTCTCCTTTGTAGGCGGCCACCTCGTCGTGGAGCGCCTGGAGGACGTGAAGTCGGCGGTCTCGGTCTACACCCCGCAGGGCGAGTTCGTGCGCGAGGTCGAGCTTCCGGGCATCGGAACCGCGAGCGGCTTCTCCGGCGAGCCGGACGATGCGGAAACCTTCTACGCCTTCACCAGCTTCAACCGGCCGACCACCATCTACCGCTACGACGTGGAGACCGGGCAGAGCGAGGTCTTCCGCGAGCCGGAGCTGACCTTCAATCCGGACGACTACGTCGTCAGCCAGGTCTTCTACGAGAGCACGGGCGGGGTCGAGGTGCCGATGTTCATCGTGCACCACCGGGACGTCACGCCGGACGGCAGCCAGCCGACCCTGCTTTATGGCTATGGCGGGTTCGCGATCTCGCTCACCCCGAACTTCTCGGTCTCCAACCTGCAATGGATGGAGATGGGCGGCGTCTATGCCATGGCGAACCTGCGCGGCGGTACCGAGTACGGGCGCGACTGGCACGATGCCGGGCGCCTGTTCAACAAGCAGAACGTGTTCGACGACTTCATCAACGCCGCCGAGGAGCTGATCGATCTCGGCTGGACGAGCCCGGACAATCTCGCCGTCTACGGCCGCTCCAATGGCGGGCTGCTCGTCGGTGCGGTCGTCAACCAGCGCCCCGAGCTGTTCGCCGCGGCGCTTCCGGCCGTCGGCGTGATGGACATGCTGCGCTTCAACCAGTTCACCGCCGGGCGCTTCTGGGTGGACGATTACGGCAGCCCGCAGGATCCGGAGATGTTCGACTATCTGCGGCTCTACTCGCCCTATCACAATATCGAGGAGGGCGCGGACTATCCGGCGGTTCTGGTGACCACGGCCGATACCGACGACCGGGTCGTGCCGGGCCATTCCTTCAAGTACATCGCCGCGCTGCAGGCCGCCGAGACAGGGGACGACCCCGCCCTCATCCGCATCGAGACGCGGGCCGGGCACGGCGCGGGCACGCCCGTCTCCAAGATCATCGAGGAGACTGCCGACAGGTGGGCCTTCATCGCCCGTCACACCGGACTGGATCTGTCCGCCTACGGCGCAGAGGAGAGCGAGGCCGGTTCGGGCGCCGCACACTAAGGCCCGGGCGAGGCCATGCCAGGAAGGAGGGCGGACCGGCACGGGCTGCCCTCCACTTGCCGGGGGAGAGACATGAGCGAAACCCTTTCCCGCTTCTTCGCCCTCGAGGAGGCGCTGCGCGCGAACCGCCCGCGGCCCGACCGGACCGGTGCGCCCTTCGCCGCCGCGGCCCTGCTCGCCGGAGAGGGCGAGCCCGAAGCGCTCGCGAGCGGCACGCGCTCGGCCCATGCGAGCCTGGAGGCCGGGCTGGAGGCCGGGCTGAAGGCCAGCTGGTTGGTCGCGTCCGCCCCCACGGGCAATCTGCGCTGGGTCTACGCCGCGCTGCTCGCCGCGAACGGTGTGCAGGCCGAGCGCTTCCTCGACGTGCGCAACCGGCTGCGCGAGCAGGCGAAACGGGAGGATGGGCCAGGCCTTCATGCCGGCGGCGCGCGCGCCGCGCTCGTGCTTTGCCTGACCGGGGAGCCATCGAGCTATACGCTGCGCCGCTTCTTCGAGCTGAAGCGGTCCCTCACCCCGCCCTGGTGGCGCCGCGACAATGCGGTGACCGACACCTTCGCCGCCGCGCACGCGGCCAGGGACGAGGCGCCGGAGACGGTGGCACGGGCCCGCGACCTCGCCCTCGCGGTCTTCGAGAGCGACCGTCGGGCGAAGGCCCACAGGCGCGAAGGCGCGCGCTTGTGCGCCCTCCTCGAGCGCGATCCGCGCGAGGTGCTTGCCCGCTTCGGGAAGCTGGAGGCCGCGCGCAGGGGCTCGAGATATCTCAGGCACCGCAGCGATGCGGCGCTTGCCATGCAGTGGGCGGCGCAAGGGCTCGCCGCCGAGGACCTCTCCGCCATCGAGGCGATCATGCGGGAGCTGCCGAAACACATGACGAGCGCGGGCCACGCCAGGGCGCGCCTGGCCCAGCTGATCCACACCGGGGGCGGCAGGGACGTGCCGGCAGGAAGCGTCAGCGCGCTGTCCGCCGTGATCGCCGCACAGGCCGCCGCCATCGCCGCAGTCGTCGCCAGCAGCACGGCCGCGACGACCGCGGCCACCACCGCTGCAGGAAGCTGAGGAACGAATTCGGCGCTTTCAGGCTTGACCCCGCAAGCGGGCGACCAATCTTTGGCTCGCATTCGTTCACCGCAGCGGGAGACATGACCATGCGCATGATGCTGACCCTTTCCGCCAGCCTTGCCGTGCTGGCCGCCTGTGCCCCCGAAACCGAACAGCCGGCGCAAGAGCCGGCCGAAGAGGCCGCACCCGAGCAAGCCTCCGAAGCGGCCCCGGAAGATGCCACGCCCGGCGACGTGATGGCCGGGGACGCCGAGCCGGTCGAGGCCGAGGGCGACACCATGGCCGAGGAGAGGGCGGCGCCGGCCTGGGGCTATGAGGGCGAGCTCGCCCCGGCGAACTGGGACGATCTCAGCGAGGCCTGGGCCGTGTGCGAGACCGGCACCGAGCAGTCCCCGATCGATCTTGCCGGCATGGAGGGCGGCGAGGCCGTCACACCGGTGCTCGACTGGACCGTGGCGGAGGCCGCCGACATCGTCGACAACGGCCACACCATCCAGGCCAACCTGACCAATGCCGGCTCGCTGACGCTGGACGGCACCGAGTACGAGCTCGTCCAGTTCCACTTCCATGCCGAAAGCGAGCACACGGTGGAGGGCGAGCAATACCCGCTCGAGGTCCATTTCGTGCACGCCAGCGAGGACGGCCGGCTCGCCGTCGTCGGCGTGTTCTTCGAGGAGGGCGAGGCCGAGCCCGGTCTTGATCCGGTGTGGAACAACCTGCCGCAGGCGCAGGGCCATATCCCGGTCGGCACGATCGTCGATCCGGCCGAATTCCTGCCCGAGGATCTCACCGCCTGGCGCTATCCCGGCTCGCTGACGACGCCGCCCTGCTCGGAAGGTGTCGCCTGGACGGTGCTCCAGACCCCGATCACCGCCTCGGCCGAGCAGATCGCGGCCTATACTGCGCGCTACGACAACAATTACCGCCCGGTCCAGCCGCTCGGCGATCGCACGGTGACTGTGGGCGATGTGACGCTGGAGTAGATCTTGCTGATGGAGACGGATGGCACGCGCGCGGCGCCATCCTATCTCCTGTTCCATGATCCGACCCGAACGGCTGCTGCGCGAGACGCACGAAGGGCTCTTCTGCGAGCCGGGCGGATTCTTCATCGATCCGATGCGTCCCGCCGACCGGGCCGTGATCACGCACGGCCATGCCGATCACGCGCGTGCCGGTCATGCGCGCGTCGCCGCGACGCCGGAAACGCTTGCGATCATGGCCGCGCGCTATGGCGATGACTTCTGCGGAGCCCGCGCGCCGCTGAAATACGGCGAGCGCACGAAGATCGGCGAGGTCGAGGTGAGCCTGCACCCGGCCGGCCACGTGCTCGGCTCCGCGCAGGTCCTGCTCGAATGGAAGGGGCTGAGGATCGTCGTCTCGGGCGACTACAAGCGCCGGCGCGATCCGACCTGCGCGCGCTTCGAGGTCGTTCCCGCCCATGTCTTCGTGTCGGAAGCCACCTTCGCCCTTCCCGTCTTCCGCCATCCCGAGGATGGCCAGGAGATCGCCAAGCTGCTCGCGAGCGTCGCGCGCTTTCCCCAGCGCACGCACCTGGTCGGCGCCTATGCGCTGGGCAAGGCGCAGCGCGTGATCTGCCTCATCCGCGAGGCGGGCTATCACGAGCCGATCTTCATCCACGGCGCCTTGAAGCAGCTCTGCCAGCTCTACGAGGAGCACGGCGTCGATCTCGGCGAGCTGCGCGACGCGACGGTAAACGATTCCGACGGGAAAAGGACCGATTTCGCCGGCCGGATCGTGATCGGCCCGCCCGCCTCCTTCCAGACCGCGTGGGCGCGCCGCTTCCCCGATCCCGTGATCGCGTTCGCGAGCGGCTGGATGCGCGTGCGCGCCCGAGCGAAACAGCGGGGCGTGGAACTGCCCCTCATCCTGTCCGATCATGCCGACTGGGACGAACTCACGCAGACGGTCAGGGACGTGGACCCGGACGAGCTCTGGATCACCCACGGGCGCGACGACGCCTTCGCGCGCTGGGCGCAGCTGGAGGGCTACAAGGCGAGACCGCTGAGCCTGGCCGGCTACGAGGAGGAAGGGGAGTAGCCCTCACCCGTCCCCGAGAAATTCCCGGATCGCCGCGATGAACTCCGCCGAGGCCGGGTCGCGGCCCAGAAGCAGATGCGCGTCGCTTTCCAGCGGCACGAACTCGGCGCCGGGGATGCGCGCGGCAAGATCGCGGCCGGTCTCGAACGCGATGCGCTGGTCGCCGCGCGAGTGCAGCACCAGCGTCGGCACGCGCACCTCGCCCAGCCGGTGGCGCACGTCGATATCGCCGAAGGCGGACAGGAATCGCACGGCGTTGTCCGGCGAGGTCGTCTGGCGCTGGAACTCGTTGAACCAGGCCAGCTCCTCGGCATTCGCCGAGGGCATGAAGGTGGAGGAGAAGATCTGGCGGTAGGCCGGATTGTCCTGGCCCCAGCCGGTCCGGGTCAGCGTCATCACCGCCTCGCGCGCGGCGATTTCCTCCGCGCTCGCCTCCACCCGCCAGCCCGCGGGATACCCGCCGAACAGGATGAGATGGCTCACCCGGCCGGGATGGCGCACGGCATACTCGATGGAAACCGCCGCCCCCTGCGAGATGCCGAGCAGGGCGAAGCGGTCGAGCCCCAGGGCGTCGACCACCGTCTCGAGATCGGTGACGAAGGCCTCGAAGGAGATGTCCTCGACATCCCAGTCCGACAGGCCGTTGCCGCGCTCGTCATAGCGGATGAAGCGGTGGTCGCGCGCCAGTTCGCGAAAGAGCGGGCTCCAGATCGGCGCGTCCCAGTCGAGTTCGAGATGGTTGAGCCAGTTGGCCGCCTTCACCAGCGGCGGGCCCTCCCCGACCGTGGCGTAGGCGATGCGCGTGCCGTCTCCCGCCGTGCAGAAATGGATGGACTGGCGCCGCAGCAGCCGGCGCGCGGCCGGGCCGGGAGCCTCCGGCGTATCGTCGCCGTCCGGCTCGAAGGCGAGCCCGGCTTCGGCGAAGCGGGCGCGAATCTCGCGCTCGGCCGCCTTCGCCTCCTTGGCGCGTCCCGCTTCGCGCAGGGTGCGGATCAGGAGGCTCGCCGCCTCCGGGTCCAGCGGAGCGGCCTCGCACCAGCGGCGCACCGCGGACAGCCGTCCGGACGGCGTCTGGCGCGGATGCGTCGCCAGGCGCGCCAGCACGCGGACCTCCAGCGCGACGACATCCTCGCGCTCGGCCCTCAGCCAGTTCTCGAACACGGCCTGTTCGGGCAGGTCGAGCCCGTCCAGCAGCGGATCGGCGAGGCGTTGCGCGGCCTGCTGCAGCTCTTCCAGCGCCGGCTCGGGCTGCTCCATCAGCGCGCGGATGCCCGACAGGTCGGTGACGATGTCGCTGGTGTCGAGCGCCACGCGCTCGCGGTCGGACTGCAGACGGACGCGGCACGGATCGTTGACGACGGGGCGCAGCTTGGACAGCGACCAGCGCAGCGCCGCGCGCGGATCGTCGGGCAGGTCCCAGAACATCTCGCACAGCCGGTCGCGGCGGTGCGGCCGCGCGGTGACCAGGAGCAGGCCCAGAAGCGCCCGGGTCTTCTTCGAGCGGGGAAGGGCGATCTCCTCGCCGCGCCGGCGCACGGTGAGTTCCCCCAGAAGATCGACCTCGAGACCGGACTGCGTCATCGAAGGGCGGCCCTCCTTCCAACGAAATTCCCACGCGAATGCGCGATATTACCACGTGCGTTCAAACGCTCGTGCCCACGGCACGTGCGCAAAAGCCCCGTCCTCCCCCAAGAAGAACAAGAGGACGCATAAAAAATGATCTTCAACTGGATTAACGCGCTTATCGTCGCGGGTCTACTCGCGCTGATGGTGCTCGAGACCCTGTTTCCGGCCCGGGAACTGCCCAAGGTCAAGTTCTGGCGCGTACGCGCGCTCGCCATGACCGCGCTGTTCTTCGTGCTGGCCGGGTATTCGCCGCTGCTCTGGTACGGCTGGATCGGCCATCTCCAGCTGTTCGACCTGTCCGGCGTGCCGCTCTGGGCCCAGGTCCCGCTCGGCTATCTCGCCCTGCAGGTCATCCAGGCGGCCTGGCACCGCACCCTGCACGCCTCGGACACGCTGTGGCGGCTGTTCCACCAGATGCATCACAGCCAGGAGCGGCTCGACACGTTCGGCGCGCTCTACTTCCACCCGTTCGACGCGGTCGGCTTCACCTTCGTGGCGAGCTTCGCGCTCGTGCTCGTCGGCGTCGACCCGATGGCGGGCGGCATCATCGGCGTGATCGGCGCGTGGCTGGCGATCTTCACCCATACCAACGTGAAGACGCCGCGCTGGCTCGGCTACTTCATCGCCCGGCCGGAAAGCCACGCCCTGCACCATGGCCGGGGCATCCACGCCTACAATTATGCCGAGCTGCCCATCGTCGACATGATGTTCGGCACCTTCCGCAATCCGAAGACGCGCGTGGAGGCGACGGGCTTCTATGACGGGGCGTCGGCGCGGATTGTCGACATGCTGCTGTTCCGCGACGTGTCCAAGCCCAGGGACGAGCGCCCGGCCCAGGCGAGCCCGGAAGCGGGTCATGCCAATGTCGTGGCCGTCATCGTCCAGATGGTGCTGGCGATCGGGACGATCCTCGCCATCGTCGCCGCGTTCGGCTCCCCGGCCTGACGCGGCACGCCTCCGGCCGCCGGGATTCATCCAGCCCCCAGCATCCCGGCGGCCGGACCGCGCCTACCCGCAGACCCGCCGCTTGGCTCCGTTGTACTGGCTCGCGAGCTGGTTGATGAAGCTGGCGGCCGGCTGGACCTGTTTCACCGAGCCGATGCCCTGTCCCGAGCCCCAGATGTCCTTCCAGGCCTTCGCCGCGCTGTTGCCGCCGGAGCCGAAATTCATCTTCGTCGGGTCGCTTTCGGGCAAATTGTCCGGATCGAGGCCGGCCGCGGCGATGGAGCGCCGCAGATAATTGCCGTGAACGCCGGTGAACAGGCTCGTGTAGACGATGTCCTCGGCGTGGCCCTCCACGATCCCCTGCTTGTAGTCCTCGCTGGCGCGCGCCTCGTCGGTGGCGATGAACGCCGAGCCGATATAGGCGTAGTCCGCGCCCATGGCCTCGGCCGCGAGCACGCCGGCCCCGGTCGAGATCGCGCCGGATACCGCCAGCGGGCCGTCGAAGAATTCGCGAATCTCCGGGATCAGGGCGAACGGGCTCAGCGTGCCGGCATGGCCGCCCGCGCCGGCGCACACCGCGATGAGCGCATCCGCGCCCTTTTCCAGCGCCTTGCGCGCGAACTTCACATTGATGATGTCGTGCAGCGTCTGCCCGCCCCAGGCATGGACCGCGTCATTGAGCTCCTCGCGCGCACCGAGCGAGGTGATCACGAGGGGCACCTTGTACTTCTCGCAGCTCGCCATGTCGGCCTCGAGCCGGTCGTTGGAGCGGTGCACGATCTGGTTCACCGCGAACGGCGCGGCCGGCTTGTCGGGATGCTTCGCGTTGTAGCTCTCCAGCTCGCTCGTGATCTCGTCGAGCCATTCGTCGAGCTGGCTCTGCGGGCGCGCGTTCAGCGCCGGGAAGGAGCCGACGATACCCGCCTTGCACTGGGCGATGACGAGCCTGGGATTGGAGATGATGAACATCGGCGCCGCGATCACCGGCAGACGCAGCTTTCCTTCGAGTGCCTTGAGTCCGGCCAACGGCCCCTCCCCTTGTCTGATGGCGGCGGTGAACGCCGTTCGCTGAGGAGGACAGGCTAGCGCGGATTGGCGCCGTTGGAAGGGGCATATGTGCACCGCCCCACAAAATCACACGAAAGTTGAAAATCTTCTTGCGAGCCGTTACGCGCTCGTGATCCGGACCCTTTCTCGCGAAGACGCAGCCATGACCGACACGCCCTTCCTCGCCGATCTCCAGGCCCGCGGCCTGCTGCACCAGAAGACCGCCGAGCTGACCGACGATCTGATCGAGAAGGTGCGTCCGCCGCTCTATGTCGGCTTCGATCCGTCCGCGCCGAGCCTGCATGCGGGCAATCTCGTGCCGCTTCTGGGCATGGACCGCTATCGCCGGCGCGGCGGGCAGATCATCGTGCTGCTCGGCGGGGCGACCGGCCTGATCGGCGACCCGTCCGGCAAGGACACCGAGCGCTCGCTGCAGGCCGAGGAGACGGTGGCCGACAATATCGCCAGCCAGCGCGCGCAGATGGAGGCCTTCTTCGCGCGCACCGAGGGTCCCGCGCCGATCTACGTCAACAATGCCGACTGGTGGCGCGGCATGGGGGTGATCTCCTTCCTGCGCGATGTCGGCAAGCACTTCTCGGTCAATGCCATGCTGACCAAGGACTCGGTGCGCACCCGCATCGAGAACCGCGAGCAGGGCATCAGCTATACCGAGTTCTCCTACCAGCTGCTGCAGGGCTACGACTTCGTGCATCTCTACCGCGCCCATGGCTGCGCGCTGCAGATGGGCGGGTCGGACCAGTGGGGCAATATCGTCGGCGGGGTCGACCTCTTGCGCCGCATGGAAGGCGTGCAGGGCCATGCCGTGACCTATCCCCTGCTGACCAACTCGGAAGGCAAGAAGTACGGCAAGTCGGAAAAGGGCGCGGTCTGGCTCGATCCGGCGCTGACGAGCCCTTACGAGTTCTACCAGTTCTGGCTCAACACCGCCGATGCCGACGCGCCGAAATTCCTGCGCTGGCTGACCGAGATCCCGCTTGCCGGGATCGAGGCGCTCGAGGCCGCACCCGCCCACGAGCGCCGGCCGCAGAAGGCGCTCGCCGAGTGGCTGACCACGCGCATCCACGGCGAGAAGCAGACCCGCCTCGCAGAACGTGCCAGCGCGATCATCTTCTCGGGCAAGGCCGCCGATCTCGATGCCGATCTCGTCGACATGATCGCCAAGGCCGTGCCGACCCTGGAGGCGTCGCGAGGCGAGCCCCTGCCCGTGATCGACGCGATGGCCGAGGTGGGCGCGGCCGGCTCGAAGGGCGAGGCGCGACGGCTCGTGAAACAGAACGCGGTCTCGGCTAATGGCGAGAAGATCACCGAGGAGACCGCCGATCTTCGCGCCCACGCCGGGGAGGCGGGCGCGGTCGTGCTGTCGGTCGGCAAGGCCAAGCGCTTCCTGGTGCGGTTCGCGGGCTAGCGGCGGCGCCTTCTTCCCCCGCAAGCGGGGGGAGGAAAGACCCCGCCGAGCCTCTAGCCCCCCGTCACCACAGGCAGGTCGCCGCGGCCGGCCCATTCGGTCCATGAGCCGTCATAGAGACGCAGATCGGTGAAGCCGGCCTGCGTGAAGGCGGCGTGAAGGATGGCGGCGGTGACGCCCGAGCCGCAGGTCGTGATGACGCGGTGCGCGCGGTCCGCGACGGGCAGCACGGCCTCGAGCGCCTCTCCCGTCTTCATCCGCCCGTCTTCGGCTATCACGCTCCTGAAGGGCAGGCTGACCGAGCCGGGGATGTGGCCCGAGGCAAGGCCCGGGCGCGGCTCGGGATCGGTTCCGGCGAAGCGCCCGGCGGGACGCGCATCCACGATCACGGCATCGCCGCGCTCGACATGGTGGAGCACGTCGGCCCAGCTCACCGCATCGTCGCGCACGAACAGGACCGGCATGCGCGGCGCGGACCGCTCGATCGCCGGCGGCAGTTCGGTCTCGAGCGCGCGTCCCGCCGCCCTCCACGCCTCGAGCCCGCCGTCGAGCAGGCGCACGTCCAGCCCGAAGCGGGCGAAGGTCCACCAGGCCCGCGCCGAGGCGAGAAAACCGTTCTGGTCGTAGACGACGAAGCGCGCGCCGGCATCGAGCGCGTTCTCCGCCAGCCAGCGCGAGAAGCACGCGGCGCCGGGCGCCATGTGCGGCAGGGCGCTCGTCGGATCGGCGATTTCGTCGATGTCGAAGAAGACCGCTCCGGGAATGCGCTGCTCGGCGAACGCCTCCTGCCCGGTGCGCCCGGCACCGGGCATGAACCAGGTCGCGTCGACGAAGACCGCATCGCACGCAGCCGCCTCGTCCGGAGAAATCAGTACCTTGGCCATGAGACCCTCCTGAGCCGGGGTGGTCAGGCTAGCAGATTGCAGACCGGTTCGAAGCCCGCCACTGTGAGCCTGGATACGAAGACAGGGAGGAGACAATGGTGCTCGATCGCGTGCGCGTCATCGATCTCACGACCGTGGTCGCCGGGCCGCTGGCGAGCCTGGTGCTCGCCCAGCAGGGCGCCGAGGTGATCAAGGTCGAGCCCCCCGGCGGCGATCTCATCCGCCGGCTCGGCTTCATCGCCAAGGACGGGGCGAGCTCGACCCATCACGTGCTCGGGCGCGGCAAGCGGCTGATCCGCCTGGATCTCTCCACCGCGGCCGGGCGCGACGCGCTGGAGCGCCTGCTGAAGGATGCCGACGTGCTCCTGCACAACTACCGCCCCGGCGTCGCCGAGCGCATGGGCCTCGATGCGGACGCGCTGCGGCGGCGCCATCCGCGCCTGATCATCGGCGAGGTCACCGGCTTCGGCCCGAGCGGGCCGCTCAAGACCGTGCGCGCCTACGATCCGGTGATCCAGGCCGAGAGCGGGCTCGCCGCGCGTCCGGGCGGCCAGGAGCCCGCCCTCTACCCGCAATATATCTGCGACAAGGTCTCGGGGATGTATCTCGTCCAGGCCGTCACCGCCGCGCTCTACGCGCGCGAGAAGGACGGCAGGGGGCGGCGCGTTGAGGTGTCCATGCTGGAAGCCGCCACGGCGTTTTCCTGGATGGACGTGCACATGTCCCTCACCCTCGCCGACCCGGCGCGCGAAGGCCCCTCCATCGCCAAGGTCTACCGGCCCTGGAAGGCGAAGGGCGGCTGGTTCGTAGTGGTGATGCTGTCGGAGAAGGAGTTTACCGGCTGGTGCGAAGCGGTGGGCGCGGACGAGCTCCTGTCCGACGAACGCTGCGCCGACATGGCCAGCCGCTTCCTGAACTGGGACACGATCCGGCAGGTATGCGAGCCGAGGGTGGAGCAGATCGACATAGAGACCATCCTTGCCCGCCTGCGCGAAAAGGGCGTTCCGGCCGGCAAGGTGAACACCTCCGACGAGATGCTGACCCATGCCCAGCTCGCCGCGAGCGACTTCCTCTACGAGGCGCAGGCCGGCAAGGCCGGGCCGGTGCGCCTGCCCGGCAGCCCCGCCCGCTTCGACGGCGAGCGCCCCGGCATGGGCGCGACGGCCAAGGGCGACATCGGCGCGGACACGCGGGCGGTGCTGAGTGAGGCCGGGTTTTCCGACGACGAGATCGACACGCTGACGGGGCAGACATGAGCGACTTCACCACCCTCCTCTACACGGCCGGCGACCGGGTCGCGACGATCACCCTCAATCGCCCCGAGCGCCTCAACGCCATCAACCAGGCCATGCCCGGCGAGATCCGCCGCGCGGTGGAGCGCGCCGAGGACGATCCCGACGTCCACGTCATCGTGGTTCGCGGGGCGGGCAAGGGATTTTGCGGCGGCTACGACCTGAAGGAATACGCCGAGGCCGAGGGGGAAATCCCCGGCAGCCAGGACATGCCTTGGGACCCGATGGTCGATTTCGCCATGATGGAGCGCAATACGCAGGACTTCATGAGCCTGTGGCGCGCCAGCAAGCCGACGATCGCGCGCATTCACGGCGCGGCGGCGGCTGGCGGCTCGGACATCGCGCTGTGCTGCGACTTCGTGATCATGGCCACCGATGCGCGCATCGGCTATCCGCCGGCGCGCGTGTGGGGCGTTCCGACGCCGGCGATGTGGGTCCACCGCCTGGGGCCCCAGCAGGCGAAACGCCTGATGATGACCGGAGACCTCATCGACGGGCGCGAGGCCGAGCGCATCGGGCTCGCGCTGGAAGCCGTGCCCGAAGCCGAACTCGACGCCGCGATCGACAGGCTCGCCGGCCGCCTCAAGGGCGTGCCGAGGAACCAGCTGATGATGACCAAGATGGTCGTCAACCAAGCGGTCGAGGCGCAAGGGCTCGCCAACACCCAGCGCTTCGCCACCCTGTTCGACGGCATGGCCCGCCACTCCCCCGAAGGCATCTGGTTCCGCCAGCGCGCCCAGGAGGTGGGGTTCAAGGAGGCGGTCGAGGAACGGGATTCCGGCGCGCCGATCGCGGAGGGGGTGAGCAAGAGGCCGTATCGGCGGTCCTGAGGTCGCTCAGTCCGGCCGCGCATCCACCCAGCGCCACATGTAGAGCGCCAGGCGCGTGCGGTGCGGGGCGAAGCGTTCGGCGGTGCGGATCGTCTTGCGCCGCTTGCTGGTGAGGCTCGCCAGCGTGTTGCGCGCGGCGATGTCGCCGTCCGGCCAGATGTCCTCCTCGCCGAAATAGAACATGTTGACCATGTCGGCGGTCCAGGGGCCGACACCTCTGATCCGCGTGAGATGACGCGCGCGGTCGGCGGCGCAGAGATAGCGCAGCTCGCCGGAGTCCAGCCCGCCGGCGCGCGCCTCCGCGGCGATGGCGCAGACCGCGGCGGTCTTGGCTCCCGACAGGCCGCAGGCGCGCAGGGTGGCGGCGTTGCGCTCGCGCAGGAAGTCCATCAGCGGCACGTCACCCGCCGCGGCCTCCACCCGGCTCCAGATCGTGCGCGCCGCCTTCACGCTCAATTGCTGACCGGCCACCGAGCGGGCGAGCCGCTCACAGAGCGGCTGGGAATCGTCGGGGGTGAACGCCACCGGGCCGAGGCGCGACAGCGCGCCGCCGAGCGCGGGGCTCAGGCCATGGCCGATCTCGACGAAGCGGGCGTGAATGTGTTCGCACATGGCGCGAGACTAGCGAGGTCCACGCCGCGCCGGAAGCGGCCTCACGAAGCGGGCTGCCGGTGTGCGGACCGGAGCTGCCGCGCCCGGCCGGCGTCCCGCTCAGTCTTCGCCCGCTTCGGGATCCCAGGCGTAGATCTCGCGGATCAGACACTCGCGCGGCGGGCGCAGATCGCTGTGATCGGGCCCGAAAATGCTCGTGTAGGGAATGAGGGAATCCCCCCGCGACAGGCACGAGGAGAAGGCGTCGAAGCTGATCGACTGCGCCCAGTCGAGATCGGGACAATAGCCGGCGGTCTCGATGAGATAGTGCTCGTTCACGCTTGCCTCGACCACGATGGTGCGGTCGGTGGTCTGCCCGAAGCCGTGAATCTGGCGCGCGAAGCAGAGCCGGTCGACGGGCTCGCCGAGCCTTGGATCGTCGGCGAAGGCCGCAGCGCCTTTCGGCTCGCCATCGACCGCGGTCGTGCAGGCCGCTGCCAGCACCGCGGCGGCGCCGGCGAGAAAGATCGTGAGTTTCGGGGTCATGAAACGCCTCCTGAACCGCTCGAACATGATGTGTGGCCAACAGGCGCTACACTGAAGCCGTTCCGCCGGACAGGCAATCGCCAGCCGTCGCTCGATCGGCTTGAAGGGGCTTTCCACGACGACGCGCCCGGGAGCGCGCCTCGCGCCGGTCCGCCTTCGCTCGAATGACAGGTTGGGGCTTGCCTGGCCGAAGCTCGCGGGAGCGAGCGAAGGCCCCTGCCGGGGCATTCTCCGCCTTCAATCGATTCACCGGATCGATTGATCTGCCTATCGGCAGACCGGCTGCAAATGGTGGAGGGGGCTGGATTCGAACCAGCGTACGCCGAAGCGGGCAGATTTACAGTCTGCTGGATTTAACCACTCTCCCACCCCTCCAGAAACCCATGCGGTGGGCCCAACCGGAAAAAAACCGCCCCGCTGAACGGTGTTGCGTTGCCGCTCCTGCCGTCCTAACGAGGCCGCTCCCCGAATTGGAGCGCGGACTATATCCATGGCCCCCGAGCGGCGCAACACCCCGAAAAAGCCCGATGCAGCCCGTTCTGCAGGCAAGATCACGCAGATAGAGGAGGGCTGGATCTGGGGCCGCCATGCGGTCCTGGCCGCCCTGGCAAACCCGAGGCGGGAGATCCGGGCGCTCTACGTGTCGCAGAACGCCGCGCGCGATCTGCCCGAGGGTACGCCTTTCGAGATGGAGAGCCCCGACAGGATTGCAAGATCCCTGCCCGAGGGCGCGGTGCACCAGGGCTTCGCGGCGCGGGCCGCGGCGCTCGAGCCGGCGCCCCTGCGATCGGTCGCCGACCCCACGCACGGCCTCCTGGTGGTGCTCGACCAGATCACCGATCCGCACAATGTCGGCGCCATCTTCCGGTCCGCCGCCGCGTTCGGCGCCCGCGCCATCGTCATGCAGGACAGGAAGTCCCCGCCCCTGTTCGGCACGGTGTGCAAGAGCGCCGTGGGTACGACCGAGGCCGTCGACCACGTGCGGGTGGTCAACATCGCCGACACGCTGAAGGCACTGCGCGAGGAAGGCCGGGTGGTGCTCGGCCTGGCGGGCGAGGCGACGCTGTCGCTCGCCGACGCGGTCAGGCAAGCGGCCGGGCCCGGCCTCGTGCTGGTGCTCGGCGCCGAGGACAAGGGCCTGCGCCCGCGCGTCGCCGAGCACTGCGACGCGCTGGTGCGCATCCCGATGAGCGAGCTGGCCGAGAGCCTGAACGTCTCCACCGCCGCCGCGGTCGCGCTCTATGAGGCGAGCCGCTACAATCCGCGCATCAATCCGCCGCGCTAGTGGGCGGTGCGGAAGGCACCGCTGCCGCTCGACTGGACGCGCGCGGCGCCCTCGGTGGCCTGCACGTAGACGCCGCCGCCCGCGGCCAGGTCGATCTGCGGCGAAACCGCGGTGCCTCCGAAGGACACGTCGCCCGAGCCCGTGGAGCGCACGCTGAACGGTTCGGCCCGGCCGGCGTCGATCTCGACGTCGCCCGAGGCGGTGATCACGATCGCCACCGCCCCCTCGACGGCCGCGAGATAGGCCCCGCCCGATCCGTTGAGCGTCGCGTCGAGCCCGGCCGCGCGCCCGCCCGAGAGGCTGCCCGAGGCCGCCGAGCGGAAGCTGACCGGCCCTTCGGAGTCGCCGACATCCACATCGCCCGAGCCGGTGGAGACCGCATCGAGCGATCCGACATTTCCGGCCGACAGATCGCCGGAAGCGGACAGGCGCGCCTCGAGCCGGCCGGCAACAGCGCCGAGTTCGACATCGCCCGAGCCTGTCGCGGTAACCTCCGCGGCCGTGCTCGTCCCGGCGGTGAAGTCGCCGGACGCGGTGAGGCGGGCCGCGAGGGGACCGCGCACATCGCCGGCCTGCACGTCGCCCGAACCGGACAGCGACGCACTCAGCCGGCCCGCGTCGCCGATGCGGACATCGCCCGACGCGGACACCGCGATCTCGGCGGCACCGCCGACATCGCCGGTGGTCACGTCCATCGAGCCCGACAGCGCGATGCCGGCATCGCCCGCGATCGCGCCGGTTTCCAGATTGCCGCAATGCTCGGCCTCGACCGTCAGCGCGCCGAGATCGCCGGCACTGCCCTGCACGATCGACTCCCGGATCGAGACCGCCGTGCCCTCGGGCACCGTGATGCGCACGCTCGCGAGATCCTCGAAGGGAACCGCCTCGCGCCGCGACGGGCCGACGCGCTGATTGTCGGACGTGTGAAAGAAGCGCGCGCCGTGGCAGCGCCAGCGGCGCATGTCGAGACCGCCATCGAGGGTCAGGCCACCCGTCCCTTCCACGATCCGCGGCGCTCCGGCCGGGCCGGGCTGCAGGAGTTCGGCCGAAAGCGAGGGGCCGGAGACGATCTCGATGCGGCCGGCGAAATTCTCGATCTCCACGGCCGGCTGGGCCTGTACAAGGGCGGCGGCGAACAGGGCGGGGACAAGCATGGGGAGGCTCCTTGACGGTTCGACTTGCCGAGAAGGATGCGCCCTGCGCGGCATGCGGATGCATCGAAGCGGCAAAAATCCACGCCGCCGGGCTTACCCGCGTCCCGCGGCAGGCTAACATCGCCACCCGACAGAGCCTGAAGTTCCGCCCCGCCGGAGAGAGACGATGACCCACTACAAGCCACGCACCGATTTGCCCACCCACGAGGTATTCAACCAGTCGGAGGTGATGACGGGGATCGATTTCTTCTCTGCCGACACCATCCTCTCGGACGCCATCGCGCGCTCGCCGGCGCAATCCCATGCCCAGCGCCTGTCCGAGTTCGGCGCGAAGGTGGGTTCCGAGGAGGTCCAGACCTGGGGCATCGAGGCCAACCGCAACCCGCCTCAGTTCAAGCCGTTCGACCGCTTCGGCCGGCGCATCGACGAGGTGGAGTTCCATCCCGCCTACCACGCGCTCATGGATCTCGGGCTCTCCAACGGGGTCTCCAGCGCGGCCTGGACGGTGAAGGAGGGCGGGCATTCGCTGCACAGCGCTCTGATGATCCTCATGGGCAAGGCCGATGACGGAGTGTGCTGCCCGATGTCGATGACCTATGCCTGCGTGCCCGCGCTCGAGCATGCCGGGTGGACCCGTGACTGGGTCGCGGGCGCGACCTCGGGCATGTACGACAGGCGCTTCTTGCCGAAGGAGCAGAAGACCGGCCTCACCCTCGGCATGGCGATGACCGAGAAGCAGGGCGGCTCGGACGTGCGGGCGAACACCACGAAGGCCAGGCCGCTGGACGGCGATGGCGAGGTCGAGCTGACGGGCCACAAATGGTTCTGTTCCGCGCCGATGAGCGACGCCTTCCTCACTCTCGCCTACGAAGAGGGCGACGAGCGCCTGTCCTGCTATCTCGTCCCGCGCTGGCGGCCGGGCGGCACGCGCAACACCATCGAGATCCAGCGCCTGAAGGACAAGCTCGGCGACCGCTCCAACGCCTCTTCCGAGATCGAGTACAAGGGCGCCTGGGCGCGCCGGGTCGGGGAGAAGGGCCGCGGGGTGCGCACCATCATCGAGATGGTCAACCACACGAGGCTCGACTGCCTCGTGGGTTCGGCCGGCCTCATCCGCCAGGCGGCCTCGACGGCGATCTGGCACGCCGACCGAAGGAGCGCCTTCCAGCGCCGGCTCGTCGACCAGCCGCTGATGCGCGAGGTGCTCGCCGAGATGGCGATGGAGGCCGACGGCGTGATGGCGCTGGCCTTCCGCGTCGCGGAGGCGTTCGACAAGGCGAAGGAAGACGAGCACGAGGCCGCGCTGGCGCGCATCCTCACCCCGCTCGCCAAGTACTGGATCTGCAAGCGCGCGCCCTATCTCGTCTATGAGGCGATGGAGGCGCATGGCGGGGTCGGCTATGTCGAGGAATTCCCGCTCGCGCGCATGTTCCGCCAGAGCCCGCTCAACGCCATCTGGGAAGGCTCGGGCAATGTCATCGCGCTCGACGTGTTGCGCGCGCTTGCCCGCGACGAGGCGGCGCGGGAGGCGCTGAAGGCCGAGATGGCGAACGCCGCGGGCCATCACCCGGCGCTGGACGAGCGCCTGAAGCGGCTCGGCCAGACCGTTGAAGGCGGGATCGGCGAGGCCGATGCGCGCCGCTTCGCCGAGCAGGCCACCCTCGCCCTCATCGCCGCGAGCCTCATCCGCGCCGGCCTCGATCCGGTCGCGGACGCCTTCATCGCGCGGCGCATCGACGAAACTCCCGTGATGCTCGGCGCCGGCTCGGCGCAGATCGACGCGGACACGCTGATCGATCGGGCGCGGCTGAAGGTCTAGACCCGCGATGATGCTCGCCGCCCTTGCGGGTTACGTCCTCCTCCAGCTCGCCATCGCGTACTGGGCCTCGCGCAAGATCGCCGGGGATGCCGATTATCTCGTCGCCGGGCGCAGGCTCGGCCTGTTCGCGGTGGGCATCTCGGTGTTCGCGACCTGGTTCGGCGGCGAGACCGTCATCGGCTCGACCGCGACGATCGCAACCGAGGGTATCGCGGGCGCGCGGGCGGAACCGATCGGCTATGCGCTGTGCCTGATCCTCGCCGCGCTGCTGGTCGCCGGCCAGCTCAGGGCGCGCGGCTACATGACGCTCGCCGACTTCTTCCGCGACCGCTTCGGGCCGCGCGCGGAGGTCGCCGCCGCGCTCGTGGCGATCCCGACCTCGGTGGTGTGGGCGGCCGCGCAGCTTCTGGCGCTCGCCTCGATCATCGCGGTCGTCGCCGGCCTGCCCGTCCAGCTCACCCTCGTCGGCGCGGCGGGGCTCGTCATCGTCTATACCCTTCTCGGCGGCCTGCTCGGCGACGTCATTACCGACATCGTGCAGAGCGTTGTGGTGCTCACCGGGCTCGTTCTCCTGCTCGTCCTGCTCTTCATGCGCGCCGGAGGGATCGGCGAGGGCCTTGCCATGATCCAACCGGAGCAGCTGGTTCTGGTCCCCGAAGGCGAGAGCTGGATTGCCCGGCTCGACGCCTTCGCCATTCCCATTCTGGGTTCGATCGTCGCGCAGGAGATGATCGCGCGCTTTCTCGGCGCGCGGACCGCCCGCATCGCGGTGCGTGGCGGGCTTATCGCGGGGGCGGCCTATCTCGTCGTGGGCTTCATCCCGCTGACCTTCGGGCTGATCGCGCCCCATCTCGGCTTCGACCCGGCCGAGGGCGATCTCTTCCTGCCCAACCTTGCCAGGGACCTGCTGCCCGGCGCGCTGTTCGTGGTGTTCGTCGGCTTCCTCTTTTCTGCCGTTCTGTCGACCGTGGACTCCGCCCTGCTCGCGGTCTCCGCACTGTCGACGGAGAACATCTACGCGCGTTTGCGTCCCGAGGCGGACGAGCGCGAGAAGCTCGTCGCGGCACGCGTCCTCACCGTGGCCGCGGGGCTGTGCGCCTACGCCGTGGCGACAAGCGGGGAGACGATCTACGGCCTGGTCGAGATCGCGAGTTCGCTCGGCTCGGCGGGGCTGCTGGTGAGCCTGCTCGTCGGCCTCAGGACCCGCTTCGGCGGCGAGGCCTCCGCGCTGGCGGCGCTCGCCGGCGGGCTCGCCACGATCGCGGTCGCCGAATACGTCTTCGCCGTGCCGGGCGCCTTCATGCTGTCGATCCTCATGGCCGGGCTCGCCTACGCGCTCGCCGGCCTCGTCCTCGTCCGCCCCGTCCGCGCCTAGCTCAGGAGCGCATAGACCCCGAGCGCGATTCCGGTGCCGATGACGTAGCCCAGCACGCCGGCGAGCACGCCGGGGGTGACCAGGTCCTTCCAGCCCTTGGCCGCAGCCAGCGCCGGCGCGGTCGTCGCACCGAGGATGGCCGCGTTCGAGGCGATGATCATCTCCGGCAGGGAGAGCCGCGCGATCGAGCCGACGACCAGCATCACCGCGCCGTGAATCGCGATCAGCAGGGCGATGAAGGCCATGATCATCGGCGCCTGCGAGATCATGTCGGGCACGTTCGCCCCGGCCGCGATCGCGCCGAAGAACACGAAGGCGAGCACCACACCGAGCTCGAACCCGCCATGCAGCTTCGCCATCTGGTTCGGGAACAGCGTCGCCGGGATCACGGCGAGGACCGTGATGATCACGTAGCGCAGGCCGGGCATCCCGATCATCGCGGTGATCCAGTCGGAGACCGCCACCACGACGAGCGCGAAGGTCAGCGTCAGCCCGAGGCTGAGCGCGCTCGCCCGGCCCTCGCTCGCCTCGCCGGTCTCCGCGATCGTGCCGCCGGTGTGGTCGCGCGCCACGAAGCGCCTGGCGAGCCAGGCAAAGCCGGGAAGCAGGGCCAGGATGCCGAGCCAGGCCGCGCTCGCCAGATGATCCGCGGCCACGATCGCCGATACCAGCGCGGGCTCGTTCGCGGCCAGACCGGTCTGCTCGGTGAGCGGCGCGAAATTGACGCTGCCGCCGATATAGCTCGCGGTGAGCGAGCCGGTGATCGCCGCCTCCAGCGCCCCGAGATCGAGCAGCAGGGCGGCAAGGAGCGCACCGGCGACCGTCGCCGCCGTACAGATCAGGAAGGCGATGGCGATCCGCGTCGTCTCGAAGAAGATGCGCCTCAGGTCCGCCTTCATCAGGAAGAGCGGGATCAGAACGGGCACGAAATAGGCGAAGACGAAGTCGTAGGCCGGCGCGTCGAAGGGGATGATCCTGAAGTTCGAGGCCAGGATCGCCAGAAGGATCGTCCACACCGTCCCGGTCAGCAGCGCGCCGATGCGCGTCCTTTCCAGCAGGAAACCCGCGCCGGCTATGGCGAACAGGGCGGCCATGACGGCCAGATGAGCCTCGGCGGGGATCAGGGAGTCCATCAGCGCCTCTCCTCGGGGCGCTGTCGCGATCGCGCCCGCTACACGGTTCGTGGCGCGCCAAGGCGCCGGTTCAGCCTGTCCTCGACGTCCAGCAGCACCGCGAGATCGCGCGAGCGCAACGTGGTGTCGATTCGCCGGCCGCCTTCATAGAACAGGTAAATGCGTGCCGGGAACAGCCGGAAGGCGCCGAGTCCCGGCTCCGGTTCGGGCACGGCCGGGCGCGCCGCCCCTCCGACCTGGAAGCGCCCGGCATCCGGCGGGAAGCGCCTGGCGCCGATACGCACGGCCTTCTCGTCGACCTCGACCCACTTGGAGCGGTCGAGGATGTTGAACATCTTCAGGACAAAATAGGCGATGTAGGCGACCAGCAGGACCAGCCAGGCGATGGTCAGCGCTTCCAGCGTGAAATCCATCGTGCCCCGTCCCGCCTCGGGATCGAAGCGGCCGCCCTCCAGCGAGTAGAGGATGAAGATCACCGCGCCCAGGAGCGCGAAGACGAGGATGAAGAGCAGGTTGTCGGCCAGCCCCGACAGGACCCGCCGCCGGCGCCGCACGCGCACCTTCTCCTCCGTCTCGCGCAGGTCGAACTCGCGGGCAATGGAGGCGGGCGCCGAAATGGCGCCGGGGACGGGCGGAGCAACCATGAATGTCCCTCGCAGCGAAGCCGGCCGGGCGGCTCCGATACAGGAACATTCGGGTGCTTGCGCGGGTTCCGGGCGGTCAGCTCCGCACGGTCGAGGGCAGCACGGCGTCGGCCTCGATCTCGACGAGATAGTCGGGCGTCGCGAGCGCGCTGACGCCCACCATCGTGCTCGCCGGGGGATGGGCCCCGAAGACGCGCCGGTGCGCCTCGCCGACGGCGGCCTGGACCTGCGGGCTCATGTCGGTGACGAACATGCGGGTGCGCACGACATGGGCGGTGTCGGTGCCGGCCGCCTCGAGTGCCCTCGCAATGATCTCGAGGCAGCGCCCGGCCTGCGCGCCCGCATCGCCCGGCGCGAAAGGCCGGCCGTCCTCGCCGACGGCGACGGTGCCTGCGACCCAGACAAGGCCTCCGTGCACCACCGCGCGCCGGTAGCCGACCTTGTCTTCCCAGGGGGCGCCGGACGTGATGCGCAGGACCGCGCCGTCGGCCTCGGTCCTCATTCGGTCGCCCCGGTCGCCACGCCGTTATCCAGGATGTCGAGCGCGATGGCGGTCAGGCCCTCGGTGGCCATGGTGATCGAGGCCTCGGCATCGGGATAGAAGAAGGGCGAGTGGTTGGCCGGCGGGGTCTCGCCGCGCGCGGTATATTCGTCCCAGACGTCGTGCGGCTGGCCGCCCACCCAGAACATGAAGATCGGCACGTCCTCCTCGGTCATGCCGTAGCGGGAAAAATCCTCCCCGCCGGTGACGGCCTGGGCGGTCTGGACCGCATCGCCGAAGCGCGCGCGCAGCACCTGGCCGGCCTGTTGTGACAGATCGGGGTCATTGTACAGGGCCGGGGTGTAGATCTCGTCGATCTCGACGACCGGCATCAGCTCCTCGGGAAGGCCCGCCGCAAGCGCCTGGGCGCGCGCGATGCGCTGAATGCCGTCGAGCAGGGTCTGGCGCACCGCCGGCTCGTAGCTCCTCACGGTGAGCTGCAGATGTGCGCTGTCGGGGATGATGTTGTGCTTGGTGCCCGCGTTGAAGGCGCCCACCGTGACCACGCCGGTGTCGAAGGGCGAGATCTCGCGGCTGACGAGGGTCTGCAGGTTCGTGACGATCTGGCTCGCCAGCACGATCGGGTCGATGCCGTTCTGCGGGCTCGCCCCGTGCGCGCCGATGCCGCGCACATGGATGTCGACCGTGTCGACATTGGCCATGGCGTATTCCGGCGCATAGCGGATCTGGCCGGCCGGGATATAGCCCCAGGTGTGGAAGCTCACCACCGCGTCGGGTGTGCCGAATCGCTGATAGAGTCCGTCATTGAGCATGGCGTAGGCGCCGAGCCCGATCTCCTCGGCCGGCTGTCCGATCAGGATCAGCTTGCCCGACCAGGCGTCGCGATTGTTGGAGAACCAGCGTGCCGCGCCGACGAGCGCGGTCATGTGCGTGTCGTGCGCGCAGGCGTGCATCACGGGAAAGACATTGCCCGAGCGGTCCTCCTGCGTGACGGTGGAGGCGAATTCCAGGCCCGTATCCTCCTCCATCGGCAGCGCGTCCATGTCGGCGCGCAGCAGGACGGTGGGCCCCTCCCCGTTCTCCATCACCGCGACCAGGCCGGTCTCGCCAACGCCCTCGGTCACCTCGAACCCGGCCTCGCGCAGCTCGGCGGCGAGGCGCGCCGCGGTCTCGCCCTCCACGAAGGAGAGTTCCGGATTGGCGTGGAAGTGCCGGTACAGGCCTTCGAGATGGGCCGCGTAGTCGGCCTCGATCGCGCTTCGCAGCTCGCCTTCCTGGGCAAGACCCGGCGCGGCGAGGGCGAGTGCGGAAACGGCGGCAAGGGCAAGACGGCGCATCGGTTTCTCCCCGGGTTTCGATGGCGCGCATTGCAGCGCGCGGGGAGAGGAAGGTCAATGGCGCGAGCGCCGCGCTAACCGAACAGCGCGTCGATATCTGCCTGGGCGGAGGCCCCCTCCTCCGGTTCGGCGCCGTCGATACGGCCGTGGATCGCGCCGGAGGCGGCGCTGATCAGCGGGCGGATGTCCTCGTCGGCGAGCCGCGCGATCTCGGCGAGGACGGCACGCGAGGCGCCGGCGCGCAATAGGCTCTGGGCCCGTGCGACCTCGGCGTCGATCTGCAGCACGATGGTCTCCAGATGGGCCCGCACCGCCTTCGGCGCGGCGCCATAGGCGGCGATGGCGAGGTCCCGGGCGGCGAAGCTCGAACGCCGGAAATGCTCGACATAGCCGCAGGGCTCCCAGGCGAGCATGTCCTCGGCGCATTCGGGCATGTCGGAGAGCATGTCCATGAGCATGACCACCTCGTTGAAATGGTTGAGGTAGTCGGTCGCGAGCCCGGTTTCGGGATGGATATTGGCGCGGGCAAGCGCCTCGCGCGCCAGCCGCCCCTCGCCCAGGATGTCGCCTGCTTCGCTCATGATTTGTCCGGACAGTCGAGCGTCATCCGGCCACCCTGTCCGGACAGGGTTTAGGAAGGGCTAATCGTGCGATCAATCCACCGCGCCGCCGAACCTCTCCCTCCATTCGGCGACCTGCTCGTCCTCGATCTTGGCAAACAGCACCTCGGGCGGGCTGAAGGGACGGCCGGGCGGCAGGGCGGTGAGGATCTCCTCAGCGCTGGCGCGCGGCCAGTCATAGCCCTCGTGGGACAGACCGAGCGCGTTCATGATCTTGTCCGCCGTGAACGGGATGACGGGGTGGGCGATCAATGCGAACAGGCGGCACAGGTTGACGCCGGTACGCACGCCCAGCGCCGCGCGCTCGCGATCGGTCTTGAAATGCGTCCAGGGCTCGGCCCGGGTCAGATATTCGTTGCCCGCGGCCCACAGGGCGCGGGTCTCGGCGGCCGCCTTCCGGAACTCCATCGCCTCGTAATGCTTCGCGATCGCCTCCAGGCGCTGATCGACCTCGGCATAGAGCCAGCGTTCCGCCTCGCCCGGCGTGCCGCCGGCGGGGATTTCACCCTCGAAGCGCGAGGCCCCGAAGCGCAGGATGCGGTTGACGAAATTGCCGAGCACGTCGGCGAGGTCCTTGTTGACCACGCCCTGGAAATGCTCCCAGGTGAACTGCGCGTCCGCGCCCTCCGGCGCCCCGGCGGTGAGATACCAGCGCCAGTAATCGGCCGGCAGGAGCGCGATCGCCTGGTCCATGAAGACGCCGCGCTTCTCGCTGGTGGAGAACTTGCCGCCATACCAGGTGAGCCAGTTGAAGGCCTTGAGCCGGTCGACCGTCTTCCAGGGCTCGTCCGATCCCAGGATCGTGGCCGGGAAGGACACGGTGTGGAAGGCGACATTGTCCTTGCCCATGAACTGGACATAGGTGACGTCGTCCGCCCCCTGATCGGTCCGCCACCAGCGCTGCCAGTCCCCGCCGGTGAGATCGGCCCATTCCACCGTCGCGCCGATATAGCCGATGGGCGCATCGAACCAGACGTAGAACACCTTGTCCTCGAAGCCCTCGCGCGGCTTGCCGTTCTTCACCACCGGCACACCCCAGGACAGGTCACGCGTGATGGTGCGGTCCCTCAGCCCCTCGTCGAGCCACTTGTAGGCGATGGATTTGGCAAGGCTCGGCCAGCCGGAGGCCGCATCGACCCAGGCGCGCAGCCGGTCTTCCATCTTCGTCTGCAGCAGGCGCAGATGGCGCGTGTCGCGCACCTCGAGATTCCTCGAGCCCGACACCGCCGAATAGGGGTCGATGAGGTCGGTGGGATCGAGCAACCGGCCGCAGGAGTCGCACTGGTCGCCGCGCGCCTTCTCGTAGCCGCAGTTCGGACAGGTGCCCTGGACGTAGCGGTCGGGCAGGAAACGGGCGTCGTCGATCGAGTAGATCTGCTTTTCCACGACCTCCTCGATCAGGCCCTTCTCCTCCAGCACCTCAGCGAAGTGCTGGGTGAGCTCGGCGTTCTGCGGGCTCGAGGTGCGGCCGAAATAGTCCCAGGAAAGGCCGAAGCGCTCGCCGATGTCCTTCTGGATCTCGTGCTGCTCGTCGCAATAGGTCTTCACGTCCTGGCCGGCGGCGGCGGCGGCAAGCTCGGCCGGCGTGCCGTGCTCGTCGGTGGCGCAGATCGCCAGGACCTCGTGGCCGCGCATCCTCTCGAACCGGGCATAGACGTCGGCCGGCAGCATCGACCCGGCCAGATTGCCCAGGTGCTTGACGCCGTTGATGTAAGGCAGGGCGCTGGTGACGAGAATGCGGGCCATTTTCGGAATGTCCGTCCTTGGAATATAATTATGAGTCGGCGCACACCGCGCCTGCAGGCTCCGGAAGGCGGACACATAGCCGCCCCGGACGGGGAGGAAAACACCATGCCACGCATTTTTGGACACGATCTTCTCGCAGTGATCGCTGCGGTCATCCTGGCCTACGCGGTCGGCTTCATCATGTACGGCGTCCTGTTCACCGAGATGTGGATGGAGATGGCGGGAATAACGCAGGCCGATGCCGAAGGCGCACCGGCCTGGAAGATGTATCTCGGGATCGTCATGCCGATCCTGATGGTGCTGGGCCTAGCCAAGCTGTTCAAGCTGACCGGCAAGTCCGACCTGATGGGTCATCTCACGGTCGGCTTCGTCGCCTGGCTCGGCTTTGCCTTTCCCACGCTGATGTATGGCTGGGTCTACGGGATCGGCTATCCGCTCGGTCTGCTCGTCATGGACGGCGCCCACCTGCTGATCTCGATTCTCGTCGCCAGCGCGGTCCTGCTCTGGCGCAAGGAGGCCTCCGCGGCCGCGGCGGCGCCGGCCTAGGGCTCTGCCGGCACCTGACGAACGTCTTGGAGTCGAAGCGGGTCTGGGGTATCACCCCGGCTCGCTTCGGCCCTCGATCCCAACCGGGTACGGGTTCGCGGCGCCGGCTTAGCTCAGCTGGTAGAGCAGCGGTTTTGTAAACCGAAGGTCGGGGGTTCGATCCCCTCAGCCGGCACCATCTTGCTGTCCGCCCTCGCTCCGCCCGGCCGGTCCTCGCTGACGCTGCGGGTGGGCTTTCCAAACAAGGGCTGTGTCGCCGGGGCCTCGGCGACGGCGGGCTTCAGCCAACGCTTGGCTCGGGCTCTCAAGCCACGGCCGGCCAGGCCTCATGCAGCCATCATCCGGTCCAGCTTGAGGACTGCGCGGCGCGGGACGCTGGCGAGTGCCCCCAAGGGCGCCGCCGCGAGCCGGCGTTCGAGGGCGGCGAGCCGGCGAACTGCGCTTCGGACCGGCCCGGCTCCGGCCAACCCCGATCCGATCTGCATGCCGGCATTGGCGAATTCGAGCTTGTAGCGGAAATCGCCCGGCCCGAGATCGATCCGGCCGATGCCGAGTTCGCGGTGACGCAGCGCGACGGTTTCCAGCAGCAGGAGGCCCGGGCTGAAGCGGTGGGCGAGCGGGTCGTAGGCGGGAAACCAGTAGTGCAGCACGCCATCGGCCATGATGCCGAAATGCGCCGCGATCGGACGCCCCCCGCAGGAGAGCGTCGACAGCACGCCGCGGAACTCGCGGTCCCGGCGCGAGAAGAAGTCCTCCATCAGGTCGCGGAACCAGACTTCGCGCGCGAGATCGCGATGACCGCTCTCGCGGTATTGCCGGCTCTTCCAGGCCCAGAGCTGGTCGAAGGACGCCTCGCAGACGCTGTCGAGCGCGATCTCGATCTCTCCGAAGGCGCGCGCAAGCTTGTTGCGCTTGGCGTTCAGCCGCTTGAGGCTCGAGCTCTTCTTGCGCACCGCGCCGTGCCAGGCCCCGGCGCCCGCGGACAGGTCGATCTGGTGGAAGGTCTCCAGACACGCCGCCTCGCGCGACAGCACGCCCTCGCCCTGCGGCACGCCGGAGAAGGAGAACAGGGCGAGCCCTCCGGCACGCGCGAGCGGCTCGAAGCAGAGCCCGCTCCCGGGCCGCGCGACGACGCCGTGCAGATCGGACAGGTCGCCTCCCAGCGGACGGGCGCTGAACCCGCCCGACTGGATCGCGAGGAAGCCGGCGATCTCCCCGTCCCGGCGCGCGACGAGCACCTCCGCCTCGCGGCGCACGCGCGCCAGCGCCTCGGCGTCCTCCAGGCGGAAATACGGGCTGCCCAGCGCCGGATTGGAGCGCTGGATGTCGCGCCAGGCGGCCCGCTCGGCGAGCGTCAGGGAAGCGAAGGCTTTGCGTTCGACGTCCATGGTGCGAGATCCCGCTTCGCGCTGGCGCCGGCGTCGCGCGATGGCACGCGCACGCTGGCGTCACGGCTTCATGCGGGACGCGGCGCAAGTTCCGCGCCAGCCGGCCCTCAACCCGGCAGATGGCCGATGCGCGCCTCCAGCCGGGCGGCGAACCAGGCGATGATCTTCTTCCACAGCTCGTCCTTCAGGATCGCCCCCTCGACATCGGTCTCCAGATTGGGATTGTCGTTGATCTCGATGATGAAGACGCCGTCGTCGTTCTGCTTGATGTCGATGCCGTAGAGCCCGTCCCCGATCAGGCGCGCGGCGCGCACCGCGATGTCGATCACTTCGGGCGGGGCCTCGGCGACCGCGAAGGTGGAAAAGCCCCCCTCGGTCATCTTGCCGCCCTCGTGCTTGATGATCTGCCAGTGACCCTTGGCCATCTTGTACTGGCTCGCGAACAGCGGCTCGCCCGCGAGCACGCCGACGCGCCAGTCGAAGGTCGTGGGCATGTATTCCTGGGCGATGATGAGGGCGGTGTCCTTGAACAGGGCCCTGGCCGTCTCCTTCAGCTCGGCCAGCCTGGCGACCTTGTGCACCTGGCGCGAGAAGGAGCCGTCGGGAGCCTTCAGCACGACCGGGCTGCCGAGGCGCTCCATCACGCCGGCCAGATCGGAGTCCTCGTCGAGGATTTCCGTCTTCGGCGCAGGCAGGTTCGCCTTTTCCAGCAGTTCCTTGAGATAGACCTTGTTGGTACAGCGGATCATCGACTGGGTGTCGTCGATCACCGGCATGCCCTCCTGTTCCGCACGCCGCGCGAACCGGTAGGTGAAGTTGTCGATCGCGGTGGTGGCGCGGATGAACAGCGCGTCGTATTCGGCAAGGCTGGCGAGATCGTTCGGACCGATCGGCTCGACCTCGACGCCCTCGCGCGACGCCACGCTCGCGAGCCGCTTGAGGGAGGACGCGTCCGAGGGCGGCTTCTCCTCCTTGGGATCGACCAGCACGGCCAGCGACCAGCGCGCGATGGCGCGGGTCTTCTGCGGCGCCCAGCTTCGGGCGGTGTGCGCGTCCATCGCCTCCAGGAAGAAGGCGCGCCGCTCGCCCTTCAGCGTATGCACCGAGACCGGGCGGATCTTCTCGATCTGACCGTCCTCGTCGATCTTCACCTCCAGGACCGGGACGCGGAACCAGTCGAACAGCAGCTTGGAAAACCGCTTGAAGCCCTCGGCGTCGGCCCGGCCGAAGGCGACGATGATGGTGGAGGGCACGCCACCGGCCGCCTCGGCGTCGCGCGCGAGCGCCGCATTGAGTTCGGGCAGGGCCGGCTCGTAGAGCGACTTCCTCGACAGCTCGACCATGTTCTGCACCGCCGGGGCCACGCGGTGCGCGCGCGCCTCGGCGAGCAGGGAAGCATAGTAGCCTTCGCTCTGATAGCCGTAGGAGCGCGCCAGGTTGATGATGTTCGGCCGGCGCCCGGCGAACAGGCGCGGCTTGGTCAGATAGTCGGTGACCTTCAGCACCTTGTGCGGGGTCTCGTCCTGGCCGAGATCGCCGGCGTAGTCGACGAGGATGAGCCAGTCGCTCATGAGCTTTGTCCTTCAGCGCCGGTATCGAGTTCGCGTTCCATGATCACCGCGTCCTCCCCGTCGGGGTAATAGTGCGGCCGCATCCCCGCCCGGGAGAAACCGGCCCTTTCGTAGGCCCGCCGCGCACGCGCATTGGAGGCGCGCACCTCCAGGCGCAGGCGGGTGCAGCCGCGCCGGGCCGCCGCGTCCCGGACCGCCTGGAGCAGCGCCGTCACCACCCCGGTACCGCGCGCCTCGGCCGCGACCGCGATGGAGTAGAGCCGGGCGACACGCGCACCCTCGCGGAACAGGACGAGTGCGTAGCCGGTGGCCTGGCTTTCCCGCTGCGCGATGAACACGGATGCGCTGGCGCTGGCAAGCAGGCGTCGCAGGCTCCGGCGGGAAAAACGGTCGGCCTCGAAGGCGCCGCCCTCCAGCGCGTCTATCGTATCGAGATCGCACTTGCCGGCGCGGCGTACCGTGACCGGGCTGGCGGAAGCGGGATGGCTCTGGCTCAAGGGCGACTCGCACGCGGCTCGGATCGTCTATCTAACGCGCTGGAAACGTCTGCGTCATCTGGCGCGTTGAATCGATCCGGGGAGAACGGCAGGATGCCGGTGCATTTTGCCCGAACCGATTTTTCGAGGAGTTTTCTGCAATGACCCGATCGAGCCTGATCGCCGCCGTTTCAGCCCTGGCGCTCGCCGCGTGCGGCGGGGCCGGCGAGCCCGCGCCCGAAGAGGACATGGCGCCCGAGGGCGATGCCGCCAGCCACAGCCGCGTCGAGACCGGCCACGGCCCCGAGGAGCCGGCCCGGGCAACCGCCGGCGAGAACGCAGCCGGACAGACCGGCGATGAGGCTGCCGCGGCGGACGCAACCGGCATGAGCGAAGAGGCGCAGACCATACTCGCCGATTTCGGCGAGCCCTATGTCAGCGCGAATCTCGAAAACGGCGCGCGTGTCTTCCGGCGCTGCGCCGCGTGCCACACGCTCGAGCAGGGCGCCCGCCATCTCGTCGGGCCGAACCTGTATGGTGTGTTCGGCCGCGAGGCCGGGACGGCGGAAGGCTTCCGCTACTCCGGCGCCGTGGAGAATGCCGACTTCCGCTGGACGCCGCAGCGCCTCGACGAATGGCTGGCGAACCCGCGCGAGTTCCTGCCGGGCAACCGCATGGCCTTTCCCGGGCTTCGCGATCCGCAGGACCGTACCGACGTGATCGCCCATGTGGCGGTGGAAACCCACGCCGAGCCCGGTCCCGAAGCGCCCGAGGAGCCGCAATAGCAGCTCCGAAAGGCAGCGGAGAGGACGAAGGACCGCGCCGGGCGCAGTCACCTGCCTTGCGCATCAGGATCGCGCGCCTCAGATTGCACCCATGGCGCGCGATATCTGGTCTCCCTGCATCAAGGTCTGCTTCGTCGACCCGGCCCACCGCATGTGCGTGGGCTGCTTTCGCAAGCTCGAAGAGCTGGGGCGGTGGACGAAGTTCACCGACGCCGAGCGCGAAGCGGTGCGCGGCCAGCTCGCCCGGCGCGAGGCCGCCTATGTGGCGAGCCGGCCGGGCTCGTCCGGCCCGCCCTCGCCCGGGCCGCGCGACTGTGGCGAGGCGGATGCCTGCGCCGGTCCGGAGACCTGCCAGGCCAAGGGACTCGACTGTCCCGCCCTGCGCCCGGCGTAGCCGACTTCACAGCGGTACGGCGTGCCGCTAGAGTGCTCGCCCGATCACCGGGAGCCCTTCCGCCATGACGCATGCGCCCGGCGCTCTTCTCGCCCTGCTTGCCCTTCAGACCGGCGCTGCGCAGGAGGCCGCCATGGACCAGCGCCTGACCTTCATCACGCTCGCCGTCGAGGACGTTTCCGCCTCGCGGGCGTTCTACGAGGCGCTTGGCTGGACCGCATCGGAGAGCGCGAGCCAGGGCGATTTCGTGATCTTCGACCTCGGCGGCGTCGGGCTCAGCCTCTATCCCCGGGCGGCCATGGCGAGTGAGGTCGCCGGCGGACCGCTGCCCGGGCGCGCCGCGATCGCGCACAACGTGGCCGAACGCGATGACGTCGATGCGGTCTACGCGCTTGCCCTCGAGGCCGGCGCGGCTCGCGTGCGCGACCCGGCCGAGCAGTTCTGGGGCGGATATTCGGCGATGTTCGCCGATCCCGACGGACACTACTGGGAGATCGGCTGGAATCCCCATCTCGCGCTCGAGAGCGACGGCTCGCTGGCCCCGCTCGACTAGCCTCCAAACACCGCCTCGCGGATCATGTTGAGCGCCACCACGACGAGGCCGATGGCGAAGGCCTGCCGCAGGCGCGCCTCGGGCAGGGCGTGGGCGAGGCGTGCCCCGACCGGCGCGAGGAAGACCGCGGCGGCAGCAAGGACCGCGAATCCGGCCATGTTGACATAGCCGAGCGAGAAGGGCGCGCGCATCGGCTCGTCGAGACCGGCCGCCATGAAGCCGATCGCGCCGGGTAGCCCGATCGCGACGCCGAAGCCGGCGGCCGTGCCCACCGCCTTGTGGATGGGCTTGCCGCACAGCGTCATGAGCGTCACGCCGAACACCCCGCCCCCGATGCCCATGAGCGCCGAGAGGATGCCTATGAAGGCACCGAGCACACCGGAGAGCGGCAGGCCGGGCATCGCCTCGGCGAGTTTCCAGTCCGGGCGGCCGAAGAAGAATTGCGCGGAAAGCACGAGGGCAACCGCGCCGAACAGGCCGGTCAGGCCCCGGCTCGGTATGAAGTCTGCGAGCACGGAGCCCGCGAGCGCCCCGATCACGATCCAGGGTGTCCAGGTCTTCAGCACATGGCCGTCGACCGCGCCACGGCGGGCATGGGCGGCCACCGATCTCAGGCTCGTCGCGACGATGACGGTGAGCGAGGTGCCCACCGCCGCATGCATGGCATGGGTCTCGTAGCCGAGCGCGGTGAAGGTGAAATAGAGGGCGGGGACCATCACCACCCCGCCGCCGATCCCGAACAGGCCCGCGATCAGCCCGGCGAAGGCCCCGGTCGCCAGCAGGCCGGCGAGGAACAGCCAGAGCTCCCCGCTCACGCGGCGTTCGCCTCGGGCGCGACCGCTTCGAGCGCGCGTTCCACCACCGACCAGTCCGCCCCCGGCCGGTTCGCCTCGCTCGACAGCACCTGGCGCCAGCGCCGGGCGCCGGGCCGGCCAGCGAACAGGCCGAGCATGTGCCGGGTGATCGCGTGCAGGCGCGTGCCGGCGGCCAGCTCGCGCTCGACATGGGGACGGTAGGCGGCGAGCGCCTCGACCGGATCGGCGACCGGGTCGGGCGCGCCATAGACGCGGCTGTCAACGCGGGCCAGCTCGAACGGGGTGTGATAGGCCGCGCGTCCCAGCATCACGCCGTCGAGTTCGCCTTTGCTTTCAATCGCATGATCCAGAGACTGAAGACCGCCATTGAGGATGATCTCCAGCTCCGGCCGCGCCGACTTCAAGCGATGCACGAGATCGTAGTCGAGCGGAGGGATTTCGCGATTGTCCTTCGGGCTCAATCCCTTGAGCCAGGCTTTTCGCGCGTGGACGATGAAGGTCGTCACGCCCGACTTCGCCACGGTCTCGACGAAGGAGAAGAGCGTCTCCTGCGGGTCCTGGTCGTCGATGCCGAGGCGGTGCTTGACCGTGACCGGGACCGAGACCGCCTCGCGCATGGCGGACAGGCACTCGGCCACGAGTTCGGGCTCGGCCATCAGGCAGGCGCCGAACCGGCCCGACTGCACCCGGTCGGAGGGACAGCCGACATTGAGATTGATCTCGCCGTAGCCGAAACTTTCGGCGATCTTCGAGGCCTCGGCGAGGGACTCCGGATCGGAGCCGCCGAGCTGGATCGCGACGGGGTGCTCGGCAGGGTCGAAGCCGATTAGGCGCGGCGCGTCACCGCGGATGACCGCCTGGTCGACCGCCATCTCGGTGTAGAGCACGGCCCGGCGCGTCAGCACGCGATGGAACGCCCGGCAATGCCGGTCGGTCCAGTCCATCATCGGCGCCACGGTGAAGCGGCGGTCGTAGGGTTTCGCGGGGCTCGTCATCGCCGGTGATGTAGGCCGCGAGCACCGAAATCGCAAACCGCAATTGCCCCCTGAGCCCTGCCAGGAATGGAACGCCGCAGGGCGCGCATCTGTTTTGCTGCCCAGACGGGGGTGCAAGACAGGAGACCTCGGATGAAGACCATCCTGCTCGCGGCGGCCGCGATGGCCCTGCCCGCCGTGCTCGCTGCCTGCCAGAACCTGGACCTCAGGGACGAGCCGGAAGACTTCATGGGCTATCAGGGCGACCCGAGACTCGGCGAACCGGTCGGCCGTATCTGCTTCACCCGTGAAATCAGCGGCTTCGGCGAAACCACGCAGGACACCGTGATCGTCGAGGCCGGCGCGAACGACTCCTACCTGGTCAAGACTTTCGGCCGGTGCGCCGATCTCGAGCACGCCGATTCGATGGCGCTCGACCAGTTCGGGGCGAGTTGCCTGACCGAAGGCGATTCGATCATCCCCTACGACACCGCCTTCGGGCCCGACGCGGTCGGCCTGCCGCCGCGCGGGTGCATGATCGACGAGATCTACCGCTGGCGTCCCGACCGGGACGCGGAATAGAAACCGGTTAACCCTGCCTCTTTACCCGGCCCTAAGCCGGCCAGGGTAGGCTCGACGGTCGAAAGCAGGACCGGAGCCCCCATGGCCAAGGCCGTCTTCCACAAGAACCAGCGGGTCTATGTCAAATCCGTCGGCACCTGGGCGCTGATCGAGAAGGTCAAGCCGCAATGGGTCAAGGACGTCGAGGAGCCGGTCAAGATCTATTACGATTGCGGGCTCGGGCGCGACTTCCTCGCCCATGAGCTCGCCGCCGAGCAGCCCGCCGAGGCCGATACCGGCCAGTGGCGCCTGATGCGGCTCAAGAACAAGTGGCAAAGCGTGGAGGAATGCGCCCACCATCCGGTGCCGGGCACCTATCCGGTCGTGGTCACCGACACCCGCGACTGGGGCGGCTGGCGCGTTCCGGGTGCGGAATACGACCGCGATCCCGCGCGCATCGAGGCGCAGGCCCGAATGATCGCGCACGCCCCGCGCCTCGTCGCGCTCGCCGAGCAGCTTGCCCGTGCGGTGGCAGAAGATCCGGATGCGGGCGAGGAGATGCTCGCCCTTGCCCGGCGCGCGGGCGAGCTGGTGCGGGCAGTGCGAAACCTGCCGGCCGCAGACGCCGCGACCTCGAACGCCGAGGCGACCCGCCTGGCAGAATAAGTCTATGCAGCCTGTGCTTACCGCCGGTTAAAGCTTCGCGTGAATTATCGCGCCGGTCAGGCAACTCCCCGGAGCCCGCGGTGCAGATCAACACGCTCAACCGGCTCAGCGTCCTCATCGTCGACGACAACGTGCACATGATCCACATCGTGCGCACCATGCTGCGCGGCTTCGGGATCGTGCACACCTTCGAGGCCCGCGATCCGGCCGAAGGCCTGAACATCGCACGCGAGGATGCGATCGACATCGTCATCCTGGACTACCAGATGGACCTGCTCGACGGGCTCGAATTCACCCGCATGATCCGCACCGCGAAGGACAGCCACAACCGCTTCGTGCCGATCATCCTGCTGACCGCCTATACCGAGCGTTCGCGCATCGCACGGGCCCGCGATGCCGGCGTGACCGAGATCTGCGCCAAACCGATCAACGCCATCGAGCTCTACCGGAAGATTTCCGCCTGCATCAACGATCCGCGCCCCTTCGTGAAGACGAAGAACTTCTTCGGCCCCGACCGGCGCCGGCGTTCGCATCAGGGGTATTCCGGCGAGGAACGCCGGACCAGCGTGCTCGCGGAGAAGCCGGAACCGGAGCTGGAGGACGCACGCGCAGCGGGTCTGTGAGGTTTGGTTATCCGATTATGCGCGAGGAGCGGTCGCCGGACCTTGCTGCACCAAAACCCCTCACTTACGATTGCATAACAAGCGCTTGCGTCGCCCCCCCGACCACATCACAGCTTAACGGACAATACGCTGCGCGGAATTCGCGCAGTGGATGATTTGTTCATACAATATTAGCTGGACGCGCGCGACTATCACTTCAGATTGTCTTGGCGGCAATCGGATCTAGGGTGCTGCGTGGCCGATCTCAGCCGACTTCACATCCTGGTGCTCGACGACAATGCGCACATGATCTACATCGTGCGCACATTGCTTCACGGTTTCGGCATCCGGGAAATTCGCGACACGCGCGATGCCGCCGAGGCGCTCGACATCATCCGCCACGAGACGGTGGACATCGTCTTCAGCGATTACGAGATGGACCTGCTCGACGGGCTCGAGTTCACCCGGATGATCCGCACCGCCAAGGACAGCCGCAACCGTTATGTCCCGATCATCCTGCTGACCGCCTATACCGAGCGTTCGCGAATCTGCGAGGCGCGCGATGCCGGAGTGACGGAGGTCTGCGCCAAGCCCGTCACCGCCCAGCAGCTCTGGCAGAAGATGAGCGCGGTCATCAACCACCCGCGCCCATTCGTCAAATCGAAGACCTATTTCGGACCGGACCGGCGGCGGCGCATCAAGTCGAGCTATCGCGGCCCGGAACGGCGCCATGCCAACCTCGAGCCCCTAGGCGAGGGCGAAGGATATTCCGCCCGAGACTCCTCAGGGCTGTAGACGCCGGGGCCGATGGCCCGTTAAATCCTGCCATGACCGAGAAGTCCGAAGCATCGGCCGACGCGAGGCGCCGTCCGTCCCGGCCGGCCAAGCCGCCCCGTCCCGTAACGGGCGGGCTGACGCCGCGCGGCGTGCTCCTGGCGGTCGTAGCCTTCTCGATGATCTTCGGCGCCATCATCGCCTTCAAGCTCCAGCAGGAGTGGGCCGCCACGGTCGAGGAGGCCGAGGGTACGCAGGCGCGCACCGCCGCCTTCCTCGCCGAGCGCGTCAGCGGGCGCCTCGCCGAGGTGCGCGGCGCGCTCGCGTTCGCGGTCGCCGACCTGTCGGCCGCCTCGCCCGGTGAACTCGCCGAGGTCGCGCTTCCCCGGCTGAGGACGCTGTCGGGTGCGACCTACATTTCCGACTCCGCCCTGCTCCTGCCCGACGGGACGGTGATCCGCAGCGACGGGATCGACAGCGATGCGCGCGCGGCAGCCGAGGCGGCCCTCGCCCATCCCAGCGGCGTGGCCACCCTGCTCGGCGATCCCTCCTGGATCGTGCAGGCCGCGGCCCTGCCGCTGTCGACCGGCGAGGTCGGCGCGATCCTGGTCTGGATCGACCCGGCCGAGATCCTTCCCGAGGGTCGTCCGAACCAGATCTCCATCCTGGCGACCGACGAGGGCCGCGCCCTCGCCCTTCAGCCGCGCGTCGCGCTCGCGGGGGCGCCCTACGCCGCCGAACGCGTGGGACTCGATCCGGACCGCGTCGCCGCACTCGCCGGGTCCGGCGGGGCCCTGTCTGGCGCCAATCTCGCGGGCGAGGCGCGCATATTGGGCGTCGCCGCTCTCGCCGATGCCCCGCTGCACACCTATTCGCTCGGCCCCGCCGCGATCGACCGCGTGGGCTGGCGGCGCACGCTGATCTTCTACCTTCTGATGTTCCTCGGCCCCCTCTTCGCGGCCGTGGCGCTGTGCGCACTGCTGCTGATCCAGATGGGGAAGCTGAAGTCGACCCAGGCCCAGCTGGAGGATTCCGAGCGCCGCTTCCGCCTTGCCATCGAGGGCGCGCGCTGCGGGGTGTGGGACTGGGACCTCGAGACAGACGACGTCTTCATCACCGAGTCCTTTGCGCGCATGGTCGGGCGCAAGGAGGCGGCCGTCGTGTCCGGTCCCGAGTTCCTGAGCCTGCTCGACCCGGAGGACCGCGGCAAGGTCCGCTCGGCACTGCGCGGCGCGGTGACGTCCGGCGAGGTCAATCTGGAAGCGCGCGCGAATGCCCTGGCGCTGTGGATGCAGATGCGCGGGCGGCCGATGGCGAGCGAGAAGGGCGAGGCGCGCCGCATCATGGGCGTGGCCATCGACATCACCGAGCGCAAGGGCGCCCAGGCCCGCGTCGCGGCCGCCGAGCATCGCCTGCGCGCGGCGCTGGAATCGATGAACGAGAGCTTCGTGCTGTGGGATTCCAGGCGCCGGCTCGTGCTCTGGAACCGCAAGTTCCGCGAGTTCTTCGGCCTCGAGGAGGGCCAGCTGAAGACCGGCATGGCCTATGCCGATGCCGAACTCGCCGCCGGCAAGGCGATCCACGCCGTGCACATGGAGGGCGATGAGAGCGACACCTACGAGATGGAGCTGAAGGACGGGCGCTGGCTGCATTATTCCCAGCGCGTCACCAATGATGGCGGCCTCGTCTCGGTGGGCGCCGACATCACGGCGCTGAAGCGCCAGGAAGCCACGCTGAAGGCCAATGACCGCCAGCTGCGCCAGACCGTCGACAGCCTCCGGCGCTCGCAGGACCGCATCCAGGAGCTCGCCAAGTCCTACGAGGAGGAGAAGATCCGCGCCGAGCAGGCCAACCGCTCGAAGTCGGAATTCCTCGCCAACATGAGCCACGAGCTGAGAACCCCGCTCAACGCGATCAACGGCTTCTCCGAGATGATGATGAAGGAGATCTTCGGTCCCCTCGGCCACGCGCGCTACAGCGAATACGCGGTCGATATCTACAATTCGGGCCAGCACCTCCTCTCGCTCATCAACGACATCCTCGACATGAGCAAGATCGAGGCGGGCAAGATGATCCTGTCCGCCGAACCGGTCCTGCCCGGCGAGCTGATCGAGCAGTGCCTGCGCCTGGTCGGGGCGCGCGCGGCGGAGAAGTCCATCACCGTCGCGATGGAGGGCGAGGACCTGCCCGAGATCGAGGCCGATCCCCGCGCCATCAAGCAGGTGCTGCTGAACCTTCTGTCCAACGCCGTGAAGTTCACCCCGGAGGGCGGGCGCGTCGTGGTGCGCGGCTTCAACGCGGTCGACGGCATCGTGCTGCAGGTCGCCGACACCGGCATCGGCATCCCGGAGGAGGACCTGCCCCGCCTCGGCCGGCCGTTCGAGCAGATCGAGGCGCACCATTCCAGGAAGCACGAGGGCTCCGGGCTCGGCCTTGCCCTGTCGAAATCCCTCGTCGAGCTGCATGGCGGCACGCTGAGGATCGATTCCGTCCTCGGCAAGGGCACGACGGTGAGCTTCACCCTGCCCGCCCGCCTGCCGCTGGAAGCCCAGGGCGAATTCGCCCACGACGCGGCGGAGTGACGTTATCCCCGCCGGGGATAAGGGAAATTTCGACTCCTACAACGACTACCGTCCGCGCAAGGCCGCGTGAAACCGCGACATCGCGCCGGGAGTGGCGAGAGTCCGTCTCTCGCTGCGCAGGCATGGGTGAGAGTCCCCTCCCCGGGTTTTCCGACGGCCGGTCCGCCGGACATGGGAGGCAGTATGGACCGGCTGCACCGGGCCGGGGACAAGGCGCGGGCCTCAGCGCTCCGGCGGGCCGGCCTCGCGGGGCTCGCGGGCGAAGGGCGGGCGTCCCGACCATGCCGCGGCGAGCACGCGCCGGCGCGTCTCCGGTTCGAGATCGGCGACGATGTCCAGCACCACGCGCTCGCCCCGGGCTTCCATCGCCGCGCGCGTCTCGCGCGCGTGCTGAAGGGCCGTGGCGGCGCGTTCGGGGTCGAAGGGGTCGGCGGCGAGCGCGAGGGCCGCGGCGGCGCGCGCCTCCAGCGCCTCGCGCATCAGCGGACGCATCTCGCGCAGGCCCTCCCGCAGCCGGGCGCGCGCCTGCGGGCGAACCTCCTCGGGCAGGGCCATCAGGAAGGCATGCGGGTTGAAGCGGCCGGGAGGCGCCTCGGCCTCGATGCGGCCCGGCCCGGCGAGGGGCGCACCCTCCCCGCTGCGCTCGATCAGCACGCCGACGAGGATACCGTTCAGCAGCACGGACAGCACGAGCAGGCCGAGCCAAAGGCCGGACGTGAGCGAAAGCCGGGTCATCGCGCCCCCTCCAGGATCCAAGCGCTGTCCTCGTCGAGACTGTCGAAGGCGGCCAAGTAGAGCGCTTCGTCCGCCGCGTCCCCCCCGCCGGTGAGCGCGGATCCGGTCCAGCCGAGGCCGAGCCCGGCTACGAGCGCCACCGCCGCCGCCATCCCGGCCCAGTCGGGAAGCCGCGGGCCGGCCGGACGAGCGGCATGCGCCATCATGCGATCGGCAAGGCCCGCGGGAACATCCTGGCGCGCGGCGTCGAGCAGGCGGTCGAGCGCCTGCTCGCGGGCGAGCAGCGGCCCGGCCACCTCCGGGTGGGCCTGTGCGAAGGCGGCCGCCGCGGCGCGCTCCGCCGCCGGCCAGCGCTCCGGCTCGGCGCCGTAGGCCGCCACGATCGCCTCGAATCGGGATCGATCCATGCTCATGCCTCCTCTCCCCGGCTCGCGGCGAGGTCTGCGATCAGCTCGTCCGCCTCGCCCGCGAGCGCAGCGCGCAGCGCGCGCCGTCCCCGGGCGAGCAGGGATTCCACGGCCTCGATGCTGATCTCCATCATCTCTGCGGCCTCGATATTGGTGTGCTCCTGAAAGTGGCACAATTCCAGCGCCAGGCGCTGGCGCTCCGGCAGGCTTGCGAGGGCGCCGCGCACGCGGCGCGCGCCGGCCTCGGCGCCCAGAAGGTCGTCCGCTCCGGCCGCGCCGTCGGCGCGCTCGGGCAGGTCCTCTCCGGAGGCCTCGCGGCGGCGGCGCAGCCGGTCGTAGCAGGTGTTGATCGCGATGCGCCCGACCCAGGTGTCGAACTTCGCCCGGCCCGGCTCCCAGCGATGGGCGTTCTTCCAGACCTTGACGAACACGTCCTGCGCCGCGTCCTCGGCCTCCGCCTCGTCGCGCAACAGGCGGCGGGCGATGCCGAGGACGGTGGGCAGGTTGCGCGCCATGAAGCAGCGCGCCGCCTGCGGCTCGCCCCGGGCGAGCGCACGCGCATAGGCGGCATCCGCAGAGGGATCGTCCGGGTCGGCGGGCCTTCCGCCCGCAAGGAGTGTCAGCCTTGCCCGGATCGCTCCCTCCCCGGCTGGGCCAGGACCGGAGTCCTAGTCGCGCCACCACAGGCGCGCCTCGCGGCGCTCCATGCCCCGCTCCACCGCGGCATCGAGTTCGGCGGGCGTGACCGCCTCGTCGCCATCGGTGTCGAGCCGCTCGAAGAGCGGGCGCTGGCGCTGCGTGAATTCGGCCTGCGAAATGCGGCCGTCATTGTCGGCATCGAGGTCCTCCAGCCGCTCCTCCGGGCCAGGTCCGCGCCGGCCGAAGCGGTGGCGCGGCGCGTCGTCCATGCCGGCCTCCTCGCGGCGCTCCTCGCGGATCTCCATCATCCGGCGCAGCGTCGGGGAGGCGTCGGCCTCGTCAAGATAGCCGTCCGCGTTGCGGTCGCGGAAGGCGAATTCCTCCGCCTCGAGCGTCTCGATCTCGGCGCGCGTGACGGTGTTGTCGCCGTCGAGATCGGCGACTTCCAGCAGGGCGAGCGCGAGCCCGGCGCGATGGCCTTCGCCGTGATGGCGCCCGCCCGGCTGGGCGGAAGCGACGGCGCTCGCGGCGAGGCCGAGCACCAGCGCGGCGGCGGACAGTTTCAGGACCTGTTTCATCGTCATTCTCCTCGTTTGGGTGTTCCAGCCCATACGCGTTGAACGACCGGGTCCTTCAGTTTCCGTCGCCGGAGAACTGCGGCATGCCGACATGAGCGATGAAGAGCGCGCGCACCCGCTTCGCATGGGCGTCGAGACGCTCCGCCAGGGCGGCGAGGTCGCCGCAGCCGGCCACCGCCGCAAGGCGTCCGGCGAAGGGCCCGCTCGCGTGGTCCGGGTCGAAGCCGGAGCCGTGCGCGAGACGGACGAGCTGGGTCACGCCGGCATAGTCGCGCACCGCCCGGACGAGATCGTCGGCATCAGCCTCGGGCAGACGGCCCGCCGCCTTCAGCCCCTCCAGGGCAAGAATGGTCGAGGGCGAGATCCGCTGGCGCGCGATCAGCTGGGCGGTCTGGGCGATGAACTCGATCTCGATCAGCCCGCCCTCGCGCAGCTTCAGGTCCCAGGCCGACCTGGCCGGCTTGTCGCGAAGCAGGCGCGCGCGCATCTCGGCGGCATCGGTGCGGATCGTCCCGGCGGCCGCGTCGCGGGCGATGGCGCGCTCCAGCTCGGCGACGAGGTCGTCCTCCAGCCGGGCGTGGGTGACGACGCGCGCGCGCGTCAGCGCCATGCGCTCCCAGGTCCACGCCTCCTCCTCGTAATAGCTCGCGAAGCGCGCCAGACGCACGGCGATCGGCCCGGCAGAGCCGGAGGGGCGCAGGGCCATGTCGACGGGAAAGAGATCGCCCTCCTCGGTCGGGGCGGACAGCGCGGCGACGAGACGCTGGGTGAAGCGGGTGAACCAGTCGTCGGCGCCGATCGGGCGCTCGCCCTCCGACCGCTCGGCCTCGGGGTCGTAGATCACCATCAGGTCGAGATCGGAATCGGCCGACAGCTCGCGCCCGCCGAGCTTGCCGAGGCCGAGCACCGCCCATCGCCCCGGCGGGGGGCCGTGACGGCGCGCGACCTCGGCCGCGGCGGCCTCGGCCATGACCTCGACCGCGGCGTCAGCGAGGTCCGAATAGGCCCGCCCCGCCTCCCCGGCCGTCGCCCGCCCCAGCAGCGTCTGGGCCCCGATGCGCCAGCGCTCCTCGCGCGCCACGCGGCGGGCCTGGTTCAGCGCGGCCTCGAACGGGTCCCCGCGCGGGGCGACCAGGCGCATGCGTTCGGCGAGGGCCTCGCGGACCCCGGCCTTCAGCGGCAGGGCGAAGCCCGGCTCCAGCATCACGTCGAGCAGTTCCGGGCGCCGGGCGAGAATCTCGGCGAGGCGCGGGGCGAGTCCCAGGATCGCGATCAGCTCGTCGGCGAGTTCGGGATGGTTCACCAGGAGCGAGAGCGGCTGCACGCCCGAGGGCAGGCCTTCGAAGAACTTGGAGAAGCGCGCGAAGGCCGCGTCCGCATCCCCGGTGTTGCCGATCGCCTCCACGAGGCGCGGGGCGAGGCGCGAGAACAGCCGGCGCGCCCGTTCCGTACGGCCCGCCCGTGCGCGCCCCGCCGCCCAGCCGGCGAGCCGGTTCCAGACCTGGACCGGATCGGAAAATCCGTGCGCCTTCAGGGTCTCCAGCGTGTCCGGCGTCGGCTCGACGCCCGACAGCACGAGACTGCCGGCCCCGGTGGCGAGGCTCTCGGCATCGTCGAACTGGTCGGAGAAGGCGGAGTGGACGCGGGTCAGCACCGCGCGCACCTCTTCGTCGAACGCCCCGAGATCGGCTTCGCCCATCAGCGCGGCCACCGCGGCGCGCGCCTCGCGGTCCTCCGGGAGGGTCTGGGTCTGCTCGTCCTCGCGCATCTGGATGCGGTGCTCGGTATCCCTCAGGAAGCGGTAGTCGGCGATGAGTTCGCCGGCCTCCTCCGCCTCGATCAGGTTTTCCGCCGCGAGCGCGGCGAGCGCACCCACCGTGTCGGGCACGCGCAGCGCCGGCCGGCGCCCGCCGAACACGAGCTGCAGGACCTGGGCGTAGAACTCGATCTCGCGGATGCCGCCGCGGCCGAGCTTGACGTCGTGGCCGGCCGGCTCGATCTCGGCGCGCCGCCCGACGCGCTGGATCTGGCGGGCCAGGCCGCGAATGTCCTCGACCGCCGCATAGTCGAGCGCACGCCGCCAGATGAAGGGCTCGAGATCGCGCAGGAAGGCTTGCCCCGCCTCGCGGTCGCCGGCGCACACGCGCGCCTTGGCGTAGGCGGCGCGTTCCCAGTTCTGCCCGACCGCCTCGAAATAGCGCCGCGCCGCCTCCGCGCTCATGGCCACGGGGGTGGAGGAGGGATCCGGGCGCAGGCGCAGGTCGACGCGGAAGACATAGCGCTCGCCGGTCTCCTCGGTCAGCAGCCTGACCCAGGTCTGGGTCAGCCGGTCGAGCGCCTTCTGCGGCTCCCTGCCCGGCGGCGGGGCGATGAGATCGGGCTCGAACAGCACAACGAGATCGATGTCGGAGGAATAGTTGAGCGTGCCCGTGCCCATCTTGCCGAGCGCCAGCACGAAATAGCCCGGCAGGGGATTGGCGCCGTCCGCGATCTCGAACCCGCGCAGGCGCGCCGCGGCGCCGAGCGCGCCCTGTACCGCCGCGTCGGCGAAGGCGGTGATCGCGGCGACGGTCTGCTTCAGCTCGAACGCGCCGGAGAGATCGGCAAGTGCGGTGGCGAGGTGAAGATCGGCCTTGGCCCGGCGCAGCGCGGCAAGCGCCTCGCCCTCGTCGGCGAGATCGGCCACCCTTCGCGCGGCCGCGATGGCGTCGCGGATCACCGCTTCGGGGCTCTCCACCGCGAGGCGGCGGAAGGTGTTGCTGCGCCGCGCCGCGAGGCGGCCGAGATAGGGCGAGGCGGCGAACACCGCGTCGACGAAGCCGGACGCGCCGTCCCAGACCTCCAGCACCTGAGGCGCGATCCGACCGCGCGCGCGCTCCGCGCGGGCGGGATCGCACACGGGAAGATCGGCGGTGATGCGAAGCGGGATGGGGTCGGCCATGGCGCGACGGTGGCGGGTTTGGGCGCGCCCGGCAAGGCTACTTCACCTTGGGAAACACCAGCGCGACCCTGAGCCCCGGCGCGTCCTGCGTGCCCGGCCCCTCGTCGAGGGAGAGCTGCGCCCCGTGCACCTCCGCGATGGCGTGGACGAGGGAGAGCCCGAGGCCGACGCCGGGCAGGTTGCGGCTCTTTTCCAGGCGCACGAAGCGCTCGAGCACGCGGGACCGGTCCTCGGGCGGGATGCCGGGACCGGTATCGGTGACGGAAATCTCCACATCGCCGTTGGCGCAGCGCCGCGCGCGCAGGCAGATCGCCTCGCCCTGCGGCGTGTACTTCACCGCGTTGTCGATGAGGTTGGCCACCGCCTGGGCGACGAGTTCGCGGTCGCCGAGAATGGAAAGGCCATCCTGGAGCTCGGTGGAGAAATCCAGGCCCGCCTCCTCGCAGACCGGCTCGTAGAGCTCGGCCATGTCCGACAGCAGGGCGGCCGGGTCGAGCGTCTCGAAGGCGCGCCGGCGCTCCCCGGTCTGCAGGCGCGAGAGCGAGAGCACGGCGTTGAAGGTCTTCAACAGCTCGTCGGTGTCGGAGACCGCCTGGGCGAGCGCGGCCTCGCGGTCGGCGAGATCGCCGGTCTCCACCAGGGCCGCCTCGAGCCGGCCGCGCATGCGCGTCAGCGGCAGGCGCAGGTCGTGGGCGATGGAGTCCCCGGCCGTCCGCATGCGGTGCATGAGATGTTCGACCCGGTCGAGCATCTCGTTGAAATGGCGCGCGAGGTCGTCGAGATCGTCGCCGGAGAAGGTGCGCGGGGCGCGGCTGGCGAGCTGGCCGGCCATGACCTCGCGCGCGACCGCGTTGATGCTTTCCAGGCGCGCCGCGAAGCGCCGGCTGACCACTGCCCCGGAGATCAGCCCGAATGCGAGCGCGAGGCCCGACGCGATCAGGATGGCGTTGAGCAGGCCGGCGACGAGCCGGCTCTCCTCCTCGATGTCGAGCCCGACGAAGAGCTCGTAGCCTCCGGGCAGGTCGGCGATGCGTCCGCGCGCCTCGCGCCCCGCCACCGCATCGGTCTCCTCCCCGTCGACCGGCGCGCGGTCGTAGGTGAAGCGCACGCGGCCCTCCTCGTCCGGCGGGGTCGTGGGCAGGTCGGAGATGTTGCCGGTCAGGCGCTCGCCGTCCGGCCCGATCAGCAGGTAGAGGAACTCCGAGCCCCCTACCGAGCGCTGCAGGATATACCGATAGGCCGACTGCGGCCCGTCCAGGTCGAAGCGCTTCTCCACCGCGGCGATCTCCTCGGTGATCGTCGCATCGGCCCGGCGCGCGGCGGCGCCTACCGAATAGGCGTAGACCAGCGTCAGGATGACGAAGCTCGACAGGGCGAACAGCCCCGCCGAGAGCAGCGTCAGCCGGAAGGCGGTGGTCCGCGCGAAGGCAGGCAGGCGCCAGCTCACGTTCAATCGATCCGTTCAGCGCGCCGCGTCAGGGCGCGGAGAGACGATAGCCCGCACCGCGCACGGTGTGGAGCATGTCCGCCTCGAACGGCTTGTCGATCTTCGAGCGCAGGCGGGAGATATGCACGTCGATGACGTTGGTCTGGGGGTCGAAATGATAGTCCCAGACCTTCTCCAGCAGCATGGTGCGCGTCACCACCTGGCCGGCATGGCGCATCAGGAATTCCAGCAGGCGGAATTCGCGCGGCTGCAGGAGGATCTCCTCGCCGTCGCGCTTCACGGTGCGCGCGAGCAGGTCCATTTCGAGGCCGCCGACGGACAGCCTGGTCTTCACCGTGTCCGGATCGCGGCGCCGGGCCAGCACCTCGACGCGGGCGAGCAGCTCGGCGAAGGCGTAGGGCTTGACGAGATAGTCGTCGCCCCCGGCCTTCAGGCCCTCCACCCGGTCGTCGACCTCGCCGAGCGCGGAGAGGATGAGCACCGGCGTGCGGTCGCCCTCCCCGCGCAGGGTCTCGATGACCGAGAGCCCGTCGCGCCTGGGCAGCATGCGGTCGACGATCAGCACGTCGTAGCCGCCGTCGCGGGCCATCTCGAGCCCGGTCTCGCCGTCATGGGCGGCGTCGATGACATGGCCCGCCTCGCGCATGCCGCGGGCCATGAATGAGGCGACGTCCTTGTCGTCCTCGATGATCAGAAGGCGCATGGTTCAGGTCCTCCCCCGAGGTATGAGGCCTTGCGGCCTACTCCTCGCCGAATTGAAGCGCGACATAGCGCGTGCCGGCCTGGCTCGTGACGAGCACGAGCAGCGCGTTGCGACCGCGCTCGCGCGCCTGGTTCGCGGCACGGTCGAAGTCGGCGACCGTGCGCATGTCCTCGCCGCCGGCCTCAACGATCACGTCGCCGGGACGGATGCCCTTCTCGGCGGCCTGCGAGCCGCGCGCGACGCCCGCGACCAGGAGGCCGCGCTCGCCCTCGATCTCGAGCTGCTCGCGCGTTTCCGCGTCGGCCTGCTCCAGCGACATGCCGAAGAATCTGTCGGCCTGGTCGGGCTCGGCGCCGCCATTGGCCAGCGTCTCCTCGTCGGGACGTTCGGCCAGGCGCACGCGCACGGTGCGCTCCTCGCCGTCGCGCAGGATGGAAAGGCGCACGCGCTCGCCCGGCGGGAAGGCGCCGATCCGGCGGGTCAGCTCGATCGCGTTCGCGACCGGCTCGCCATTGACCGCGAGGATCACGTCGCCGTTCTCCAGCCCGCCCTCGGCGGCCGGAGTGCCGGCGATCACCTCGGGCACCAGTACCCCTTCCAGGTCGGGATCGAGGCCGAGCGCATCCTTCAGATCATCGGTCAGGGTCTGCGGGCGCACGCCGAGATAGCCGCGGCTCACCGCCCCGGTCTCCATCAGCTGGGAGATCACGTTCGCGGCGAGGTCGGAGGGAATCGCGAAGCCGATGCCGACATTGCCGCCGGTGGGCGAGAAGATCGCCGAGTTCACCCCGATGACATTGCCTTCCAGGTCGAAGGCCGGGCCGCCGGAATTGCCGCGGTTGATCGGCGCGTCGAGCTGGATGAAGTCGGTGTAGACCGCCCCGATCGGGCGCCCGATCGCCGAGACGATGCCCGCCGTCGCCGTGCCGCCGAGGCCGAACGGATTGCCCACCGCCACGACCCAGTCGCCGACGCGGATTTCCGGGTCCTCGTCGAGCGTGACGAAGGGATAGCCCTCATCGCCGGCCTCGACGCGCAAGAGGGCGAGGTCGGTCGGCTCGTCGGTGCCGATGATCTCGGCCGGCAGGCGATCGCCGTCCTTGGTGACGACGGTGATCTCGTCGGCCTCGCGGATGACGTGGTAGTTCGTCACGACCAGCCCGTCGGCCGAGATGAAGAAGCCCGAGCCCTGCGCGCGGCGTTCCTGCGGCTCCTCGGGCATCGGCACCCCGCCGAAGCGCTCGAAGAACTCGCGGAACTGCGGCGGCAGCTGAGCCATGTCCGGCATCTCGGAGGGCTCGATCGTGCCGCGCGTCTCGATGGAGACGACCGCCGGGCTCACCTGCTCGATGAGATCGGCAAAGCTCATCGGCGCGCCTTCGGGCACCGCGGCGGACAGCGGGCGCGCATCCTGCGCGGTGGCGAGCGCGGGAAGGGCGGAGCCAGCCAGCAGCGCGGCGGCCAGACCGGCGGACAGCGTGCGGATCGGGGTCTTCAGGGTCATGGATTAGAGCATCCTGTTTGCGGGTTCGGGCTGCCGCGCGGAACACGGCAACGTTGGCTGCACTGATGACGCGGACCGGATCACCGCTCCATTACCGAATCATTACCGATCAGCAATTTCGGAGCGATCAGTCTCCCTTGCAAGTCTTGATCGTGGTGCCGCGTTCCAGGGTCCGGTGCACCGGGCACTTGTTGGCGATCTCGAGAATCTTCTCCCATTGCGCCTCGTCCAGCTCCTCGTCGACGCGGATGACGCGGTGGAAGATGTCGGCGCCCTCGTTGGGCTTTGCCCCCTTCTCGCGCTCGTGGATCACCTCGGTGGAAAACGCCGCGCAGTCCCAGTCCTTGTGATTGGCATACATGCGCAGCGTGATCGTGGTGCAGGCGGCGAGCGCGGCGGAGAGGAGCTCGTAGGGGTTCGGCCCGCCATCGTCGCCGCCGACACCGCGCGGCTCGTCGACGAAGAAATGATGCGGGCCGGCGACGGCCTGGGAATGATAGCGCCCGAGACCTGTCTCCTTGACCATCGCCGAGCCCGTTTCTCGCGGCGCCTTCGGCGCGTCGGGCAGGCGTGTGGTGAAGGCGTAGCGCTCGGCCCAGGCCGCGATGACGCGCGCGGCATGGCGCGCGTCCTCCTCCTCGCTCAGCAGGTGATCGGCGTCGTCGAGGCTGAGGAAGCTCTTGGGATGCCGGGCCGCCACGAACAGGCGCGTCGCGTTGTCGATCCCGACCACCTCGTCGCGCGGGGAATGGGCGACCAGCAGCGCCGCGTCGAGACCGGCGACGATGTCGTCGAGCGTCCTGCCCGCGATGTCGTCGAGGAACTGCTTGCGGATCCTGAAGGTCTGGCCGCCCACGTTGACCTCGGCCTCGCCCTTCTCCTCGATCTCCTCGATCTTGCCGGTGAAGTGCCGCTTCACGTGCTCGGCGTCGGCCGGAGCGCCGAGCGTGGCCACGGCCTCGATCTCGCCGATCTGGCGCGCCGCGGCGATCACGGCCGCCCCGCCGAGCGAATGGCCGACCAGGAGCGTCGCCGGCGCATATTCGTCGCGCAGGAAGTCCGCCGCCTTGATCAGGTCCTGGACGTTCGAGGTGAAGTTGGTGTTGGCGAAGTCGCCTTGCGACGCGCCGAGCCCGGTGAAATCGAAACGCAGGACCGCGATGCCCCGCTCGGCCAGCGCGCGGGAAATGCGCGAGGCGGCGAGGATGTTCTTCGAGCACGAGAAGCAGTGCGCGAAGATGGCATAGGCGCGCGGCGGACCGAGCGGAAGCTCCAGCCGGGCATCGAGCGTCTCGCCGAGCGCGCCGGTGAAGCTCACCTTCTTCGACTTCGCCATGTCTCGTCTCCGCTTTGCCGCCGGGCATCGATAAAGGCAGGCCGGGCTCGGCCCGCAAGGCGCAGGGCGATCACATTCGCTTGCGCATCGTCGCGTAGAGCAGCCCGCCTCCCAGAACGAGGAAGATGAGCGGGGCGATCCACAAGGGCGCGGTGCGCGCCTCCAGGCGCGGACGCAGCAGCACCTCGTGACCGAAGCGCTCGACCAGCGCATCGCGGACCTCGCGGTCGCTCTGACCGGCCGCGACGCGCTCGCGCACGAAGACGCGCATGTCCTGCGCCATCGCGGCATCGGAATCGGCGATCGACTGGCCCGCGCACACCATGCAGCGCACCTCGCGCATCAGGTCCTGGGCGCGCGCCTCCTCCTCTGGGGGCAATGACGGGCCGGCCTGCAGGGCGAGCGCGAGGATCAGCACCAGCGCCTTCATGCCGGCACCTCGCGCGCCGCCGTCTCGCCGGCCTTGCGCCGGCGCTGCATGACCGGTCCGGCTATGCGCCCGGCGAGTGCCAGGCCCCCGCCGGCGACGATCAGCAGGGCCCCGAGGCCCAGCGACCAGATCAGGGGGTGGAAGGCAATGCGGATCTCGTAGCCGGTCTCGCCACCGGGCTGGGGGCGCGGCTCGCCGATCGCCACATAGAGATCCCCGCCCGGGCGCGAGCGGATGTCGACCTCGCGCGTGTTCTGGTCGGCCGCCGGGTAGAAGCGCCGTTCGGGCCGGACCGTGCCCCCCTCTTCAAGGCGCAGGACCGCGCGGTCGGCGAGATAGTTCGGCCCGTCGGCGCGGCGCACGCTTTCCAGCGTCAGCGTATGGCCGGCATGGCTGATCGTCTCGCCGGGAACCAGCGCCCGGGTCAGCTCGGGAGGGCGCGAGGCGTCCGCCGCGGCGCCGAGCGCGATGAACCCGGCCCCGGCATGGGCGAGCGCCCGGCCCGAGGCCGACCAGCGCAAGGCACGCGTCTTCGCCGCGGGCAGGGCGGAGAGCGCGTCCATCGCCGCCCCGGTTATCACCCACACGCCGACCACCCCGCCGATGACCGCCATGACCGGTGCGCCGAACCAGAGGAAGACCGCGCCCGCGATCGCCATCGGCAGGAGCAGGAAGGCGGCGCGCATCTGCTTCAGTCCCGGCTTCGCCCCGCCATTGGCCCAGGGCAGGAAGGGCGCGAGCGGCAGCAGCACCAGCGCGGCCATCATCAGCGGCGTCGCGGCGGCATTGAAATAGGGCGCGCCGACCGAGACCGTCGCCCCGCCGGCCATCTCCATGATCAGCGGATAGATCGTGCCGACGAGCACGACCCCTGCGCTCGCGGCCAGCAGGAGGTTGTTCGCCCCGATGAAGGCCTCCCGGCTCGTGGGCTCGAAGCCCTCCCCCTCGCCGAGCGAACCGGCGCGCAGGGCGAACAGGGTGAAGCCGCCGACCGCCGACAGGGCGAGCATGCCCAGGATCCACACCCCGCGCTCGGGATCGAGCGCGAAGGCGTGCACGCTCGTCAGCACGCCGGAGCGCACCAGGAAGGCGCCGAGGGTGGACAGGATGAAGGCCAGCAGCGCCAGGAACACCGTCCAGCCGGGAAAGGCGCCGCGCTTTTCCGTCGCGATCACCGAGTGGATCAGCGCCGCGCCGAGCAGCCAGGGCATGAAGCTGGCATTCTCCACCGGGTCCCAGAACCACCAGCCGCCCCAGCCGAGCTCGTAATAGGCCCACCAGGCGCCGAGCGCGATGCCGGCGGTCAGGCTCGTCCAGGCGCCGAGCGCCCAGGGGCGCAGCGCGCTGGCGAGCACGCGCCCGCCCGTCCTCTGGACGAGGCCCGCCGCGGCGATGGCAAACGCAGACGACAGGCCGACATAGCCCACGTAGAGCAGCGGGGGATGCATCGCGAGCGCCGGGTCCTGCAGGATCGGGTTGAGGTCCGCGCCCTGGATCGGAGCGGGAATCGCCCGGTCGAACGGGTTCGAGGCGAAGGCGAGAAAGCCGAAGAACAGCAGCTGCAGCATGCCCTGCACGCTCACCGCGCGCAGGCGCAGCGCGTCGTCGACCGGCCCGATCCGGGAAATGGCGAACCCGAACAGCGCCAGCAGCAGGCACCAGAGCAGCATCGAGCCCTCGTGTCCGCCCCAGGCCGCCGCGATCTTGTAGACCAGCGGCTTGTCGACATGGGAATGGCCCGCGACATAGGCGATCGAGAAGTCCGAACGCAGGAAGCTGACGATCAGCAGAAGGAAGGCCGAGGCGGCCGCGAACACCGCGATGCGCACCGCCGCCTCGCCGGCGCGCGCCAGGCCGCCCTGTCCGCCCCGGTTGGCACCGAGCCAGGCGAAGACGATCTGCGCCAGCGTGGCGGTCAGGGCGAGCGCGATCAGGAAGCGGCCGAGTTCGGCGATCATCGCCCGGTCTCTCCCTCGCGGGCGGCCGGCCGGTATTCGTAGCCGCTCGAGCGGGCCCGCCCGCTTTCCTCCCACAGCCCGCTCTCCTTGAGCGCATCGGCGACCTCGGGCGGCATGTAGCTCTCGTCGTGCTTGGCGAGCACGGTGTCGGCGACGAAGACCCCGTCCTCTCCGAAACTGCCTTCGGCCACGATCCCCTGGCCCTCCCGGAACAGGTCGGGCAGCGAGCCGCGATAGACGATGCGCAGGTCGGCGCGTCCGTCGGTGACGGCGAAATTCGCGCCGCCTTCGGCCGGGCGCTCCACCGAGCCCTCCACCACGAGACCGCCGACACGGATGTGCTGGCCGGCCTGGGGCGGGTTCTCGGCGATGTCGCCGGGGGCGTAGAAGAACACCATCGCGTCGCGCAGGGCGAGGCTCGCGAGCGCGCCCGCCCCGGCGAGCACGATCGCCGCCGCGGCGATGATCCAGAGACGGCGTCGGGCCTTGCGCATCAGCGACTCTCCTGTTCGGGGGCGGCGGGCGGCTCGATCCCGAGCGCGCGGGCGAGCGCGGCGAGTATGATCTCGCGCCCCTCCCCGCCGAAGCGCCGGGCGGCTTCCTCGAACGCGGCGCGCGCCGCGTCCATCTCGCCCAGACTCGCGCGCGCCCGGATCAGCGTCAGCCAGCCGGAGAAATCCCCGGGATCGTCCTGCAGGCGCGTCTCGAGCCCGGCGACCATCGCCGCGATCAGGGCTTCGGGATCCTCCCCCGCCTCGCCGGTGAAGGGCGCCTGCGCCCCGGCGTCCAGCGGTCCGGCGGCCGGGCGCGACAACAAATCGGCCGCGCGCGCCGCGATGGCCTGGCGGAACGGATCGGCGGGCGGCAGGCGGGTGAGGATGCCGGCCCAGAGCCGGGCCGCCGCCTCGCGTTCGCCGCGCTGGTAGGATGCCGCGCCGAGGAAGAAGGCCGGCTCGGGAAGGGCGGGATCGAGCTCGTGGGCGCGCGCGAAGGCGCGCTCGGCCGGCGCCGTGACCTCGCCCTCGTTGAGATTGACCAGGGCCTGGCCGAGATCGGACAGCACGCGGGGGTCCTCCTCGACGCGCAGCGCGCGTTCGAGCACCGCCACCGCCTCGAGTTCGCGCCCGGTGCGCGCCAGCAGCCGGCCGAGCAGGGCGAGCGCCTCGCCATCCTCCGGCTCGGCCCGGACCCGGGCGCGCAGGCGCTCTTCCTGCTCCTCGAGGGAAAGCGTCGCAGGATCGGCGGCGGCAAGGCGTTCCACGACCGCGCCGTAGGGCTGGCCGGGTACGTGCGGGGCGGCGCCGACCGCATAGAGACCGAACGCGCCGAGCGCGACCGCCCCGGCCGCGGCGATCCCCGCCAGGGCCCGGCGGCGCTCGGCGAGCAGCGGCGCGGCGATGTAGAGACCCGCCGCGACGCCGGTCAGTCCGGTCAGGAGCGCGAGCGCGATCATGCGCCTGCCTCGCGGGCAAAGCTGAGCAGGAGATTGTTCGCCGGCATCGCGATGCGCCCGGCCGGCGCGAAGCCGCAGCGGGCCGCGAGGGCCTCGACCTCGGTGCGCTCGCGCACGCCCCAGCGCGGATCGCGCGCCTTCAGGCTGGCGTCGAAATCCAGATTGGAGGGGGCTGTCGCCTCACCCTCCCTGAACGGGCCGTAGAGATGGACGGCGCCGCCGGGACCCAGAAGCTGCGAGGCGCCGTCGAACAGGCCCTCTGCGGCCTGCCAGGGCGCGATGTGGATCATGTTGGCGCAGAACACCGCGTCGGGCGCGTCGAGCCCGCGCTCCCAGCCCGGCGACGTGACGTCGATCGCCAGAGCCGGCGCGATGCGCCCGTCCGCCTCGCGCGCCCAGTCGTCGGCGCTGGCGCGCGAGGCCGCGTCCGGATCGCTCGGCGTCCACGTGAGGTCGGGCCGGGCGGCCACACAGGCGAGCGCATGCTCGCCGGTGCCGCTGGCGATCTCCAGCACCCGGGCGCCTTGCGGCAACAGGCCGGCAAGCGCCTGCGCGATCGCCTGGCTGTTGCGCGCGGCACTGGGCGAGGACAGGCGCGCGCCGGTGATGGCGCGCTCTTCCAGCGCAAGGGGGCGGGACGGACCGGTCATGGCCTCGTAGATAGCCATCCCGGCGCGATGTTTGAAGGAGATTACGCGGCTTTGGCTGCGGCAGTCCGGCGCAGGAGGATGTTCGCGGAGTCCGTCTCGCCGAGCGCGGTCAGCAGGCGCGCCACGTCCTCCAAGCGCGTGCGGGCCGCCTCGGCGTGCTCGCCGTCCTCGTCGCGCAGCTGGCGCAGGAGATGGCCGCCGAGCTCGTCGAGTTCGGTCTTCAGATCGTTGAGCAGCTCCTGATGCGCCCCGCCGACCGCCGCGCGCGAGGCGTCCGCGGCGGTGGCCTTCAGGAACAGCGCCAGCGCGACCGCTTCCTCGAACTCGGCCATGCCGGAGGCGGGAACCGGATTGAGCCGCGCCGCGCGGCCGGCCCGCGGCGGGGCGAGCACGGGATCGAACACCTTGCGCGCGCGGGCGTGGATGCGCTCCATCTGCGCGGCGGCGCGCGTTCTCAGCGCGACGAGCTTCTGGCCCCAGGCGCCGTCCTTGCGGATGCCGATCTCGCGCGTCATGCCCACCGTCACCGTGGCGAACTCGGCCAGCGCCGCCGCGGCGGCCCTGGCCTCGGCCGGGCTCGCCGGGCTCTTCTCGAAGCCGGACAGGTGATGCTCGGCGTCGAGCAGGAGCGCGTCGCCGATCCCGGCCATGTCGGTGCGCGAGAGCAGGAGGTCGTCGCCGCGCTTGCCGATGCGCTCGAAGGTGCGAAGGATGCGCCAGGGCTTGGTCAGACGCGCCATCACGAAATACAGGAACCAGGCGCCCGCATCCGGGTCCTCCTCGGCGGCGCGCTCGTAGCGGTCGCGCAGGTCGGCCGAGACGGCGTCGGAAATCTCCTCGATCGCGCTGGGCAGGCCGTCGAGCGCGCGGCGCAGCACCGGTGCGGCGCGCAGGATCACCGCGATGTCGCGCACCGCCTTGAAATCGCGCACGCCGAGGAATTGCCTGAGGCGCTTCTCCGCCTTGGGGTCCTCGTCGAGCCGGTCCAGCTCCGCCAGGATGCGCTCGGCGACGCGTACCCGCAGGCAATCGAGTTCGCCGCTTTCCGAGGTCTCGAACCGCGCCGCCGCCCGGCGCGCGGTCTCGGCCGCCTCCCGGTCGAGGGTTTCGTCGATCCAGCGCCAGAGGGCCTCCAGCACGGCGGGAGGCGCGTAGGCGAGCGAAGGGCGGGTGTCGGCCGGATCGCCGGACAGCGGGGCGAGCGGAGCGAAGAAGCGCGTCCGCGCGGCCTCCTCGGGATCGAGCCGGCAGAAGGAGAGCAGGCGCGCGAGCAGCGGATCGCCCTCGCCCGCGGCCAGGGTCAGCCGGTCTGCCACCGGGCCAGGCAGCGTCCGGAGCAAGGTGCGCAGGCGTTCGATTTTTGCCGGCGTCAGTGAGGTCATCGCCCTGCCGATCGAAATTCCAGCGACAAGGCATAGCCTTATTACGGTTAACGCGTCGTTTGCGCGCCGGATGCGGCGGCCGGCAGCTGGAGTCGGACGCGAAGCCCGCCGAGTTCGGCTGTCTCGAGCACGAGATGCCCGCCATAGGCCTTGGCCAGATCGTTGACGATGGCGAGGCCGAGCCCGGTCCCCGGCGCCTGCTCGTCCAGGCGCACGCCGCGCTCCAGCGCCTGCACGCGCGCCTCCTTCGACAGGCCCGGGCCGTCATCCTCGATGACCAGCTCGAACCGGCCGGGTTCCAGCTCGCGCGCGCTCATGCGCACCTGGCGCGCCGCCCACTTGCAGGCATTGTCCAGCAGGTTGCCGACGAGGTCCTCGAAATCCTGGCGCTCGCCGCGGAAGACGAGGTCCGCGGGTGCCTCCCACTCGATCTCGATGCCGCGCCGCTTGTGGATCTTCGCGAGCGTGCGGCCGAGATCGTCGAGCACGGGCGCGACCGGCGTGCGCGCGCCGATCGCACGCGCATTGGCCGCGGCACGCGCACGGCGCAGGTGATGCTCGACCTGGGCGGACATGGTCTCGCTCTGGCGGCGTACCAGCTCGGCGAGCGGGCCCTCCTCGCCGCGGGCCTCGTTGGACAATACCGTGATCGGCGTCTTCAGGGCGTGGGCGAGATTGCCGACATGGGTGCGCGCGCGCTCGACGACCTCGCGCGAGTGGTCGAGCAGCGCGTTGAGCTCGCCGGCCAGCGGCAGGAGTTCGTCCGGATAGGCCCCGCTGACCCGCTCGCGCCGCCCGTCGCGTACCTCGCTGACCGCCCGGCCCATGCGCAGGACAGGCGCGAGGCCGACGCGCACCTGCACGACGATCCCGGCGACGAGCGCGAGCGCGAACAGGGCGAAGAGGGCGAGCGAGAGGAGGGCGAACTGCGTCACCCGCCGGTCGGCGGGCCGGCGGTCCTCGCCGACGGCCACAAGCACGGGCGCGTCGAGCCCCGCGAGCTGGATGGCGCGCACCACCACGCGCAGCGGTTCGCCGCCCGGGCCGCGGATATCCCCGGTCACGGACTGCCCGCGCCGGGCGAGCGCTTCGCCGGCGAGCGCGCCGGGCAGCTCGAGCGTCTCGTCCCACAGCGAGCGCGACCGGGCGAGCACGGGGCCCGCCTCGCCGTCGCCGGACCGGCCGATCTGCCAGTAGCGCCCGGAGAGGATCTGGGTGTAGCGCGTGTCGGAAGGGGGGCGGGCAAGCTCGATCGACCCATCCGGCTGCACCTCGGCGGAGACGATCAGGTATTCCGCGACGTCGGCGAGCCGGTTGTCGAGATCGGACAATATGGTCTGGCGGAACAGCAGGGTGAGCGCCAGCGCGCCGACGAGCAGCAGCGCCGCCGACCAGGTCAGCGCGGTCAGGACCAGGCGCTGGACCAGCGATCCCTTGCGGGAGAGAACCTCGTTTGCTGTCTCGCTCACCCGGCCTTTGCGCTCTTTCTGTCACCTGCGGGATCGACCAGACGATAGCCGAGACCGCGCACGGTTTCGATGCGCTCGGGACCGATCTTCTTCCTCAGGCGCCCGACGAAGACCTCGATCGTGTTGGAATCGCGGTCGAAGTCCTGGTCGTAGATGTGCTCCACGAGTTCGGTCCGCGAGATCACCCGGTCACGGTGATGCATCATGTAGGACAGCAGGCGGAATTCGTGGCTCGTCAGCTTGACGAGGCGGTCGCCGATGAAGACCCGCGCCCCGCGCGTGTCCACCGACAGATCGCCGAGTTCGAGCATGGAGGAGGCGTGCCCGGCCGCACGCCGGGTCAGCGCGCGCAGGCGCGCCAGCAGCTCCTCGGGATGGAAGGGCTTGGTCAGATAGTCGTCCGCGCCCGCGTCGAACCCGGCCACCTTCTCGCTCCAGCGGTCGCGGGCGGTCAGGATCAGGACGGGGAAGTCGCGCCCGGCCTCGCGCCAGCGCTCCAGGACGCTCACCCCGTCCAGCTTGGGCAGGCCGAGATCGAGCACCACGGCATCGTAGGGCTCGGTGTCGCCCAGGAACCAGCCCTCTTCGCCGTCCTCGGCCCGGTCGACCGCATAGCCGGCATGGTCGAGGATGTCGGCGAGCTGGCGATTGAGATCGCGGTCGTCTTCGACGATCAGGACACGCATGGCATCAGCCCTTTTCTAATAGCGGTAATTGCGGATCTCGCGCGGCGGGATTTCCCGCCCCGTGCGCGCGTCCGCATAGATGTCGAGCCGGCGCCCGTCCGGCGTGATGACCCGGATGAGGTAGAAGGGCGCGCGCTCGCGATACAGATCGACGATGCCGATCGACTGCGCGGAGGGATAGCGCCGCTCCATCAGCCGGATCATCTCGGAGGCGGGAATGATCTCCCCGGCCTCGCGGGCATCGCGCGCCTCGTCCTGGGAAAAGGACGAGCGCTGCGCCTGGGCCTCGTTGACGAGGCCCCCGGCGGCAAACAGAACAAGCGTTATGACGAACGTGCGGATCATGTCCCGATCTATGGCCTCTTGCGGCTGAACCCGTCCTGAACGCGGGATGCGGGTTTCGTTCAGGCAAGCCGCATGCCGCGCTCAGGAGGAACGCCTGAAACGCTTGCGCGGATCATAGTCCGCCGGCGGGGTCCATGTCTCGACGAAGCTGTCGAGCTGGGGATCGTTGACGGGGATGTCGATCATCAGGCGCACGATCTGGTCGCCGCGCGTGCCGTCGGGTTTCGGCACGCCCTTGCCGCGCAGGCGCAGCAGCGCACCCGAACTCGTGCCCTCCGGCACGCGTACCTCGACCGGGCCCTCCACGGTCGGCGCGCGCACCTTGCCGCCCTGGAGCGCTTCCTTCAGCGTGATCGGCAGGTCGACGCGGATATCGTCGCCTTCGCGCCGGAAGAAGGGATGGGGGCGGATCTTCACCTCGACGAGGCCGGCTCCGGCCGGGCCGCCATAGCCGCCGGGATGGCCCAGCCCCTTCAGGCGCAGCACCTGGCCGTCCTCGACGCCGGCCGGGATGGTGACGTCGACCGCCTTGCCCGGCTGGAAGTCGATGCGCCGCTTCGTGCCGGTTACGGCCTCCTCGAAGCTCACGTCGACGGTGCGGCGGATGTCTGCGCCGCGCCGGGCCTGCGGGCGTGCGCGCCGCGTGCGCTCGGCGGTGCCGAAATCGGTGAACAGCTCGGAGAAGATGTCGCCGATATCCTCGAACTGGCCGCGCGGACCGCGTGCGCTCGCCCCCGCACCCGGCCGGGAGCGGAAGTGGAAGCCGGCGGTCTCGCGGCCCTGCGCATCGATCTCGCCGCGATCGTACTGGGCGCGCTTTTCCGGATCGGACAGCAGCTTGAAGGCCGCGGTGACCTCCTTGAACCGGTCCTCGGCCGCCTTGTCGTCCGGGCGCGCATCGGGATGCAGCTCCTTGGCGAGCTTGCGGTAGGCGCGCCGGATCTCGTCGGTCGAGGCGGTCTTGGAGACACCGAGAATCGCGTAAGGGTCCTGCATGGGCGTCTGATAGCAGCTGGTCCGCCGCCTGGCGACAAGGCCGGCGCGGAGACGGGGGGACGGGTTCGGCTATCAGATGGTCCCGGAAGAGAATTTCCGCAAGCCGCAGGGGGTCATAGCGCGAGGCTCGCCGCTGCGCCCGGCCCGTAGGTCTCCGACAGCTGAGCGACCTCGAAGCGCGCGCCGGCGATGCCGCCGGGAAACAGCAACGCCTCCAGCGCGGAATCGAGGAGGAAGACTGCGCTTGCCACCGTCGCGGCGTGGCGCTCGGCCCCGCCTTCATCGTACAGCCGGACCTGGTAGGCCTCGCCCGCCTCGGCGAGCGGGACGCTGCCCGCGCTCCAGGCATCCCCGCCCCGGCGCGTGCGCCGTGTCCAGCTGAATTCGCGCCCCGACACGACAGGGCGCTGGCGCAGATGCACCGGCTTCAGCGGGCGCTCGTCGAGGCCTGCATGGACCGCGCTCACCTCGGCCGCCGCGACATCGTCGAGGCTGCGTCCCGCCGGTACCGCGCGCACCAGGAGCGGCTCGCCGCGCTCGTGCGCGGCCACGGGCAGCACGGCTCCGGCCCCGTTCAGCAGCACGGCACGCGCTCCTGCGCCCGCACCGGGCGCCGCGCTCCCGCCGAGCCCGCGCAGCAGGGTGGACAGCACCCAGCTGCCATCGCCCTGCAGGCTCGCGGTCAGGAATTGCAGCACCTCCCAGCCCGCCTCGGTCTCCACCGCCAGCCGGTTCGCCCCCGCGAGCAGCGCCAGACGCTCCGTGCTCGACAGCGTACCGCGGTAGAGGCGCACGAAGACGCGGCCGGCCCGGTCCCACCGCCCCTCGAAGCCCGGCGGAAGATCGGCGGTGAGTTCCCCCATCACCGCCCGGCGCGTGAGGCGCGCGCGCTCGGTGAGGCTTGCCCCGTCGGGTCCGGCGAACACGACCAGCTCGCCCGGCCAGGGCTCGCCATGGGCGGCGAGCCACAGCCCGCCGCGCGGATCGTCTTCGCCCGGGGCGAGCGGCAGGTCGAGCAGGCGCAGCACGGCGCGCGAGGCCGCAACCACCGGCTCGCCCGCGCCCTCCGGGTCGGGACCGGAGAGCACCGGCCCCCGCCGCAACGTCGTTTCCAGGCCCGCCTCGCGCGCGGCCAGCCCCTCGAGGCTCGCCAGGCGCCAGATCCCCGCGTCCGGCGCAGCCTCCAGCATGACGATGTCGCCGGGCTCGATCGCGGCCGCCGAGGGCGGCAGGACGAGCCGGGCCTGTTCGCCGCTGGCCAGGAGACCGGCGAGCGCCTCGCCCGCCCAGCGCCGGGCCAGTCCCTCGTCGGCCAGCACTTTCAGCGAGAGATCGGCGAGCCCGTCCACCGTGCCGTCGAGCCCGCGCGCATACGCGCTCGCCGGGCTGTAGTCGCCGTCGTCGCCGATGTGGGCCAGGCGCAGCTCGCGCACCCGTTCGCTCGCCGCGCTGCGCGAGAGGGACACGACCGGCCCCTCGGCGCCCCGCACCAGCGCGCCGGTCGGCAGGCTCGTCGCGGCCGTGCCCGCGCGCGGCAGGGCGGCCGGCCCGTCGGCGCGGTCGACGAGATCGAAGCCGAACACCGCGCCGAGCCGGGCGAGCGCATCGCGCCCGCGCTGGGCCCGGTCCAGGACATGGCCGGCGACCAGGCCGTCGAGCCGGGAGACGTCGAGGGTGTCGAGGCCGCAGCGCATCGCGATATCGGCGACGATGCGCGCCAGCGAGGACTGGCCGGCCCGGCCCGTGAGCCAGTGGCCGAGCCGCCAGTTGCCGCCATCGCTCCAGACATGGCCGAGGGCGGGAAATTCGGGAAAGGGCCGCGCATCCCAGGTCCAGACCTGGCTATGGGCGAGATCGATCATCGCCCCGCCATAGACGCCGGAGACCGGGTTGTTCGCCCGCCAGTATGAAAGCAGCGCCTCGACATGGCGGCGCTGGACGAGATCGTCGCGCCGGGCGTCGGAGAAATGGGGCGCCACGCTCTCCGAACTCTTCGGATCGATGAAGACGTTGGGCTGGTTCGCGCCCTTGTCGACGGCCGGACATCCGAGTTCGACGAGCCGCACCGGCTTCATCTCCGGCACCCAGGCCGTCGGCGCCGCCGCGCGCACCCCGCCCGGCCGGTCGTGATGGGCATTGGCCCACCAGTTCCTGACATCCTTGTAGCGGAAGACCCAGTCCTCGCCATGCGCGCTGTCCGCGATGGGGGTGCGGATCTGCGCCTCGCGGTCGGCCGGGCTGGCGTAATACCAGTCATAGCCCTCCCCGCCCTCCACGTTGGCGGCGAGATAGGCGCGGTCGTGGATCGAGGCCCAGCCGGCCTGCGCATCGAGATGGGCCGTGCCCTCGCGCCAGTCGGCGAGCGGGGCGTACCAGTCGATGCCGACGAAATCGATCTGCGTCGGCCCAGGCGAGATCGAATTGCGGGCCCCTGAGCCCGTCCGGGTCCTCGCCGGAAAAGCAGTATCCCACCGCCCCGTTCGGCCAGACGAGGCGCCGGCGCGAGGCCTCGAAGCGCGGCCGGATCTCCTGCGGCCCGATCGAAAGAAGCCCCGAGGGGCCCGCGATCATCACCTCGCGCACCGCCTGCTGGTCCGGCCCGATCAGCGCCACGCGCCGCGAGCCGGCCTCCACGCACGCGCGCACCCATTCCGCGCCCGCCCGCGTCTTGCCCGCCCCGCGTCCGCCGAGGAACAGCCAGACGCGCCACTCGGTGGCAGGAGGCAGCTGAAAGGGATGCGCCCAGCTGCGCCACAGGTCGGCATAGTCGTCAATCTCCTGATCCGTCTTCAGGGTCTTCAGCACCTTCGCGTGCTCGCTCGGCTTCAAGGAGTCGAGCGATCTTGGCTTCGAGGGCGGCGCGCCGCGTCTGGTAGTCATTATCCGCGCCTGCCTCCCTGGCTGTATGCTGAGCGGTGAAGACCGCGACGGCCTCGGCCGCCTTGGTCATCGCGAGCACGGCCTTGGCCGCGCGTTCGGTGGCCGCCGGATCGTGCCCGAGCGAGGCCTCGGCCTGACCGAGGACGTATTGCAGTTTCACCGCGAGCCGCGCCGGCCCGGCCGGCGGAAGACTGTCGGCTTCCCGGCGCAGGCGCGCCTTCACCCAGCGCTCGGTGAGCCCGAGGCGTGCGGCGATCGCCGCCGCCGCCGTGCCGGCCTGGTGTTCGTAGAGAAGAGGGCGCCAGTCGCGCGCGTGATCGGGCGCTGTCCGGCGCGGCGGGTCACCCGCCTCATTCAGTTTTTCGACCATGCCCGAACTATAGCCCGGCCCCGCCTCAGCCGGATTGATTCCCGAAAGTTTCGCGCAAGCTGCTGGAAACATTCTGGAAGAAAGTCGGCCGGGCGGGGAGAGCGGGCACGGCTGTTCCCGCATATGCCGCGCCGTGCGTGCGTCGAGGCCGCTTGGCGCCACCTCAGCATGAGGGAGGAAAGCAGCTCCCGCCGGGCCCTCCCCCCCAAAGGAAAGAGGCCGGAGATCACCCCCCGATCAGGGCCAGCCACTCGTCCTCGCTCAGCACGGTGACGCCGAGCTCCTGGGCCTTCTTCAGCTTCGAGCCCGCATCGGCGCCGGCGACGAGATAGTCGGTCTTCTTCGATACCGAGCCGGCGACCTTCGCGCCCAGATTCTGCGCACGCGCCTTGGCTTCGTCGCGGGTGAAGCGTTCCAGCGAGCCGGTGAACACGACCGTCTTGCCCGAGACCGGGCTCTCGGCCGAGGGCGGGGTCGCCGGCTCGATCTCCACCTCGGCCAGCAGGCGCTCGAGCGCCTCGACATTGTGTTCCTCGTCGAAGAAGCGCCCGATCGCGTCGACCGCCGCCTCGCCGAGCCCGTCTATGTCCATCAGCTCCTGGCGCTTGGCCGAGCCCTCCTCCTCGGCACGCCTGGCGACCTCGTAGAAGGCGTCCCAGTCCAGGTAGAGCGTCGCGAGCAGGCGCGAGGTCGTCTCGCCGACATGGCGGATGCCGAGCGCGTTGAGGAAGCGCCAGAATTCGATTCTGCGGCGCGCCTCGATCGCCTCGAACAGGTTGGCGACCGATTTCTCGCCCCAGCCCTCGCGCTCCTCCAGCCTCGGCACGATCTCGCCGGCCTCGTTGCGCCTTCTCAGGGTGAAGATGTCGGCGGGCTCGGCGATGATGCCGTCATCGTAGAACTCGGCGACCTGCTTGCCGCCGAGGCCCTCGATGTCGAAGGCCGAGCGCGAGACGAAGTGCTTCAGGTGCTCCTTCCTCTGATAGGGGCAGGCGAACTCGCCCGAGCACCGGCGCACCGCTTCCAGCTTGCCCGTGCGCTCGTTGATCTCGCGCACCGCCGGGGTCTGCAGCGGGCAGGGGCAGGTCCTGGGAAACTCGTACGGCGCCGCGCCCTCGGGCCTCTTCTCCTTCACCACCTCGACGATCTGCGGGATGACGTCGCCGGCGCGCTGGACGACGACATAATCGCCCTCGCGCACGTCCTTCCTTTCGATCTCGTCCTCGTTGTGCAGCGTGGCGTTGGAGACCACGACCCCGCCCACGGTGACGGGTTCCAGCTTGGCGACCGGGGTCATCGCCCCGGTGCGCCCGACCTGGATCTCGATGCGCTCGAGCCGCGTCGTGGCCTTCTCGGGCGAGAATTTCCAGGCGATCGCCCAGCGCGGCGAGCGCGACACGTAGCCGAGCCGGTCCTGGTAATCGAGCCGGTCGACCTTGAACACGACGCCGTCGATATCGTAGCCGAGATCGGCGCGGCGCTCCTCGATCTCCTTGTAGACCGCCCGCGCCTCGTCGAGCGTTTCCACGCGCTTCATCAGCGCGTTGGTCGCAAAGCCGAATTCCGCGAGCCGGCTCACCGCCTCGTGCTGGGTCGGCGCGAGCGCCTCGCTCGCCTCGCCCCAGGCATAGGCGAAGAATTTCAGCGGCCGGCGCGCGGTGACGTTCGGGTCGAGCTGGCGCAGCGAACCGGCCGCGGCATTGCGCGGATTCTTGTATTCCGGCTTGCCTTCCGCACGCTGGCGTTCGTTCAGCGCCTCGAAATCGGCGTGGCTCATATAGACCTCGCCGCGGATCTCGATGAGATCGGGCGCGCCCTCGATCCGCGCCGGTATGTCCTTCAGCGTCTTCAGATTCTCCGTGACGTTCTCCCCGGTGCGCCCGTCCCCGCGCGTCGCGCCGACGGTGAACGCGCCGGACTCGTAGCGCAGATTGGCGCTGAGCCCGTCGATCTTCGGCTCGGCGGTGAAGGCGAGCCGATCGTCCTCCTTCAGTCCCAGGAAGCGGCGCACCCGGGCGATGAAGTCGGCCATGTCCCCCTCGTCGAAGGCGTTGGACAGCGAGTACATGGGCTGGAGATGGGTGACCTCGCCGAACTCCTCGGCGGGCTTGGCGCCTACCCGCTCGGTCGGGCTGTCGGTGCGCTGGAGCTCGGGGAAACGCGCCTCGATCGCGGCATTCCTCTGGCGCAGCGCGTCATAGGCCGCGTCGGAGATGACCGGCTGGTCCTTCTGATAATAGAGCCGGTCGTGCCTGGCGATCTCCCTGGCGAGGCGTTCCAGCTCGGCCTTCGCCTCGTCCTCGCTGAGGGCGGACACGTCCTTCAGGGCGGGATTCATCGCTGCGCTCCTTCGCCAGTCCCGGCCCAGAGATACCCCGTCCGGCGACCCGCGCCAGCCCCCGATTCATGCATTTCCTCCGGTGTCGTCCCGGGCGCGCGCAGTGCGGCCCGGGATCTCGCGCAAGGGCGTGGCTGGCATCTTCGGCCCCGGCACGAGATGCCGGATGACGCCTTGCGTTTCCGGGATGACATGCGTTCCAGGTGCTGGACTACGACGCCATCAGCTGCGCCGCGGCGGCTCTCGCCGCTTCGGTGACCTCGGCGCCCGACAGCATGCGGGCGATCTCCTCGCGGCGCTCTTCCGGGGTTAGGGCGCGCACATGGGTGCGCACGCCCTCGCCGGTCTCGCTCTTCTCGATGCGGAAATGGTGGGCCGCGCGGGCGGCCACCTGGGGCGAGTGCGTCACCACCAGGGCCTGGCTCTCGGCCGCGAGGCGGGACAGGCGCGAGCCGACCGCGTCGGCGACCGCGCCGCCCACCCCCTGGTCGACCTCGTCGAACACCATGACGAGCCCGCTCTGCGCCCCGGCGAGGCAGACCTTCAGGGCGAGCGCGAAGCGGGAGAGCTCGCCGCCCGAGGCGATCTTGTCCAGCGGACCGAAGGGCGCGCCGGGATTGGTGGAGACCTCGAAGGCGACGCTGTCCCAGCCCTTCGCCCCGGGCCGGCTCTCCTCGCTCTCGACCGCGACGCGGAACTTGGCCTTGTCGAGCTTCAGCGGCGCGAGTTCGGCCATCACCTGCTCGGCCAGGCGCGCGCCCGCGCGCGTGCGGGTCTCGGTGAGCGATCGCGCCGCGCGGGCATAGTCGGCCTCGGCGGCCTTCAGCGCGGCCCCGGCCTCCTTCAGCCGGTCTTCGGCATGCTCGATCGCCTCGAGGCGTTCGGCGAGGCGGTTTCGAAGCTCGGGCAGGTCTTCCACCGCGACCGAATGCTTCCTCGCCGCGGCGCGCAGGGCGAACAGGCGCTCCTCGACCTTTTCCAGGCGCCCGGGTTCGACGTCGAAGGCGCTGCCCGCCTGCGCCAGGGCCTCCTCGGCCTCGTTGAACTCGATGAGTGCGCGATCGAGCGCGCCGGCGGCCCGGTCGAGCGCGGCGCGGGCGGTTCCGGCCGCCCCGGCATCGTCCTCGCCCGGCGCGCCGGCGGCGTCCCGGCCCAGCGCGTCGCGCACGCGTTCCAGGCCTCTCAGGGCAGAGTTCAGCCGGCCCGCCATGCCCTCCCCGCCCGACAGCGTATCGGCGGCCGCCTGCAGTTCGGTCAGCGCGGCCTCGGCCTGCTGCAGGAATTTGCGCTCGCCGGCGAGATGGGTTTCCTCGCCCTCCTTCGGGTCGAGCGCGTCGAGTTCCTCGACCGCGTGGCGCAGATACTCTTCCTCGCTCGCGGCGCGTTCGCTGGCGGCCTTGAGCTCCTCGACGCGGGCCTTCGCCTGCGACAGGGATTTCCAGGCCGCGGCGACGGCGGCGCGCTCGGCGGCGTTCTTCGCGAACTCGTCGAGCAGGCCGCGATGGGATTTCGGGTCGAGCAGGCCGCGCCCGTCGTGCTGGCCGTGAATCTCCACCAGCACGTCGCCGAGCGCGCGCAACAGGCCGACGCTGGCGGGCTGGTCGTTGACATGGGCGCGCGAGCGTCCGTCGCTCGTGACCACCCGGCGCAGGATGACCGGCTCGCCCGGCTCGGCGGCAAGGCCCGCTTCCGCGATCACGCTCCAGGCGGGGTGGTCGGCGGAGACCTCGAACACGGCGGTCGCCCCGCCCTGCTCGGCCCCGCTGCGCACCATCGCGCGGTCAGCCCGCTCCCCGCAGGCGAGGCCCAGGGCGCCCAGCAGGATGGATTTGCCCGCCCCGGTCTCCCCGGTCAGCGCCGAGAGCCCGGCATCGAAAACGAGGTCCAGCCTGTCGATCAGGACGATGTCGCGAATGGACAGCGAGGTCAGCATCGCGAAACTTGTCCGCTCCCCCTCGCGCCTAGCCGAAAATGCGGTCGAGGGCGCGCTCGAGCAGGGTCGGCTGTTCCTCGGCCAGCCCCTCGCCGTCCATGGCGATGCCGCGCGAGGTCAGGAGGTCGTAGCTGTCCTGGTACCAGTCCGAGCCCGGGAAGTTGTAGCCGAGAACGGAGGCGACCTGACGCGCCTCGGTGTCGATGCCGAGCGCGACATAGCTCTCCACCAGCCGGTGCAGCGCCTCGGGAACGTGGCTGGTGCGCGGGTAGTCGCGCAGGACGTTCTGATAGCGGTTGATGGCGGCGAGATAGTAGCCGTTGCGCATGTACCAGCGGCCGACATCCATCTCCTTGCCGGCCAGGTGGTCCTGCGTCATCTCGATCTTGATGCGCGCATCCTGGGCGTAGGGCGTATCGGGAAAGCGGCGCACCACCTGCTGCAGCGCATCGAGCGCGTTGCGCGTCGTCGACTGGTCGCGGCCGACATCGTAGATGCGCTCGTAGTGCGACAGCGCGATCAGGTAATAGGCGTAGGGCGCGCTGGCATTGCCCGGGTGCAGGGCGATGAAGCGCTCCGCGTCGGAGATCGCCTCGTCATACTTGTTGGCCTGGTAGTTCGCGAACGCGGCCATCAGCATCGAGCGGCGGGCCCATTCGGAGAAGGGGTGCTGGCGCTCGACCTCGTCGAAGAAGGCGGCCGCCCGGTCGAACTCGCGGCGCTCCAGATAGCGGAAGCCCTCGTTGTAGAGCATCTCCACCGGCTGCTCGACATATTGCAGTTCGGGCTCGTCACGGCCGGCGCAGGCCGACAGGGCGACGAGCGCGGCGATGATCAGTCCGGCGCGAACGGCAAGCGTCATGGCGGGTCCTCTTCGGGCTCACGCAAAGCAGGTTACGCCGGACGGGACGCCTGTCCCATCGAAATCTCGTCCGGCAGTGCGAAGGGAGTTCTAACCGATCCCGCCGCGCGGCAAAAGCGCCGCGTCAGGTCTGCGCGAGACGCTCGGCCGGGCCCGCCACGTCGCGCAGCGAGACCATCTTCCAGGCCGAGCGGTCGGCGAGCAACGCATTCACCGCGAGGCTGTTGATGTAGTGGCCCGGCCGCGTGGCGCGGTAGAGCCCCAGGATCGGCGCGCCGGCGAGGTAGAGATCGCCGAGCGCGTCGAGCGCCTTGTGACGCACGAACTCGTCGGCGAAGCGCAAGCCCCCCGGATTGGCGATTCGCCCGTCCTCGACCACGATGGCATTGTCCATCGAGCCGCCGCGGGCGAGCCCGTTCTTCAGCAGCATGTCGAGATCGCGGCGGAAGCCGAAGGTCCGGGCCGGGGCCACCAGATCGCGGAAATTCTCGGCCGTCACCTCGAAGGCGAAGTGCTGCCGGCCGATCGCCGGATCGGGAAAGTCGATCTCCACGTCGATGGCCTGCTTCAGCGCCGGCAGGAAGCTCGCCTCGCGTCCGCCATCGGTGACGGTGATCGGCTTGAGCACCTGGATGGCGCGGCGCGGGGCGGGCTGGCGCGCGAGACCGGCGCGCAGGGCGAGATCGACAAAGGGCGCGGACGAGCCGTCCATCGCCGGGATTTCCGGGCCGTCGAGCTCGATGTAGAGATCGTCGATGCCGAGCCCGGCGAGCGCGGCCATCAGGTGTTCGACTGTGGAGACAGACGCGCCCGCATCGTTGACCAGGGTGGTGCCGAGATCGGTCGAACGCACGCGGTCGTAGCGCGCCGCCACGAGGCGGTCGTCGAGGTCGAGATCGGTGCGTTCGAAGACGATGCCGGTGCCGGGCTTGCCCGGTCGCATCGCCATGCGCACCCGGGCGCCGGTATGGAGTCCTACGCCTGCACACACGGCCGGCGCGGCCAGAGTTGTCCGTTCCATCATGGACGTTCGTCTCGTTTTTTTCTGCGTGCCAGGAGCGGCCCGGTTGGGCCGCGGACACGTTGCCCCTCATTGTCGCGGGGCAAACTAGCGCGCCCTCGCAGCGGCGCAATTAAAGGAATGTTGCGCCATGTTACGAAACGGGACGGCCGGCCGGGGCGTGCCCCGACCGGCCGAAAACTTCTCGCAGCGACAAGGCCTTGGACCCTAGTTCGCCTGGCGGCGAAGGAAGGCGGGGATCTCCAGCTCGCTCTCGTCGATCTCCGACCCGAACAGGTCTCCGGTATCGGCCGGGTTGTGACGCGGCTGGGCCTGCTGGGCCGGGCGCGGCTGGGCCTGGGCCGGGCGCTGCGGCGCGATGCGGGCCTGCGGCGCGGGCGGGGTCGGCTTGGGCTTGGCCCGGCGGCCGAAGATCGACAGGCCGAGGCGGGGCCTGCTCTCCTCTTCCGGCTCGGGTTCCGGCTCGCGCCGGGCCGGCGCGGCCGGGCGGCGCAGCTCGGAGGCGGCCTGTTCCAGGCGCTCGCGGGTGCGCACGACTTCCGGGCGCTCGTCCTCTTCGCGCGCCGAATAGGCATCCGGCGCGCTGACCGCCTGGTCCATCGCAGTTTCCACGGGTTCGGAGATCTCCACCGAGCGCGCGGCCGGGCGTTCCGTCTGCGCTTCGCCGCGGACGACTGGGCTCTCGTTCACCGCGACCGCGTCGGCGGCGCGGCGCACCAGCGGTTCGGCCTGGCGCTGGGGCCGGCTCTCGCGGCTCTTCCAGGCGTTGACGACATTGCCGGTGCCCTGCTGGCGGCGCGGATCGACCTGGGTGACCTGCTCCTGATCGATCCCGGTGGCCACGACCGAAACGCGGATCGTGCCCTCCATGCTCTCGTCGAAGGTCGAGCCGACGATGATGTTGGCGTCCGGGTCGACTTCCTCGCGGATCTCGTTGGCCGCCTCGTCGACCTCGTACAGCGTCATGTCCATGCCGCCGGTGATGTTGATGAGCACGCCCTTGGCGCCCTTCATCGAGACGTCGTCGAGCAGCGGGTTGGCGATGGCGGCATGGGCGGCCTCGATGGCGCGCTTCTCGCCGGAGGCCTCGCCGGTCCCCATCATCGCCTTGCCCATCTCGTTCATCACGGTGCGCACGTCGGCGAAGTCCAGGTTGATCAGGCCGGGCATGACCATGAGGTCGGTGATGCCGCGAACGCCCGAGTGCAGGACCTGGTCGGCCATCGAGAACGCCTCGGCGAAGGTCGTCTTCTCCGTGGCGATGCGGAACAGGTTCTGGTTCGGGATGATGATCAGCGTGTCGACATGGCTCTGCAGGCGCTCGATGCCGGATTCGGCAAGGCGCATGCGACGCGTGCCTTCGAAGTGGAAGGGCTTGGTGACCACGCCCACGGTCAGGATGCCCTGCTCGCGCGCGGCGCGCGCGATCACCGGCGCGGCGCCGGTGCCGGTGCCCCCGCCCATGCCGGCGGTGATGAAGACCATGTGCGCGCCGGCCAGGTGCTCGAGGATCTCCTGCAGGGAGTCCTCGGCAGACTGCTCGCCGACCTCGGGGCGTGCGCCCGCGCCGAGCCCCTCGGTGATCTGCTGGCCCATCTGGATGCGCCGGTCCGTACGCGAGCGGGACAGGGCCTGCGCGTCGGTGTTGGCCACCACGAAATCGACGCCTTCGAGATTGGCCTCGATCATGTTGTTGACGGCATTGCCCCCGGCCCCGCCGACCCCGAAGACGAGGATGCGCGGCTTCAGCTCGGTCGGCTCGGGCGCGGACAGGTTGAGCGACATGGCGGGAATGCTCCATAAACCAGCGGTCAAGCTTAACAGCTTGTTTGCGAACCACTCTGAAAGCGCTTGTTTAATCGAGAGTTAAGGGAATGGAGTCCGGCGGCGACGATTCCCGGAACGCTTTGGGAACGCGCTGCAAAAATCGTAAGGTTTGAGTGAGCGCGGTTAACGCGGGCGGCGTCAGAAGCTCTCCGCGAACCAGCGCAGGATGGCTTTGGGGCCGCGCTCGCCGCCGGCGGCGGCCTTCAGGCGGCGCTCGCCGGCACCGTTGAGAGGGGGCGGGCCGGCGATGGCTTCCGCGCTGCCGCGCGCGCGGCGCACGATCACGCCGGCACATGCGGAGAAGGCCGGGCCGGAGACCGCGTCGCCGAGCCCGTGAAGGCCGGAGGGCCGGCCGATGCGCACCTGCTTGGACAGCACCCGGCCGGCCAGTTCCGCCGCGCCGGGCAGCTGCGCGGCCCCGCCCGTCAACACCAGACGGCGCCCGGCGGCACGCGAGACGCCGGCGGCATCGAGCCGGTCGCGCAGGAGTTCGAACACTTCCTCCAGGCGCGGGCGGATCACGGCGTTCAGAAGCGCGCGCGGCTGCTGGACCATGGTGGTATCCCCGTCCCCGGCGACCGGCGGGGTCTCGATCATCACCTGGTCGTCATCGGGGGAATCCAGCGCCGAGCCATAGAGCACCTTGATGCGCTCGGCCGCGCTGACCGGGGTCGACAGGCCGCGCGCGATGTCGCTGGTCACGTGCGCGCCGCCGATCGGCACGCCGTCGACATGGATGAGCGAGCCTTCCGCGAAGACGCCGACGCTGGTCGTCGCCGCACCCATGTCGATCACCATGGCACCGAGCAGCAGCTCGTCCTCGACGAGGGCCGAGAGACCCGCCGCATAGGGCGTCGCCACGATACCCGCGATGGACAGGCGGCAGCGCTCCACGCAGGTGGCGAGATTCCTGAGCGGCTCGATCGGGGCGGTGACGATGTGCAGGTCGACGCCGAGTTCACGTCCGAACATGCCGCGCGGATCCTTCACCCCGCGATGATTGTCCACCCGCCAGCCGAGCGGGATGGCGTGCAGCATGACCCGTCCCGGCTCGAAGAAGGTCTGCAGCCCCTCGCGCAGGGCATGGCGCAGATCGCGATCGGAGACCTCGCGGCGCGAGAGCGGGGCTTCCACCCCGATGCGCGTGGAGGAGAGCCCGCCCGCGGCGGTCACGAGCGTCACCTCGCTCACGGCGTGGCCGGCCATGCGCTCGGCGTTCTCCACCGCGGTCTTGATCGAGGACTGGGCGGCGTTCATGTCGACGATGGTGCCGCCGCGCACCCCGCGGCTCGACTGGTGGCCGACGCCGACGACGCGCAGGCGCGAGCCCGCGATGGTCGCCTCGCTCTTGACGATGAAGCAGACCGTCTTGGAGGTCCCGACCTCGAGCGCGGCGAACAGGCCCGGCTTTGCGGCCGGAGCGCCCGCCGCGTCCTCGTCCTCGGTGCGCAAACGATCAAACAGGCCCATGACTGCTCACGCTCCGCGCCCGCGCGCTGCGGCGGCGCGATCCGGCCAGGCCCGGATCACAAGCTCGCCCTCGGTTCTGAGATCGAATGCCTGGGCATCGAGATCGAGAACGCGCCGCTCGCCATGCAGCGTCGCCAGGAGGGCGAGCGCGGAAGCCGGGTCGTTCTCGGGAAGAAGGATGTCGCCGCCCGCGGCGAGGCGCAGATTCCAGCGCCGCTCGCCGACGCGCACGGCATGGGTGACGAGCGCGGCGATCTCGCCCTGGCGTGCGAGCAGGTCGACGATCTCGGCGGCCGGATCATTCGCCCCCTCGCCCACCACGCGCGGCAGGTCGGCATAGGCGCGCGGGTCGGCGTCGGAGATCACGACCCCGCTCCGGTCGATCACGCGGTGATAGCCCTCCTGCTGCCACAGGGCGAAGGGCACACGCTCGGTCAGCACGACGGCGACCCGGTCGGGCCAGAGGCGCGCGACGCTCGCCCGTTCCACCCAGCTTATCGCCTCGACGCGCGCGCGGGCCTCGGCAGGATCGATCGCGAGCAGGCTGTGGGCCGGATCGGCTCCGATCGCCTCGGCGATCGTCTCCGCGCCGACCTGGCGTGCGCCGGCGATGTCGATGCTGCTGACCGCGAAGCCGGAGCGGGCCAGGCGCGCATCGAGTCCAGCATGAAGCGCCGCACCGACCTCCGGCAGCCGGCCGAGCGCGGCGAGGCCTGCGACGGCGAGCACGACGAGCGCGGCGATGCCGATCCCGCCCAGACGCAGGGCGTGACCAGCGCGGTAACGCACGGCGCGCAGACGCGCGGCCAGCCAGTTGATCAGCTTGCCGCCGCGTACGGGAACGGTTTGAGCCTTGCGCCGGGGCGCCGCCCGCTTCTTTGGTTTTGCGGGTGCGGCTGTGCCGGCGCGTCCTACCTTGGGCACGACGCATCCTCCGCCATCCAGGCCACGAGATCAGCGAATGAGATCCCGGACCAGGCCGCCTGTTCAGGGGCCAGGGATGTCGGAGTCATGCCCGGCTGGGTATTAATTTCGAGTAACCATAGGCCGCTGCCTCCGGCCTCGTCCCAGCGAAAATCACTGCGGGTCAAGCCCTTGCAGCCGAGAACGCGATGTGCAGTCAGGGCGGCGTCCATCGCCTCCTGCGCGACCGCATCGGGAATGTCGGCGGGGCACTGGTGCACCGAGCCGCCGGCGGCGTATTTCGCCTCGTAATCGTAGAACGCGGTCTTCGGGATGATCTCGGTCACGCAGAGCGGGCGGTCGCCCATCACCGCGACGGTGAGTTCGCGTCCGGGGACATAGGTCTCGATCAGCACCTCGTCGCCATAGGGCCAGCTGTCCGCGGCGAGCTCGGCCGGCGGGCGGTTCGCCCCCTCCGGCACGATCAGCACCCCGACCGAGGAACCGCGATCGTTCGGCTTGGCAACATAGGGCGGCTTCAGGAGATGTGTCTTGGCCGCCTCGAAGCGGCTCGCGATCACGCCTTCGGGAGACTTCACGCCGGCGAGGCGCAGCACCGCCTTGGTGCGCTCCTTGTCCATGGCCAGCGCGGAGGCGGCGACGCCGGAATGGGTGTAGGGCCGCCCGAAATAGTCGAGCAGGCCCTGGATGCGCCCGTCCTCGCCGTACTCGCCGTGCAGGGCGTTGAAGACGATGTCGGGGTCGGCTTCCTTCAGACGCTCGTAGACATCGTGGCCGACATCGATCTCGACCACGTCATAGCCCTTGCTGCGCAGGGCCTGCGCACATTTCGCACCCGAAACGAGGGAAACCTCGCGTTCGGCGGAAAGCCCGCCCTTGAGGACCGCGACGCGCGTGTTCATCCGCCCTGCCTCCGTCCCAGCCGCCTGACCTCCCACTCCATGTCAATGCCGGTCTGTTCGCGGATGTCTTCGCGGACCTGTTCGACGAGGGTTTCGAGGTCTTCTGCCGTGGCCGTGCCGTCATTGATCAGGAAGTTCGCGTGCATCTCGGAGAAGCGCGCCCCGCCGACGCGCCGCCCCCGTCCGCCGACGAGATCGACGAGCTGCCAGGCCGAACGCCCTCCCGCCTTCTCCGGGTCGGGGTTCTTGAAGGTCGAGCCGGACGTCTTCTCCCGGATTGGCTGGGTCTCCTCACGGCGCGCGGTGATCTCGATCATCCTGGCAGTGATCGCCTCCGGCCGGCCCGGCTCGCCCTGGAAGAGCGCCTCGACGAAGATCCAGTCGTCCGGCGCCGCGCAGTGGCGATAGGTGTAGCCCAGCTCGCCCGCGCCGGCGACGATGCGCCTCCCGCGCCGGTCCAGCGCGACCGCCTCGATCAGCCGGTCCTTCGTCTCCGTACCGTAGCAGCCCGCATTCATCCGCAGCGCCCCGCCGATCGTGCCGGGCACGCCGACAAAGAATTCGAGCCCCGCGATTCCCGCCTTCGCCGCGGCCTTGGCCGCCTGCTTGTCGAGCGCGGCGGCGCCGACCCTGAGGCGCGAGCCTTCCATCGCCTCGGCTTTCGCGAAGGCCGGTCCGAGGCGCACCACCACGCCCTCCACGCCGCCGTCGCGCGCGAGCGTGTTCGAGCCCGCCCCGAGGACATGAACGGGAATCTCGCGCGGCGTCTCGGCGAGGAAGCGCGAAAGATCGGCCTCGTCGGCCGGGATGAACAGGACCTGCGCCGGCCCGCCGACCCTCAGCCAGGTGATGTCGCTCAGCGGCGCGTTCTCGATCAGCTTGCCGCGCACGGCGGGCAGACGATTTCTGATCGAGGGAAAGCTCACAGCACCCGCTCCAGCCGTTCGGGAAGGTCCGCGGCCCAGTAGGTGATGTCCCCTGCCCCGAGGCAGACGACGAGATCGCCGGACTTCACGCGGGTCTTCAGATCCTCCGGCAGGCTTTCCTTGTCCGTGGGCGCGGCGTCGCGGTGACCGTGCGCGGACAGGCCGGCGACGAGATGCTCGCGGTCGGCGCCCTCGATCGGGTCCTCGCCCGCGGTATAGACCGGCGCGATGAGCACGCTGTCGGCATCGTTGAAGCAGGTGCAGAACTCGTCGAACAGGTCGTGCAGGCGCGTATAGCGGTGCGGCTGGCACACCGCGATGACGCGGCCCTCGCCGGCGCGCTGGCGCGCGGCCTTGAGCACGGCGGCGATCTCCACCGGGTGATGGCCGTAATCGTCGACGACCGTGACGCCCCGGGCCTCGCCCGTGATGGTGAAGCGCCGCTTCACGCCTGCGAACCGGGCGAGCGCGGCCTTGAGATCGGACTCGGTGCCGCCGAGCGCCCTGACGACCGCGATCGCGCCGGCGGCGTTCTGCACGTTGTGCTCGCCCATCATCGGCAGGGTGAAGTCGCGCCACACGATGCGCTCGCCCCCGACCGGCTGGAAGACGATGTCGAAGGTCGACCCCGCCGGGCTCGTGCGCACGTTGACCGCGCGCACCTCGGCCTGCGGATTGAATCCGTAGGTGATGACGCGGCGGTCCTCGATGCGCGCGGCGAGCGCCTGGACCTCCGCATGATCGGTACACAGCGCCGCGAAGCCGTAGAAGGGCAGGTTCTCCACGAACTGGGCGAAAGCCGCGCGCAGCGCGTCGAAGCTGCCGTAATGCTCCATGTGCTCGGGATCGATGTTGGTGATCAGCGCCACCGAGCCGCGCAGCTTGAGGAAGGATCCGTCGCTCTCGTCGGCCTCCACCACCATCCAGTCGCTCGTGCCCATCTTCGCGTTCGAGCCGTAGGCGGAGATGATGCCGCCATTGATGACGGTGGGATCGAAGCCCGCCCCGTCCATCAGCGCGGCGATGAGCGAGGTCGTCGTGGTCTTGCCGTGCGTGCCCCCGACCGCGACTGCGTATTTCAGGCGCATCAGCTCGGCCAGCATCTCCGCGCGGCGCACGACGGGGATGCGCCTCGCGCGCGCAGCGGCGAGTTCGGGATTGGTCTTCTTCACCGCACTGGACACCACCAGCGCGCCGGCGCCATCGATATTCTCCGCCGCGTGGCCGATGTGAACGGTGGCGCCCTTCTTCCTCAGGCGCTCGACATTGGCGCTGTCCTTGATGTCGGAGCCCGTGACCGCATAGCCGAGATTGAGCATGACCTCGGCGATCCCGCTCATGCCTATCCCGCCGATCCCGACGAAATGGACCGGTCCGACGGCGGCGGCGAGATCGATGGGCGGCATGGCTAGTCCCTGGCGGCGGATTCGATGAGGTCGGCCAGGCGCGCATGCGCGTCCGGCTTGCCGAGCGCGCGGGCACGTCCGGCCCGGAGCGCGAGAGCTTCGCGATCGGTGAGCAGGGTTTCAAGCCGCGCCGACAGCGCCTCGGCAGTGAACGCGCCCTCACGCAGGCAATCGGCTGCGCCCGCTTCCACGAGCGCCTCGGCATTGGCGGCCTGGTGATCGTCCATGGCGATGGCGAGCGGCACGAAGATGGCCGGCCGACCGACCGCCGCGATCTCCGCCACGCTCGACGCCCCGGCGCGGGCGATGACCAGGTGGGCCCGGGCGTACTGGCGGCCCATGTCCTCGAAGAAGGCCTCGCACTGTGCCGTCACCCCGGCCTTCGCATAGGCGGCGCGCACCTGATCCAGACTCTCGGCGCGCACCTGCTGGACGATGTCGAGGCGCGCGCGCAGCGCGCCGGGAAGGCGCGCGATCGCGGCCGGCAAGGTGTCGGAGAGAATGCGCGCGCCGAGGCTGCCGCCGATGACCAGCAGGCGGATCGAACCGGTCTCGCCCGGCGCTTCGTAGCCGGCTTCACGCGCCTCGCGGATCGCGGCGCGCACCGGATTTCCGGTCACCTCGTGCCGGGCTTTTCCCGGGAGGCGGTCGAGACGTTCGAAGCCGGAGGCCACAGCGAAGGCGCCGCCGGCGAAGACCCGGTTCACCCGGCCGAGCACCGCGTTCTGCTCGTGGATCACGTACGGGATGGATGCCAGGCGCGCCGCCGCCAGCGCCGGAAAGGCGGGGTAGCCGCCGAACCCGGCAATGACGTCGGGCCGAAATTGCCTGATGATCGCGCGCGTCTGGCCGAGCCCCCTGGCGAGCCTGCCGAGCGCGCCGGCGAGCTTGATCGGGTTCTTCACGAAGGGGCTGGAGGCGGAAATCTCGCTGATCGCCTCGCCGGGAAAGCCGCGCGCATGCTTCGCGCCGCGCGCATCGGTGACGAGCTTGACCTGCCAGCCGCGCGCGATCAGGGCTTCGGCCGCTGCGCGTGCAGGAAACATGTGCCCGCCGGTCCCTCCGGCCGCGATCAGGAGCCGTCCCGCCACGGCCTAGCTCCGCCGCTCGTAGGCGCCGGGCCGGTGACGGGTCAGCGCCAGCATCAGTCCGGCCGCGAAGGCGAGCGCCAGCATCGACGAACCGCCATAGGAGATGAAGGGCAAGGTCATCCCCTTGGGCGGGATGAGGTTGAGATTGACCGCGATATTGATCAGCGCCTGGAAGCCGAACAGGAGGGCGAGCCCGGCCGTGGCAAGCTGGGCGAAATGGTCGGTGAGCTTCATCGCCCGGCTCCAGGCCTGGGCGAACAGGATGGCGTAGAGCCCGATGATGGCGAGCGAGGCGAGCAGGCCGAACTCTTCGGCCGCGACGGAGAAGACGAAATCGGTATGAGCCTCGGGCAGGAGGCGCTTGATCTCGCCCTCGCCCGGTCCGACGCCGAACAGCCCGCCCTCGGCGAATGCCTGGCGCGCCCGCTCGGTCTGGGCCCAGTCCGCCTGAGGCGAGAGGAAGGCGGCAACCCGCGCCTGCACGTGGTCGAGGCTGAAATAGGCAAGCGTCATCAGGCCGAGCCCCGCTCCCCCGAGCGCCAGCGTGTAGAGCCAGGGCAGTCCCGCGGCGAACAGCATCGCCCCGAAGATCGCTGACAGGAGGATGGTCTGACCGAAATCGGGCTGGAGGATGAGAAGCGCGACGCTGAGGCCGTAAAGCCCGAGCGCGAGGAGACGGCCGGGTACCGGCGCGCCGCGGCTCTCCTCGGCGAACAGCCAGGCGCAGATGACGATGAAGGCGGGCTTGAGAAACTCGCTCGGCTGCAGCCCGAACCCGCCGAGCCGGATCCAGCGAGTCGCGCCGTTGACCTCGTGGCCGATCACCGGAAGCGCCGCCATCACGATGAGCGAACCGGCCAGGGCGAGCCCGGCGATCCGGCGCACGCCGGTGACCGACAGCGCGGCGGTGAACAGCAGGATCGCCACCCCCGCGCCCGCGAAGACCGCATGTCGGATCAGGAAATAGAAGGGCTGGGAGATCGACAGGCGCTCGGCCGCCGCCGGTCCGGCGGCAAGCGACAGGGTCAGGCCGATGCCGATGAGGGACACCACCGTGAAGATCAGGGTACGGTCGAGTCCGCGCCACAGCGCCGGGAAGCGGGACCTGGGAGCTGCAATCATGCGGCGTTTCCTCCGCGTGCCTTGGCGATGAGATCGGTCACGGCTATGCGGAAGCTATCCCCGCGGTGTTCATAACTCCTGAACTGGTCGAAGCTCGCGCAGGCCGGCGAGAGTAGGACGACCGGATTGTGCGAGCCGCTCTCCACGGCATCCTTCGCCGCGCGCGCAGTCGCGGTATGCAGGTTGCCTGCCTGGACGACGTCGACCTTGCCCGCGAGCTGGCGGGCGATGAGATCGGCATCCTGGCCTATGAGATAGGCGCGCCGGATGCGGTGGAAGAATGGCTCGAGCGATTTCACCCCGCCCTCCTTGGCCTGGCCGCCGGCGATCCAGAAGATGTCGTCATAGCAGCCGAGGGCCTGGGCGGCGGCATCGGCATTGGTGGCCTTGGAATCATTGATGAAGACGACCGGACCGACCTGTCCGACACGCTCCTGGCGGTGGGGCAGGCCCGGAAAACTCTCGATGCCGGCCGCGGCATCCTCCGGGCTCACGCCCAGCCGGCGCACCGCGGCATAGGCGGCAGCCGCGTTCTGCGCGTTGTGCCGGCCCGGCAGCGCGATCGCACGGGAGAGGTCTGCCCCGGGCTTCGCCTTGCCGTCGAGCGCGTCGTAGAGCGTGCCACCAAGCACATACACACCGCGCGAGATCACCTTGCGCGCCGAGACCGGGACCACGTGTTGCGCCCCGGAGGCGCGCATCTCGGAGAACACCTTCTTCGTGATCTCGTCGTCGACGCCGATGACGGCGGTGTCCTCGTCGCTCTGGGTGGCGAAGATGCGCCGCTTGGCCGCGACGTAGTTTTCGAGACTGCCATGCCGGTCGATATGGTCCGGCGTGATGTTGAGGAAGACCGCGACGTCGCAGTGCAGGCGCTCGACGAGATCGAGCTGATAGGAAGACAGCTCCAGCACGTAGATCGCGCCGGGCCGCGGCGGGGCGAGCGAGAGCACGGCCTCGCCGATATTGCCGCCAACGCGCACGTCGAGCCCGGCGGTCTTCAGGATGTGGCCGATCAGCGCCGTGGTCGTCGACTTGCCGTTCGTGCCGGTGATGCCGACGACGCGGACATTGTCGACCTTGTTCGCTTCCATCGCGAACAGCTCCATGTCCCCGATCACCGGCGCGCCGACCGCGCGGGCAAGCTCGACCATGCGGTGGGGGCTGGGGTGATGCAGCGGCACGCCGGGCGAGAGCACCAAGGCCGCGATATCTCCCCAGTCGCGCCGGTTGAGGTCGACCAGCGGCACGCCGGCCCTTTCCGCACTCGCGCGCGTGTCCGCGTTATCGTCCCACGCCAGCACCTTGGCCCCGCCGGCGGCAAGTGCCTTCGCCGTCGCGATGCCGGTGCGCGCCAGTCCGAAGACGGCGACGGCGCGGCCTGCAAACGCAGTGACGGGGATCATTCGGCTACCTCAGTTTCAGCGTGGACAGTCCGATAAGGGCGAGCACGACGGCGATGATCCAGAAGCGGATGACAATGGTCGGCTCGGCCCAGCCCATCTTCTCGAAATGGTGGTGGATCGGGGCCATCTTGAAGATGCGCTTGCCGGTGAGCTTGAAGCTGGCGATCTGCACCATCACCGACACCGCCTCGAGCACGAACAGGCCGCCGATGATGGCCAGCACGATCTCGTGCTTGACCGCCACCGCGATCGTGCCGAGCGCGCCGCCCAGGGACAGGGACCCCGTATCGCCCATGAAGACCATGGCGGGCGGAGCGTTGAACCAGAGAAATCCGAGCCCGGCTCCAAGGATCGCGCCGCAGATCACCGCAAGCTCGGCCGTGCCGGGCGTGAAGTTCAGGAACAGATAGTCGGCATAGACCGCGGAGCCGACGAAATAGGCGATGAAGCCGAACGAGCCGGCCGCGATCATCACCGGAACGATGGCAAGACCGTCGAGCCCGTCGGTGACGTTGACCGCGTTCGACGCGCCGACGATCACCAGGAGCCCGAACAGGTAGAAGCCGTAGCTCAGGGGGATGAGAAGGTCCTTGAAGAAGGGTACCGCGACCGAGGTCGCGAAATGGTCCGGCACGCCGGGGGCGTCGGAAAGCAGGTCCGTCATCCAGATCACCGCGGCGAGCGCGATGATGGATTGCAGGATGAGCTTGCCGCGCCCGGAAAGCCCTTCGGAGGACTTCCTGGTGACCTTGCGCCAGTCGTCGATGAAGCCGATCGCGCCGAATCCGGCGGTCACGAAGATCACCACCCAGAGATACTGGTTCGTGAGATCGCCCCACAGCAGCGTGCCGACGAGGATGCCGATCAGGATGATGAAGCCACCCATGGTCGGAGTGCCGGCCTTGGCGACGATGTGGCTCTCCGGCCCGTCGGTGCGGATCGGCTGGGAGCCCTTGCTCCTCAGCCAGCGGATGAAGCCCGGCCCGATGATCAGCGCCACCATGAACGCCGTGATCCAGGCGAGGCCCGTGCGGAAGGTCAGATAGTTGAGGACGTTGAAGATCTGGAACTGTTCCGCCAGGGGCGCGAGAAGCAGGTAAAGCATGAAAAATCCTCAGGCGTTCGAAGGTGCGTGAAAGCGACCCTCATGCAGGCTTGCGACGATTTTGTGGACACCCGATGCGTTCGATCCCTTGATCAGCACAACATCGCCGTCGCGCAGAATCTGGCCGAGCCGCTCGAGGCCCTCGCCGGCATTGTCCGCCTGCCGGCCTTCGACGGACTTTGGCAGGGCGCTGAGCAGCGTCTGCATGCCGCGCCCGACGCCGATCACGATGTCGACGCCGGCAGTCTTCAGGGGCTCGGCGAGTGCCGCGTGCATCGCCTCGCTCTGGGGCCCGAGCTCGAGCATCTCGCCCAGCACCGCGATACGCCGCCCGCCGCGCGCCGGCTGACGATTGGCGAGCCCGGCAATGGCTGCAGTCATGGAAGCGGGATTGGCATTGTAGCTGTCGTCGACGATCAGTGCCTCGCCACCGTCGGGCAGGGACAGGGTGAAGCGCGCGCCGCGACCCGGCGCGGCCGTCTGGCTCGCGAGCACCTCGGCGACGATTTCCGGTTCCAGGCCGGCCGCGACACAGGCCGCCATCACCGCGGCGGCATTGATACCCTGGTGCGCGCCGGAGGCGCCGACCCGGATCACGATCTCGCGCCCGAGCACGTCGAGCCTGCCGGTCCCGCCGTCAGGCCCGTCGGTATATGAGACCACCCGCACCGCCGCCTTCGGCGCGGCGCCGAAATCGAGCAGGAAGCCCGCCCTGCTCGCGTTCACGTGGCCGGCCAGGCGGTCGCGGAACTCGTCGTCGGCCGGGATGACGGCGATGCCGTCGGGCTCCAGGCCCTCGAAGATCTCCGACTTGGCGTCGGCGATCGCTTCCATGGAACCGAGATTTTCCAGGTGCGCCGGCGCGATCTTGGTGATCACCGCGACGTGCGGGCGGACCTGGGCGGTCAGGGCGCGGATCTCGCCGGCATGGTTCATGCCCATCTCGAACACGGCATGCCGGGTGCCGGCCGGCATGCGCGCGAGCGTCAGCGGCACGCCCCAGTGATTGTTGTAGCTCTTCACGCTCCAATGGGCGGGGCCGGCCGCGCGGAACGCCGCGGCGATCCACTCCTTCACGCTGGTCTTGCCGACCGAGCCGGTGACCGCCACGCGCACGGCGCCGCAGCGATCGCGCGCCGCCGCGCCAAGATCGCGCAGCGCCTGCAGCACGTCGGGGACGACCAGCCTGGGGCCGTCGCACACGCCGGGCTTCGAAACCAGGGCAGCCACCGCGCCGGCATCGAGCGCAGCCTGCGCGAACTCGTGGCCGTCGCGTTGGTCGGACAGCGCGACGAAGAGATCGCCGGGCTCGATCGTGCGGGAATCGATGGAGACACCGGTGGCGGTCCATTCCCCGCCCTCCAGGCGTCCGCCGGTCGCCCTCGCGGCATCCTTCGCGGTCCAAAGCGGGCGGTTCATCGCCCCCTCCCCTGCTGCTTGAGCGCCTTCTTCGCCGCCTCGCGGTCATCGAAAGGGATCACCCTGTCGCCGACGATCTGGCCGGTCTCGTGGCCCTTGCCGGCGATGAGCAGCGTGTCGCCCGCCTCCAGCATCGCGACGGCTTCGCCGATGGCCTGCGACCGGTCGGCGATCTCGCGCGCCTTGGGGCAGGCTTTCAGGATCGAGGCCCGGATCTTCGAAGGATCCTCCGAGCGCGGATTGTCGTCGGTGACGATCACAAGATCGGCGAGCTTCTGGGCCACCGCGCCCATCTTCTCGCGCTTGGAGGGATCGCGGTCCCCGCCCGCGCCGAACACCAGCACTATGCGCCCGCGCGTGTGCGGGCGTGCCGCGCGCAGCAGCTTGTCCAGCCCGTCAGGCGTGTGTGCGTAATCCACCAGGATCGGACAGTCCTCGCGCGTCGTCGCGGCGAGCTCGAGCCGCCCCGGCACGCCGATGAGTTTCGACAGGCTCGCGAAGACCTCCTCCGGCGATACCCCGCTCTCGATCGCGAGCCCGGCCGCCATCAGCGCATTGGAGGTCTGGAACTCGCCGATCAGCGGCAGGGCCAGGCGATGCTCCTCGCCCTTGTAGGCAAGGCGGATGTCCTGGCTTGCCGGATGGGGCGTGATCTCCTTGATCTGCAGCTCGCGCCCGCCCCAGCCGATCGTCGTGACGTCGCGGCCAAGCTCGCGGCAGCGGTCGGCGACCTTGACCCCCCATTCGGTGTCGACATCGATCACGGCCGGCGCGCCGGACGGCAGGAGCGTGTCGAACAGGCGCAGCTTCGAGGCGAAATAGTCCTCGAAATCGGGATGATAATCGAGATGGTCCTGGGTGAGGTTGGTGAAGCCGGCAAGGCTCACCTTCACCGCATCCATCCGACGCTGCTTCAGACCGTGGCTGGAGGCCTCCATGGCGAGATGGGTCACGCCCTCGCGCGCGATCTCGTCGAGTGCCTTGTGAAGACGGATCGCATCCGGCGTGGTGTAGCCGACATCGGTGCGTCCGCTTTCGCGCGTGACGCCGAGCGTGCCCAGCGCGGCGGCCTTGCGCCCGCTCATCGCCCAGATCTGGCGCAGGAACTCCACCGTCGAGCTCTTGCCGTTCGTACCCGTCACCGCCGCGATCGTCTGCGGCTGGCGGGGATGGAACCTCGCCGCCATCGCGGCGAGCGCCTCGCGCGGATCCTCGACGGCGATCAGCGGCTTTCGCGTCGCGATGTCCGGCGTTCCAAGGATCGCCACCGCCCCGCGATCCTCGGCCATCGCCACGAAGTCGCGCCCGTGCGTCCTCACGCCGGGGAGCGCGGCGAAGATCTCGCCGGGCTTCACCTGCCGGCTGTCGAGCGCGAGGCCGGTGACGGCCAGATCGAGCATGTCCTTGCGCACGCTCACGCCCGGCGGGAGCAGATCGCGCAGATGACGCACCGCGCTCATGGCTCCTGCCCTTCGACGGCTTCCGGCGCGACGACGATGTCGAGCGGCTCCTCGGGCCCGCGCCGGACCTGGACGCGCGGCGCGAACATCTGGGCGACGACGCTCGCCTGGGCCTGCGGGTCCGCCTCACGCGGGGCGATGCCGAGGATCGAGGCGAGCTGGGCGATGATCTCGCCCGAGGCCGGTGCCGCGTTCCAGCCCGCGGTGCGGAAGCCGTGCGTGTTTTCTGTCGGTTGAGGCAGGTAGAAGGTCACGAGCAGCACGTATTCGGGATCGTCGAACGGAAAGATCGAGATGAAGGAGGTGTAGACCGACCTCGTATCATAACGCCCATCCACGATCTGCTCCGCCGTACCGGTTTTCCCAGCAACCGCCAGTCCTGCGACATCCGCGCCGCCGCCCGACCCCTCGGTGACGACCTGGCGCATCACCGCGAGCACCTGCGCGGCGGTCGCGGCGCTCAGCACCGGCTCTCCGGCGATGGTCTCGCCCGGCGCGACGGGACGCAGGGTCGGCGGCACATAGACCCCGCCATTGGCGAGCGCCGCATAGGCGGCGGCCAGGGTGAGCGGGGTGATGTTGAAGCCGTGCCCGTACGAGGCGGTCATGTTCTCCACCCGCCCCCAGCGCTGCGGCATCAGCGGCGGCGCACTCTCGGCGAGCTCCACCGGCGCGCGCTCGAACAGGCGCAGATCGGAGAAGAAGCCGGTCAGGACGTCGGAGCCGATCGTGTCGGCGATGCGTGCGGTGGCGATATTGGATGAATGGATCATTGCCTCGCGCGCGGTCAGAGGCCGTCGCTCGGGATGGAAGTCGTGAATGCGGAAACCGCCGACCGCGAGCGGCTCGGTCGCGTCGAAAACGTCGGTGAGCTGCACCTGCCCGCTTTCGAGCGCTGCGGCGAGGGTGAGCGGCTTCATCACCGAGCCGAGCTCGTAGACGCCGGAGACCGGCCGGTTGAAGCGGGCTTCGGCCGGCTCGTCGCCGGGCCGGTTGGGATCGAAATCGGGCAGCGAGACCATGGAGATGATCTCCCCGGTCCCGACCTTGAGCAGCACCGCGCTCGCGCCTTCGGCCCGGAACTCGGCCATGCGCGCGCGCAGCACCCGCTCGATCGCGTTCTGGGCCGTGAGATCGATGGACAGGCTGACCGGCCGGCCGTCTCCGGCCGACAGCTCGGAGTCGAAGGCGAGCTCGGCGCCGGACACGCCGTTGAGATCGGTATCGGTGTAGCCGACCAGATGGGCCGCGGCGCGCTTCTTGGGATAGATGCGGCCCGGTTCGATGCGGAAGTCCAGGCCCGGCAGCCCCAGAAGGTGGATCGCCTGGCGCTGGCGCGGGCTCAGCTGGCGCGCGATCCACACGAAGCGCCGGTTCGAGGACAGAAGGCGCGCCGTGCGCTCGACATCGAGATCGGGCAGCACGGTCGCCAGCTGCTCGGCAGTCTCCTGCGCGTCCCAGACGAGGCTCGGATCGGCCCACAGCGAGTGGAAGTCGAGATTGGTCGCCAGCACCTCGCCGTCGCGGTCCGTGATCTCGCCGCGCGGAGCGGGCGCACTGGCATAGCTGCGCCCCGGCCCGCTCTCGGTGTGCGGTGTCAGGGCGAGATCGACGGCGCGCACGCCGAGCAGGGCGAAGCCCACCCCGAGCACCGCACCGATGACGCCGAGCCGGCCGCGCGACAGGGTCAGCGCGGCGCCGGTCTCGTCATCCAGGCGCAGCAGGCGGGTCACATCTGCTGGCGCGGCCTCCAGCACGGGCGGCGGCGTGCGTGCCTGCCGGTCCTCGCGGACCTTCACCCGGCCGAACAGACGCGCGAGCGGGAAGACCATCAGGGACGGCCTCCGGTGCGGCGTACCGAGGCGGTCTGCGGCACCGCGGGACCTTCGGACACCGCGGCGGTCTCGGGGGTCACGCTGGGCAGCTCGTTGAGACCGATCTCCTGGTTCGGCCGGATCGGCTCGAAGCCGAGATAGGCGCGGGCGAGCGCGCGCAGCTGCTCGGGATCTTCCAGATGGGCGACATTGACCTGGAGCGTGTTGATCCGGCCGCGCTCCTCGGCGAGTTCGGCCTGCAGGTTGGCGAGCCGGTCCTGCGCCTTTCCCGCCTCGGTCTTGGCGATGTAGAGCGCCAGGAGCAGGGCCACGGCGATGGTCAGACCGAGCAGATTGATCGCTTTCATCATGAGGCGACCTCCAGGAGGCGGCTATAGGGCGGAACTCCCCCGACGCTGGGCTCGCGCGCGGGCCAGGCCGGCTCGCTCGTGCGCACCCCGGCCCTGAGCTTGGCGGAGCGGGCGCGCGGATTGTCCGCGACCTCCGCCTCGCCCGCCTCGACGGCCTTCTTGGTGAGCAGCGAGAAGCTCGGCGCGTGCTCGGGCAGGGTCTCCGGCTCGTGGCGCGAGCCCCGGCCGAGCAGCCCTGCACGTTCGCGCAGGAAGGATTTGACGATGCGGTCTTCCAGTGAATGGAAGGTAACAATAACGAGCCGGCCGGCGGGCTTGAGGACGCGCTCGGCCGCGTCGAGCCCGGCGAGCAGCTCGCCGAGTTCGTTGTTGACGAAAATGCGCAGCGCCTGGAAAACGCGCGTGGCCGGGTGGATGCGCCCTGGCTTGCCGCCGACGGCCCGGCTGACGATGTCGGCCAGGCGCAGCGTCGTGGTGATCGGCTCGGCCTCGCGCTCGCGCACGATGAACTGCGCGGCGCGGCGCGCCTTCTTCTCCTCGCCATAGACGCGGAAGATGGCGGCGAGTTCCTCCAGCTCGAGCATGTTGACAGCGTCGGCCGCGCTCGGCCCGGAGCGCGACATGCGCATGTCGAGCGGGCCTTCCTTCTGGAAGGAGAAGCCGCGTTCGGCCTCGTCGATCTGCATGGAGGAGACGCCGAGATCGAGGACGACGCCGTCCACGCCCGAGCTCTGCGCGCGCTCGATGACCTCCTCCATGAGGGAGAACGGGCCTTCGGCGAACGCGAAGCGCTTGGGGTAGGCCGCCTTCACCGCCTCGGCGGCGCGCCGGGCGGTGGGATCGCGGTCGATGCCGAGCACGCGCGTCCCGTCGGTTCCAAGGATGCCGCGCGTATAACCGCCCGCGCCGAACGTGCCGTCGACATAGAGCCCGCCCTCGCGCGGCTCGAGATGGTGCAGGACCTCGCTCAGCATGACGGGAAGATGGGCCATCACACCCCCTCCCCGGCGGCGCGGCGCCTGGGCTTGAGGGCGTGCTTGTTCTCGCGCGCGGTTTCCAGATCGCGGCCGGCCTGCTCGGCGATCGCCTCCGGGCTCCAGATCTCGAAGCGCTTGCCGAGGCCGACGAAGGTCGCCTTGGCACCGAGGCCGGCATAGTCGGCGAACTCCCTGGGCAGCGAGATGCGCCCGGTGGAATCGAAGGTGAGCGCCCGGGCGCCGCCGAAGATGACCCGCTCCATGGCGACGCGGCGGTCGTCATAGGGGTCCATCTCGTCGAGCGCCTCGGCGAACTCGTCCATCAGGCGCTGGCCGCATCCTTCCAGGAACGGTCCGTTAAAGGAGCGCCAGACATAGATGCCGTTCAGCGGATCGGAGGCCACGGCCGCACGGAAGGAGGCGGGGACGGATACCCGTCCCTTCGCGTCGATCCCGTTTTCGGTCGTGTAGAGGAACATCCCGCTTCCAGGCCCCGATCGCGCTCAGCCCCCTCGGCTGGTTAATTATGGGATACCATGGGATTTCATGGGAAACAATCTGGAAAGCACCGAAAGAGGCGCTTTTTCTCGCATGCGGACAAGTAAAGGCGGCCCATGCCGCGCCGCAGCACAAGAGAACATGAAGAGAACATCTGTGGAAAACTTCGCCCGCGCCGTTAACACATCGCGAGAGAGAGCAAGGTCAGACGGCCTGTAAGCCGGGTTCTGTACGGGCCGAAGCCCGCGGCGACCATTCATCTGGGGCGGCGGTTGCCCGCCGCCTCTAGCGACCTACCCGGATGGCGCTCGGAAGGCGCGTGCGCCGCCGGAGCGGCGCGTCCATCCCTATTCGGTCTTGCTCCGGGCGGGGCTTGCCGTGCCCCCTTCCTTGCAGTCGGGGCGGTGCGCTCTTACCGCACCGTTTCACCCTTGCCGGCCAATCGGCGAACCGACTGTCCGGCGGTTTGTTTTCTGCGGCGCTTTCCCTGAACCGGCGAACCGGCCCGCCGGGGGTTTCCCGGCGCCCTCCTTCCGTGGAGCCCGGACTTTCCTCTCCGGCCCGGCTTTCGCCACTGGACCGGAGCGGCCGCCCGGCCGTCTGACCGGGCTTAGATAGTGCGCCGCACCACCCCCGCGCAAGCGCTCAGCCTGCAGCGAGCGCCTTCACCCGCGCGATGAGCCCGGCCGTCTCGCCGTCCACGATGCCGTCGATCGCCTCCGGCCGGAAGCGGCGCTGGAACGCCTTGACGACGGCCTCCATCGCGAGCCCGAACTCGCCGTCGACCGTCAGGGCGTATCCGATCGCCTGAAGATCGAGCTGCAGCGCCTCGACCGGATCGCCGATCGCCCCGATGCGCATCAGCTCGGCAACGTCCTTGCCGGCCGGGTCCGGCCACAGCCCGACCCCGGCCGCCGCCAGGTGGCGCCAGGGAAAGCGCTCGCCTGGATCGGCCTTGCGCGCCGGGGCGATGTCGCTGTGCCCGACGACGTCGCGCGCCGCGATCCCATGCCGGCCCATCACGTCCCGGCAGAGTTCGATCACCGCCTCGATCTGGGCTTCGGGAAAAGGAGGAAGGCCGAACTCGTGCCCGCCATTGACGATCTCGATTCCGACCGAGGCCGAATTGACGTCCTCGATCCCGCGCCAGGCGCTGACCCCGGCATGCCAGGCGCGCTTGTCCTCGGCGACAAGGCGGAACACCTCGCCGTCCTCCTCGACCATGTAGTGCGCGCTCACCCCGGCCTCGCGCTCGCGCAGCCGGTCGAGCGCCGCGGTCCCGCTCTCCATGCCGGTATAGTGCAGCACCAGGATGGAAACCGGCAGCTTGCGCTCGTTGAAGTTCGGCGAAGGAGTCTCGGTGATCTTCATCGCGGTTTCTGCAGCACGGTTTCGGGCTGGACGGTCTTGGCGCGGCGCGCGGCGACGGTCGCCACCCCGGCGATCGCGAGCGCGCCGCCGAGCACGAGTTGCCATGTCACCGGGTCGCCGAGCAGCACGACGCCGGAGATCACCCCGATGAGCGGGCCCATCAGGGTGAGCGGGGCCACCAGCGAGGCATCGTAGCGCTTCAGCAGCCAGTAGAAACTGCCGTGCGCGAAGACATTGACCAGCAGCACGGTGAACAGCAGCGCGAGAAGGAAGACCCAGCCGCCGGCAATCGTCTGGCTGAGCTGTTCGCGCTCGAAGACGAGGCTCGCGATCAGCAGCGGGGGAAAGGAGATCAACCCCATCCAGGCCTGCAGCGGGATGGGCTTGAGCTCCACGCGCTTCACGAAGATCGAACCGGCCGCGGCCATGAAGGCGGCCGCCACGCCGAACAGCAGCCCGGCGGTGAAGGTGAACTCGGCCGGCTTCAGGACCACGAGGCTCGCCCCGGCGAAGGCGAGCGCCATGCCCCCGCCGCGAATCCAGCGCACCCGCTCCTTCAGGAACACGATCGACAGGATCGTGGTGAAGGGCACGGCGAGCTGCACCACGATGGCGATCGCCGAGGGCGTGGCATATCTCAGCCCGATGAACAGGAAGGCGAACTGCGCCGCGCCCATGGTCAGCGAGGCCCACACGACCGGCATGATCTTCCGCGGCAGCGGCAGCAGCCAGGGCGCCAGGAAGGCATAGAGCAGCGCGAACCGCATGAAGGCGAAGAAGAGCGGTGGCGCGCCCTCGAACCCCGGCACGATGGGCGGGGTGCCCGAAAGCGACCATTTCGCCACGACGAAATTGATCCCCCACACGAGGCAGATCGCGAAAAGCAGAAGGAAATCGCGCGGCTTCATGAGGTCCGGACTAATGCCCGCGCCCGCCTCCGGCAAGCGGCAAAAATGGAAGGCAGGGATGCGCACCGTACCCGGCTTCCCCCCGCCTGAAAGAATCGGAAACTCGGCTCCTGCAACGCCTGCCATCCTGACCATCGCCTTGAAGTTCCACGACCCCTGCCCAAGGCGGGCCGGCGAGTCGTGAGAGGATCGGGCGGAAACCGGCGCGATGTGAGAGACGGGCCTCCCCCGGGTCGGGCGCGCACGGCGGGTGGGCGCCGGGCGCTGATGAAGCGGGGGAGTCTAGGGGAAAGCGGAAAGGACGGGGGTTAGACAGGACCCGGCAGGCCGAAGCCCGGATACCAAGCGGCGGCAAATGGGTGTTCGTCCCCGGCTGATGCCGGTTGATGGGTGTCCCCACTTGATGGTTTCGTCGATCGTCCGCCAGGAATGCATTCAGACCGGGACGAGGACGACGTCGAAGGTATAGACGCCGCTGTCGCCTGCGCGCCGGGCGACGAGCGCGGACCGTTCAGGTTCCGAAACCGAGTTCAGCACGCGGTCGACCTCGTTGAGCGGCTCGCCCTCGAAGTACATCTGCGTGGTGATTTCACGGAAGCCCCGGCGCGCCACCTTGAAATGTACATGCGGCGGACGCGACCAGCTTTCATCAACCGGGTAGGCTCCCGGCTTGACGGTGCGGAAGCGGTAGCGCCCCTGCGCGTCGGTCGTCAGGATCGCCCATCCCTGGAAGTTGGGGTCGAGCGGTGCGGGGTTGGGATCTGCCTCATGGGCGTAACGCCCGGCTGAGTTGGCCTGCCAGATATCGACCACCGCCCCCGCGATCGGCTCACCCTGTGCACTCAGGACGCGGCCCTCGACCTCGATAATCTCGCCTGCGGCTACCGTATCGCGCCCTGCGACCCGCGTCAGGTCGGCATCCTTGTCGCTCTGCTCGACTGTCGGATAGAAGGGCCCCTCGGTCTGCGCCGGCGTGGCCACAGGATTGCCCTGCGCCGCTCCGCCCAGCACGCCGGCACCGGCGGTCGCCCCCGCGACCATGAACCCGCGCCGCGAAAGATTGGTCCTGCCCATGGCTGTCACCTCCCCGTTTCTTGCCCCGCATGCACCCGAGATCGATCGGCCAGGCTTCTGGGCATGAAGCAGATAACTCCCCTTCCCGGCTAGCGGCAAAACAAATCTGCGCGCACCAGGCCTCGTGCCGCGCCGCTCTCCCCGTCGCCCTCGCCACGCCAAGGCTTCCCGGAACCCTCGTCCCGGCCTCCCGTTAGCCTGCCGAGGGGGCCGTGCGCCCCTGGCGTTCAGCGGGCAGGAGACTTCCCATGACCTATCGGCGCTTCGCCCTGATGATCCTCACCTCCACGATCGTCATGTTCGTGCTGATGTATCTCAACACCTATGCGATCGAGCACGTCTTCTTCTCCGAGACGCGCACTTACATGGCGATCCTGATGGGAGCCTCCATGGCCGTGATCATGATGGGCTACATGTTCTCCATGTACCCGAACGGGAAGATCAACGCAGCCATCATCGCGGCCGGGGTGGTGGTGTTTGCGCTCTCGCTCTGGCTCGTGCGCAGCCAGGTCACGGTCGGCGGCCCGAGCTATATGCGCGCCATGATCCCGCACCACTCCATCGCGGTACTGACCTCGGAACGTGCCAATATCGAGGATGCGCGCGCGGCCAAGCTCGCCCGCGAGATCATCGACGCGCAGAACAAGGAGATCGCCGAGATGCGCTATCTGATCGCGGATATCGCCTCGGGCAACATGGTGCGGGAAATCTACCGCGATCCGCCCGCGGAAGTCGGCACGCTCGATCAGGCGCTGAGCCGGGTCAGCATCGCCGCACTCGATCCCTCGCCGCTGACGCGCGAGGAGGCGGGCGAGGTCGTCGAAGGCGCTGATCTGTGCAACTTCCGCCGGACGCGCTCGGCCGATCCGATCCTGTGGTGGACACCGGACGGCACGCAGGCGGTTACCAAGCTCAACGGCGTGATCATCCCGCTTGAATCCGAGGGCACGAGCGCGGCCGGGCGGGCGGCCTTCGGCGCATCCGGCATGGCGATGTCGGTCGAGGAGATCGAGGGCGGACGGGCCAATGCCTCGCTCGAATTCCGCCTCGAGCGGGGCCTGCACGTGGGCTATCACGGCTTCATGGCGTGCGGGTGAAGAGGCGGCGCTCTCTCGGAGGCCGTCCCCGGCGCGCCTGTCCTCTCGGGCCCGGATTGGATCGGGTCCGACGCACTCCTCGGAGGATCAGTCTGGAAGTCTACCCCTCGCCGGTGCCGTCCACGGTCCAGCCGCGCGGACCGCGTCTGGCGATGAGGACGACCGGGCCGTCCTCGCGCCGGCGGCCCGTGACCTTGCGGTAGAGCCAGTAGGCGCCCGCACCGAGCGCGCCGAGGCCGGCGATGACGAGGGCGGTGGCGGTCAGCACGGCGGCGAGCAGCACCACGAGGCCGATGAAGGCCGCGGCGATGAGCGCGGCGAGGACGGCGCGCGCGACACCCACGAAATTGAAGCCGGTCATCGTCTGCTGTGCGCCCATGGATCTCTTCCTCGTCATACTCAGCGCCCACCCGGCTTCTAGAGTTGGGGATGGATTGTGTCGGGTCAATGGCGCCGGGCGGAATCAGGTTCCGGTTTTCAGGCCGCGTTGCCTCAGTACCGCAGCATAGGCCGCATTGATCGCCGCCATCTTGGCGTCGGCGATCCGCTGAAGGTTCGGCGGCGCGCCGCGCGCGATCAGCCGGTCGGGATGGTTCTGCGAGGCGATGCGCCGGTAGGCGCGCTTGAGATCGGCGTCGGAGATGTCCGGGTCGATGCCGAGCACGGTGTAGGGATCGTCGGCCTCCATCCCGAGATGGGACCGCCTGATCCGGGCGAACTCGCGTTCGGAAAAGCCGAAGAGATCGCCGACCCTGGCGAGATAGTCTTCCTCGTCCGGCGTCACCCGCCCGTCGGCCTGTGCGATGAAGAAGAGCGCGTCGAGCACGTCTTCGAGCACCGCCGGGTTGGCGCGGAATCGCTTGGCGAGGCGTCTTGCATAGCCCTCGAAGCCGAGCGTGGTCTGCTTGGCGAGATCGAAGGCGCGCTGCAGCTGCGCCTCGAAGCCGGACGGGGCGCGGAAGACGTGGGCGAAAGCGCGAACCTCCGAATTCGTCACCGCGCCGTCGGCCTTGGCCATCTTCGCGCCGAGTCCGATCAAGGCCATCGCGAACTCGGCATCGTCCACCGGGTGGCCCGGCGGGCAGTCCTCCTCGGGACACTCGAACGGGTCGCGCGGACCCATGATGCGTTCGGCAAGTTTGCGCCAGAAGTTCATCAGCGGCTATCTCAAGGCCTTCTTCTCGTCTCGCGCCCGCAGAATAACGGAGCCTCCCCATGAGCGAAGCGTACGAAATCTGGATCGACCGGGGCGGCACCTTCACCGATGTTATCGGGCGCACCCCGGGCGGACGCATCGCGGCGCTCAAGCTACTCTCCGAGAGCCCCGCTTATGAAGACGCGGCGACAGAAGGCGTGCGCCGCATATTGTCGCTGGCCGAGGATGAGCCGATTCCGCCCCGCGCGCTCGCCGCGGTGAAGATGGGCACCACGGTCGCGACCAACGCCCTGCTGGAGCTCGACGGCGCGAAGACGCTGTTCCTGGTGAGCCAGGGCTTCGAGGACATCCTGCACATCGGCGACCAGACACGCGCCGACATCTTCGCCCTGAGGATCGACAAGCCCGCCCCGCTCGCCGCGCGCACGGCGGGCATCGCCGGCCGGCTCGACGGCGAGGGCCGCGAGATCGAGCCGCTCGATCTTGCCGCCGCGAAGGGCGCGCTCGAAAACGCGAGGCGCGAGGGATTCGAGGCCGTGGCGATCGCGCTTCTGCACGCCTACCGCAACGACGCTCACGAGCGCGAGATCGAGCGACTGGCGAGCGAGGCCGGCTTCGCGCACGTCATCTGCTCGGCCGATGCGAGCCCGCTGATCAAGCTCGTCCCGCGCGCCTCCACGGCCGTGATCGACGCCTATCTGACCCCGGTCCTGCGCCGCTACGTGAACCGCGTGAGGAGCGGGCTCGGACCGGACACCCCGCTCTATTTCATGCAGTCCTCCGGCGGGCTTGCCGACGCGGACGATTTCCATGCCCGGAACGCGGTGCTCTCCGGCCCGGCCGGCGGCGTGGTCGGCATGGCGATGACCGCGCGCGAGGCCGGCTACGACAAGGTTATCGGCTTCGACATGGGTGGCACCTCGACCGACGTCTCGCGCTTCGACGGCAGGGCCTATGCCCGGGCCGGGGAGGCCAGGCTCGGCGGGCGTCTCCTGCGCGCGCCGATGCTCTCGGTGCACACCGTGGCGGCCGGGGGCGGATCGATCCTGGCGTTCGACGGCGAGCGCGTGCGCGTGGGACCGAGGAGCGCGGGCGCCGATCCGGGTCCGGCCTGCTACGGCCGGGGCGGGCCTGCGGCGGTCACCGACGCCAACGTGGTGCTCGGGCGCATCCAGCCGGACTGGTTCCCGAAGGTGTTCGGGCCGGACAACGACGCCCCGCTCGACGTCGAGGCATCGCGGAAGGCCCTGCAGGATCTCGCCGACGCGATGGGCGCGGACAGCGCCGAGGCGGCGGCGGAGGGCTTCCTCGCCGTGGCCGTCGAGCACATGGCCGAGGCGATCAAGCAGATCTCCATCGCGCAGGGCGTCGATCCCAGGAAATACGCGCTCAACGCCTTCGGCGGGGCGGGCGGCCAGCACGCCTGCAAGGTCGCCGAGGCGCTGGGCATGAGGACCGCGCTGATCCATCCCCAGGCGGGGCTGCTGTCGGCCTACGGGATCGGGCTCGCGAAACTGAGGGAGACACGCGAGGCAGGGCTCGACATCGCCATGGACGAGCACGCGCTGGAGACAGCCAAAACCACCCTCGGCGAACTCGAGGTCGCGGCCCGCTCGGCGCTGGAGGACAAGCAGGCCGGGACGGTGCGAATCTCCAGGGAGGCGCGCCTGCGCGCGAAGGGTTCCGACACCCCGCTCGCCGTGGACTGGGGCAGCGAGGAGGAGATGCGCGCGGCCTTCTCCGCCGCCCACAGGCGCCTGTTCGGCTTCGCCGCCGAAGACGCGGCCCTCGTCATCGATTCGGTGGCCGTGGAGGCCGAGGCCGACCCCGAGGGCGCGGAGCTTTCCGAGCCGGAAGTTTCCCCCCGGCAGGGCCGGCCCGAGGCGGCCGGGACGGCAAGGCTCTACCGGGCGGGCGAGTGGCTCGAGGCCCCGGTATTCCGGCTCTCCGATCTCGGCGCGGGCGCGGAACTCGCCGGCCCGGCCCTCGTCATGGACGCCAACCAGACCATCGTGCTCGATCCGGGCTGGAGCGCGAGGCGCCAGGCGGGCGGCATGCTGGTCCTCACCGGAGCGGGCACAGGCGAGGCCGAGGGCGCGAGCACCGAACTCGACCCCGTCACGCTCGCCCTGTTCAACCGGCGTTTCATGTCGATCGCCGAACAGATGGGCGTGGTGCTCGAACGCACCGCCCATTCGGTCAACATCAAGGAGCGGCTCGACTTCTCCTGCGCGGTGTTCGACCCGCAAGGCGGGCTCGTCGCCAACGCGCCGCACATGCCGGTCCATCTGGGGTCGATGAGCGCGAGCGTGCGGGCGGCGATTCTGGCCCATCCCGATCTCGGCCCCGGCGAGGCGGTGGCGCTCAACGCCCCCTACAACGGGGGCACCCACCTGCCCGACGTCACCGTGATCGCGCCGGTGTGCGATGGCGACGGCAAGCGCCTCTTCTTCGTCGCGGCGCGCGGCCACCATGCCGATATCGGCGGCATCGCGCCGGGTTCGATGCCGCCCTTCTCCAGACGCATCGAGGAGGAGGGCGCGGTCTTCGACGCGGTGAAGATTCTTGCGGGCGGAAGGTTCGACGCCCGCGCCGCCCGCGAACCGCTGGAGGCAGGACCCTATCCGGCGCGCAATCCGGACCAGAACCTCGCCGACCTCAAGGCCCAGCTCGCCGCCTGCGCCAAGGGCGCGGAGGAATTGCACCGCCTGATCGAGGAGCACGGGCGCGACGTCGTCGGCGCCTATATGGGCCATGTCCAGGACAATGCCGAGCGCGCCGTGCGCCGGGTCATCGGCGCGCTCCGGGACGGCTCCGCCGAGGTGCGCCTCGAGGACGGCGCCGTCATCAAGGTCGCCATCACCGTGAACCGCGAAGCCGGCACGGCGAAGATCGACTTTTCGGGCACGAGCGGTCAGCTCGACACCAATTTCAATGCGCCGAGCGCCGTTACCCGGGCCGCCGTGCTCTACGTGCTGCGCTGCTTGGTCGACGACGAGATCCCCCTGAACGAGGGCTGCCTGAAACCGATCGAGCTGATCATCCCGGACGGCTCGATGCTCGATCCCAAGCCGCCCGCCGCGGTGGTCGCGGGCAATGTGGAGACCAGCCAGCTCGTCGTCGACGCGCTCTTCCTGGCGACCGGGCGCATGGCCGCGGCCCAAGGCACGATGAACAACTTCACCTTCGGCAATGCCCGCCACCAGTACTACGAGACGATCTGCGGCGGCGCCGGGGCGGGCGAGTTCGAGGACGGGACGGGCTTTGCCGGCGCGAGCGCGGTGCATACCCACATGACCAATTCGCGCCTGACCGACCCGGAGGTGATGGAGCGGCGCTACCCGGTCCGCATCCGCGCCCACAGCATCCGCGACGGCTCGGGCGGGACCGGCAAGTTCCGCGGCGGTGATGGCTCGGTGCGCCGCGTGGAATTCCTCGAACCCATGGAGGCGGCCTTGCTGTCGGGGCGCCGCAAGCAGGCCCCTCCGGGCCTGAAGGGCGGCGGCGACGGCGTGCCGGGCACGGCGCGGGTCATCCGCAGGGACGGGTCGCAGGAGACCCTGCCGGCCCTGTTCCGCATCGAGGTCGGCCCCGGCGATGTCATCGAGATCGAGACGCCGGGCGGCGGGGGGTATGGGAAGGGATGACCCCTTCGACACGGTCATCCCGGCCAGCCGCAGGCCGAGCCGGGATCGCGCCCTCAGTGCCGATTGGCTATCACCTTGAAACGACGCGAAATCCCGGGTCGCGCTTCGCGCGCCCGGGATGACACCCAGACAGCTGAAAGCGCTTGCCTAGATCGGCATCCGCAGGATTTCCTGATAGGCCTTGATGACCTGGTCGCGCACGGCGATCACGGTTTCCAGCTGCACCTCGGCGGCGGCGACGGCGGTGACGACATCGACGAGCTCGGCCTGGCCGGTCGCGGCCTGGGCGGTGAGGTTCTCGGCGGTCGAGATGGACGCCTCGGTCTGGCCGACCGCGTCCATGACGAGGCTGCCGAAATCGGGGCCCGCTGCGGCCTGCGGCTCCTGGGCCGGGCCGGTGGAGACCGAGCCGGCGACGTTCTGCGCGGCGGCGGCGTAGGCGCGAAGGGCGGCGAGATCCATCCTCTAGCCTCCTAGCGGCGCAGGAGGTCGAGCGTGCGTTCCATCATCCGCCGCGTGTTCTCGACCATGTTCATGTTGGCCTCGTAGGAGCGCTGGGCCTCGCGCATGTCCATCAGCTCGACGAGGCTGGAGACGTTGGGATAGCGCACATAGCCTTCCGCATTGGCGGCCGGGTGGCCGGGCTCGTGGACGAGGCGGAATTCGGAATTGTCGGCGGCGGCGTCGGTCATGCGCACCAGCTCCAGGCCCGTCATCCGGTCGAGCTCGGCCTCGAACACGGGAACCTGGCGGCGATAGGGATCCTCCTCCGGCGTGCGGCCGGTGGACTGCGCGTTGGCGAGGTTCTCCGCGATGATGCGCATGCGCGCGGCCTGGGCGCGAAGCCCGGCGGCGGCGACCTGCATGGTCTCTGTCGTCTTGTCCATCTAGACCTCCTTCACCCTATTGCGGCGGACGCACGGCCATGCGCAGCAGCGAGAGCGACTTGTTGTAGAGCCCCAGCGCCGTCTCGAAGCGCATGCGGTTCTCGTTGGCGCGCACCATCTGCTCCTCCAGCACGACGGCATTGCCGTTGATCGTGGTCTCGCTGTCGGGCGCGCTCTCGGTGCGGAACTGGCGCGCGCTCGCGGCCGGCGTGCCCTCGATGTGCGCCGCGTGGGGCGCACGCATCGCGACGGGCGTGACCGACAGGCGCGAGCGGCTCTGGCCGCCCCGGGCCTCCTCCACCGCGCGCTCGAAGTCGGAACGCGACACGTCGCGCGGGACATAGCCCGGCGTGTTGGCGTTGGCGACGTTCTCCGCGATCACGCGCTGGCGGTCGGAATGATAGCCGAGCGCCTGCTTCAGGACGGCGAGTACGTTGATGTCGTCGGCGCGCATTGTGCCACTCTCGGGACGCTATCTGACCATTAACCCTCGCTGCTTCGCGTTAATCGGGACTTAATGGAGATTACCCGGCGCCGCATCGCCTGCCCCGGCAGGGCGACCGCGTCCGGGAGCCGGCCTTGCTTAACGCCGCGCGCGACTCTCGATAAGCATTTCGTTAACGCTCCCGGCCGATGGTCCGGCCATTCGTTAACGCAAAGGCGGAACGCTCGCGTGGACATGCTCGACTTCGCCCGCTACCTCGCCGGCCTCGTCCTCGTGCTGGGCCTCCTCGCGGGTTTCGCCTTCATCCTGCGCCGCGGCTATGCGCAGGGCCTGATACCCGGCTTTCCCGGCCAGGGGAGCGAGCGGCGCATGCGCGTCGTGGAGACGCTGATGGTCGATCCGCGCCGGCGGATGGTGATCGTCGAGGTCGACGGGACCGAGCACGTGCTCCTGCTCGGCGCCGAGCGCGAGACGGTTCTCGGCCGCCAGCCGGCCAGGGAGAAGTTTACCCCGGAAATGCCGGGCGGGGAGAGCGAACCGCAATGACGTGGCGCCGCGCGCTTCCCCTCGCCCTGTCAGGCCTCGCGGCCGCGGCCCTGTTCGCGCTCGGCGCGCCGGCGGGCGCGCAGGAGGTGTCGATCGATTTCGGCGAGCCGGGCACGCTGACCGAGCGCGTGCTGCAGCTGATCGCGCTGATCACCGTCCTCTCGCTCGCCCCGTCCATCCTCATCATGACGACGAGCTTCATCCGCATCGTCGTCGTGCTCTCGCTGCTGCGCACCGCGATCGGCCTGCAGCAGAGCCCGCCCAACGCGGTGCTGATCTCGCTCGCCCTGTTCCTGACCGCCTTCATCATGGCCCCGGTCTTCACCCAGTCCTACAGTCAGGGCATCGAGCCGCTGCTGAACGGGGAGATCACCACCGAGGAGGCCTTCACCGAGACCACCCAGCCGGTGAAGATGTTCATGCTCGCCCACACCCGCGAGGACGATCTCGAGCTGTTCTTCGGCATCGCGCAGGTCGAGCCGGAGAGCCCGGAGGCGACGCCGCTGCACGTCGTCGCGCCGGCCTTCATGATCTCCGAGCTGCGCCGCGCCTTCGAGATCGGCTTCCTCTTGTTCATCCCCTTCCTGATCATCGATCTCGTCGTGGCCTCCATCCTCATGTCCATGGGCATGATGATGCTGCCCCCCATCGTGATCTCCCTGCCGTTCAAGCTGATCTTCTTCGTCCTGGTGGACGGCTGGCGCCTGGTGACCGGATCGCTGGTGCAAAGTTTCCAGACCGGGGTACCGGGCGGATGATCGGTTCGCGGCTTTCCGGAACGTTCGGCGCTGCGCGCCCGCCCGGAACCTGATCTCCGGCGACGGGGACACGGACGACGGACGCCGAAACGGCTCCGGAGCCCCGCTTCGCAGGACCCGCGCAGATCGGAACCGGTCTAGGCCGTCTTCTTCAGCGCCGGCGCACTCACATCGCGGAAGGTCAGCGTGTCGCGGACCCAGGACAGCGCGTCGTGGTGGTCGCGAAACGCGCCGGCGAGCATGCCGCTGGCCTGCAGCGAGCGCACCATCATGATAGCGTGGGCCTTCTGCGGCCGGCCGTAAACGCAGGCCATGACGAGGTCTTGCGGCAGGATATGCGCGAACTTTCCGGAGAGATGGTCGAACTGGGTCTCGTTGTGGAGAAAGCGGACAGGCCGGTAATCGGCGACGAGGCCGCGGAAGCGGCCGCAGCGCACCTCGCGCGCGATCCTCGAGGCCGTGTCGCGGCTCATCGCGGGCGTGTCCATCCCGCTGAGCCTGAGATAGAGGATATCGCCCGGGTCTATAACCCGCGTCGTATAGCTGAACCGGTTATCCCTCACGGCACCCCACCTTCTTATCGTTATTGAGCAACCCTAGAGGGCGAGGGTGGAGATTCGGTTGCGAAGCGTGGTTAACGTCCGGTTTTGCGGGCGAAACCCTCCGCTCCCTCCCAGTCGGCGAACGCGGCGGCGGGATAGCCGGCCGCCTTCAGCCGCTTGGTCATGACGAGAGCGTGCATCATGTTGTCCGGCCCGTAGACATAGGCGATGCGGCAGGTCTTCGGCACCCGCGCGATGAAGATCTCCGCGATCTCGGCGAACTGCTCGATCGTGTGGTCGAGCGTGCAGGCGCGGTAGTCCAGGATCAGCCCGTCGCGCTGCTCGCGCACGAGGCGCTCGGCCAGGGCGGCGGCGTTCTCGCGGCTCTGCGCGAAGCGGTTCACGCCGAGCAGCCGGGCGCAGAACACGTTCGCGCCTTCCAGTTCGAAGCGTTCCAGTCTGAGGTCGGTCATGGCGCAATCCCAGGAAAGGAAGCCGGGCCGCGCGGCGCGGCCCGGCCATTCCTTCAGGACATGGGGCCCGGACCTAGAAAGGCCAGAGCAGGTTGTACAGCTCCTGGCCGATCGGCGGGCGCTGCATGTCGGAGATGTGGCCGCGTCCGCCATAGGACACGCGCGCCTCGGCGATCTTGGTATGGTCGATCGTGTTGTCCGGCTCGATGTCCTGGGGCCGCACGATGCCCGAGATCAGGAGCTCGCGCACCTCGTTGTTGATGCGCACCTCCTGGCGGCCGTGCACGACCATGTTCCCGTTCCACAACACGTCGACGACGATCGCGGCGGCGGTCAGGCGGATGGTCTCCGAGCGGTTCACGCTGCCCGCTCCTTCCGTCGAGGTGGTCGAGCCGAAGCTCGCCAGCGAGGCGGGGTCGACCGCGTCGTTGAAGAACTGGTCGAGCGCGGCCTCCCCGCCGAAGAAGTTCGTCAGGTTCGCGTCGTTGTCGCTGGTGCGCGAGCGCGCGGTCTGGTTGGAGACCTGGGCGCGGTCGGAGATGTCGATGTTGACGGTGAGGATGTCGCCCACGCTCGTCGCGCGCGGATCGCCGAAGAAGCTCCTCGCATTGCCGCGCCAGAGCGAGCCGGGATTGGCCTGCCGGTCGTGCGTGGCGGCCGCGGCGCGAAGCTGGGCGAGATAGCGGTCCTGCTCGCCCGAGCGACCGTAGATCGCGGCGGCGGTCTGCTCGCTCATGCCCGCGACGTTCTCCATCGGGGAGAGCGGCGGGGTCTGGCCGACATAGGAGAGCCGGTCGGTCGCCGCGCAGGCGGTCAGCATCGAGGCGCCGAGCAGGCCGGCGGCGAAGCGGGTGAGGACGTTACGCATGGGACAGGCTCTCCGGAGCATCAGGACGCGGTGTCGTAGCCGACGCGGGCGCGGCCGGGCGCGAAGGCGAACGCCTCGACCGTGCGGTTCGATTGCAGATTGACGAAGCGTGCGCGCTGGCCCTCGCCGACGTCTTCGAGCGCCCGGGCCCGGGCGGTCAGCGTCAGCGCGCCGACCTGGTAGACGAGATCGATCGTCTCGCCGCGCGCGATCAGGGTCGGGGCTGCAAGATCGTAGCCGCGCAGGGCTTCGCCGGCGCGCAGCGCGCGCCGCGCCTCCTGGCCGACGAGCGAGTCCGCGTCGAGAATGGCGTCGGCGCGCACCCGGTTCGCGGGCAGGCGCAGCCAGTCGATGTCGGACGCGGAGATCACCTCCCCGCGCGCCATCGGGCGGGCGAGCACCGGCACCTCGACCACGCTCTGGGCCCGGCCGGTGACGAGCACCGGCTCCCCGCCGGGCCAGGGGGCGATCTGCGCCCGGAACAGGCCGGCGCCGGCATCGGTCTCGAAGCTGACGATCTCGGGCGCGCCGGCCGAATCCAGCGGCGCGTGCAGGGTCAGAGCGCGGTTGGACAGCACGACTTCGTGGCTGCGCCCGGTGTCGAAATAGAGCGCCTCCTCCAGGAGCGCGGTGACCTCGCTCGCGGGTATCGCGCGGCTCTCGCGCGTCACGGAGACGCGCTGCAGCCCGCCGGCATTGGCCCAGCGAAAGCCCGCCCGGGCCGCCTCGCGGCGCACGAAGTCGGGATCGAGCGAAAGCGTCTGGCCCGGCTCCGGGGCCCGGGCGATCTGCGTCTCGTCGTCGATGCCCTCGAACAGGTCGGCGAGCGTGATGATGTGATCCGCGCTCGCCGGATGCTCGCGCAGCACGACCGTGCGCGCCTCCTGCCCGAGCGCGGGCGCGGCGATCGCCGCGGCGAGGAAGAGGCTGGTGAGCAGATGACGGGCCATGGATCAGGTCCTCAGCGCAGGTTGGAGGAAGTGGCGAGCATCTCGTCGGCCGCGGTGATCACGCGCGCGTTCATCTCGTAGGCGCGCTGGGCCTGGATGAGCGCGGTCACCTCGGTGACGGCATCGACGTTCGAGGTCTCCACGAAGCCCTGGCGGATCGTGCCGAAGCCCGGCTGGCCGGCGATGCCGACATTGGCCGCGCCGGAGGCCCCGGTTTCGAGATAGAGATTGTCGCCCTGGGCCTCGAGCCCGGCCTCGTTCGGGAAGACGGCGAGTTCCAGCTGGCCGACGATCTGCGGCTCGGGGTCGCCGTCCAGCGTGATCGAGATCTGGCCCTGCGGGTTGATGTCCACGGTGCGCGCCTCTTCGGGGATCGTGATGCCCGGCGCGACCTGGTAGCCCTCGGCCGTGACCAGCAGGCCCTGGTCGTTCTTCGAGAAATTGCCGGCCCGGGTATAGGCGTCCCCGCCATTGGGCAGCTGGATGCGGAAGTAGCCGCGCCCGCTGATCGCGACGTCGAACGGGTTGGCCGTCTGGGTGAGACTGCCCTGTTCGGTGATGCGGTAGACCGAGCCGGTCTGCACCCCGAGGCCGACCTGGACACCGGTCGGAACGATCGTGCCCGAATCGGAGGACTGCGTGCCGACCTGCTGGATGTTCTGATACAGCAGGTCCTGGAATTCGGCCCGCTGGCGCTTGAACGCCGTGGTGTTCATGTTCGCCAGGTTGTGGGCGATCACCTCGACATTGAGCTGCTGGGCTTCCATGCCCGTGGCGGCGGTGGACAGGGCGCGCATGGCGGCGTTCCTCTTCTACTCTGTTACGGGCGGCCGAGGCGCTCGAGCGCCTTGCGGCCGAGTTCGTCGGTCTGGTTGATCATCCGGGTGACCGAGGCGTAGGTGCGCGAGATTTCCATCATGCGCGTCAGTTCCATGACCGGGCGCACGTTGGAGGCCTCGATGAAGCCCTGGCGTACGACCGGATCGAGCACGGTCTCGCGCGCTGCGTCCTCGGGTGCGGAATAGCGGTTGTCGCCGGTCTTGGAGAGCTGGCCCGGCGCCTCGAAACGGGTGAGCGCCAGGCGCGCCACCGGCACACCGTCCTGCATCACCTCGCCATTGGCGCGCACCTCGATCTCCCCGCCTTCCGGAGCGAGGCGGATCGGGAAGCCCCCCTCGTCGAGCAGGCGCGCCCCGTCCGCGGCGACGATCTCGCCTTCCGCGCTGAGCGTGAAGCGCCCGTCGCGGGTGAAGCGTTCGCCGGCCTCGGTCTCGAGGGCGAAGAACCCCTCGCCCTCGATGGCGAGGTCGAGCGGGCGGCCGGTGCCCTGCAGCGCGCCCTGGCTGAAATCGCGGCCCACACCCCACTCGTCGACGAAGGCGAGCCGGCCCGGGCCGTCGGAATGACGCGCGCGGGTCGCCGCGTCGGTCTCCAGCAGGACCTGCTCGGCCTTGAAGCCGGTGGTGGAGGTATTGGCGATATTGTTGGCGGAGATATCCATCGCCTGGCGCAGCGTCTGCTGGCGGGCGAGCCCGATCATCATCGCATTGTCCATGGCGCGTCGTCCCTTCTGGCCGCTTCGTGCACCGTTTCCGCCATTCGGGCGGATATTGTGCTCCCTCCTCCCGCAAGCCCCGTGCCATGGTTAATCAGTATATCTATCAATGGCTTGCCAGAGATGACGGGCACCGCCTGCCCGGCAGGTTTTGAAAGCGGACTGCAGCGGGTGGGAAAAATCTGCCGCCTGCGGCAACAGTCCAAACGGATCGTTAACCGGGGCTTGGCTTAATCCTTAACGAAGCAGCCGTTTTGACAGCCGGAGCCGGACCATGGCGGACGATACGGACATCGAGAACGAAGACGGCGAGGGCGAGAACCAGGCGAAGAAGAAGCCCGGCCTCGTCAAGCTCGCCCTGTTCATCGGCCTTCCCGCCCTCATCCTGGTGCTGGGCGGGGTGGCCGGCGCGCTCTTCCTGTTCGGCGGCAAGGACGACACCCATGTCGCCGCGGCCGAGGGGCACGGCGGACCAGATTCGGCCACGCCGGCCGAGCAGGCGCTCGCGGCCGCCGCGGCCGAGCACAAATACACCTTCGAAGAACCGATGGTGGTCAACATCAACCACGAGTCCGGCACCAGCGACGTGCTGATGCTGAATGTCTATTTCGTCTATTCCGACCCGGCCCTGCACGCCGTGCTGGAGGCCCGCTCGGAGGAGATCTTCAGCTCCTTCACCGGCTTCGTGCGCGAACTGCGCACCGAGGATCTCGCCGGATCGAGCGCCTATTACCGCCTGCGTCTGGAGCTGCTGCGCCGGGTCAATCTGGAGATCGCGCCGGCGCAGATCGACGACGTGCTGATCCGCGAACTCGTGGTCAACTAGCCTAGCAAACCGTATCGAGGCCCTTCTTTCATGAGTGACGAAATCGACCAGGATGCGCTTGCCGCCGAATGGGAAGCGGCCGCGGCCGCCGAGCAGCCCGATTTCGATGCCGCCGGCGGCAGCGACGACGAACTCGCCTCGGAATGGGAGGCGATGGTCGGCGGCGGCGAGGAAGTGCTCGCGCCCCAGGGCGGGGGCGGCGCGGAGCGCATCCTCAACCAGGAGGAGATCGACTCCCTCCTCGGCTTCTCGGTCTCCGACGACGACGACGAATCGCGCTCGGGCATCCGGGCGATCATCAATTCCGCGCTCGTCTCCTACGAGCGCCTGCCGATGCTGGAGATCGTCTTCGACCGCCTGGTGCGGCTGATGACGACCAGCCTTCGCAACTTCACCTCCGACAACGTGGAGGTCAGCCTCGACAACATCTCCTCGATCCGCTTCGGCGATTACCTGAACTCGATCCCGCTGCCCGCGATCCTGGCGGTGTTCCGCGCCCAGCAGCTCGACAATTACGGCCTGCTGACGGTGGACTCCAACCTGATCTACTCGATCGTCGACGTGCTGCTCGGCGGGCGGCGCGGCACCAGCGCGATGCGCATCGAGGGCCGGCCCTACACCACGATCGAGCGCACGCTGGTCCAGCGCATGATCGAGGTCATCCTGGCCGACGCCAAGCAGGCCTTCGCGCCGCTGACCGAGGTGGATTTCTCCCTCGACCGCATCGAGACCAATCCGCGCTTCGCCGCCATCGCCCGGCCGGCCAATGCGGCGATCCTGGTCAAGCTGCGCATCGACATGGAGGACCGCGGCGGGCGCATCGAGCTCCTGCTGCCTTACGCCACGCTGGAACCGATCCGGAAGATGCTGCTGCAGCAGTTCATGGGCGAGAAGTTCGGCCGCGACAACATCTGGGAAAGCCACCTGGCCACCGAGCTGTGGTCGACCAAGATGGAGGTGTCCGCCGTGCTCGACGAGCTGCAGAAGCCGCTCGGCGAGGTGATGAAGCTCAAGGTCGGCGACACCCTCCTCCTCGACACCCCGCCGGACGGGAGCGTGGAGTTGCGCTGCGGCGCGATTCCGCTCACCCACGGACGCATGGGGCGCATCAACCACAATGTCGGCATTCGCCTCGACGCCCCGCTCACGCCGCGGGCCCGCCGCCAGCTGATGAGGTTCGCATGAGCGCCTATGTCCTGATCTTCGAAGGCCTCGTCGCCCTGCTGATGCTGGGGGCCGGCATCATGTGCTGGCGCGTCGACCGGCGGCTGAAGGCGCTGCGCGAGGGCCAGGACGGGCTGAAGGCCACGATCGGCGCGCTCAACGACGCCGTCGACCGGGCGCGCGCGAGCCTGGCCGCGCTCGACCGCGCCTCGAAGGAGAGCGGCGGCGAGCTCAAGACGCGCGTCGAGGAGGCGCGGCGCCTCGCCGACGAGCTGCGCATCCTGTCCGGTGCCGGCGAGGCGCGTGCGGAGCGTCTGGCCGCGGCCCCGCGCCGGCGCGAGCCTTCCGGCGAGATCGCCCGCCCCCGCCGCGAGAGCGCGCCCGAGCCGGCGCGCGCGCGTGACGGCGGCGCGCGCGAGACGGGCGGCGAGATGAATGGCGGCAAGCCCGGACGCCTGCTCGAAGCCCTCAAGACGCTGCGCTAGGAGCCGCCATGTCCGCCGTCCGGCCGCTCGCCCTCATCGCCCTGCTCGCCGGCGCGCTGTTCGCGCTGAAGGCGCTGGCCTTCGCGGACGGCGCCTCGCTGTTCTTCGAGTCCCGCGCCGAGGCGCGCGAGATCGCCGCCGGCCAGGAGGCCGGAACCGGGGACGCCGAGACGCCGGCCGCGAGCGAACCGGTTCCCGAGACGGTGACGCCGATGCCCTCGCAGTCCGCCGGCGGGCTTGCCGAACCGGAGACCGCGAGCCACGCCCAGCTGCTGACCGCGCTCGCCGAGCGGCGCCGCGCGCTCGATGCCCGCGAGGCCGAGCTCGACACCCGCGAAGGGCTGATCGAGGTCGCCGAACAGCGTGTCGAGGAGCGCATCGCGCGGCTTGAAACCCTTCGCGGCGAGGTCGAGGCCCTGCTCGGCCAGCTCGAGACCGAGCGCCAGGATGAGGTCAACTCGCTGGTGGCCACCTATCGCAGCCTGGAACCGGAGGCCGCCGCGCGCATCCTGATCAGCCTGGACGAGATGGATCCCGATACGCTGCTCATGGTCTCGCGCGAGCTTCAGAACTCCTTCGGGCGCAATTTCGCGGCGATCATGGGCGAGATGGCGGAGATCGATCCGGCCTTCGCCGCACGGCTGACCTCGCGACTGCGCGCGCAGGCGATGCCGCCGCAGACCGTCGCCGAACTGGAGGCCGGGTTTGACGCCGCGGCGCACTGACCGCCGCGCCCTCCTGCTGGGCGCCGCGCTGGCCGCGATCGCGGCCGGTTCCGCCGCCGCACAGGTCGAGGCCGGCCTCGCGGTGGAACGCATCGGCGCGGTCACCCGCCTGCAGCTGACCTATCCCGAGAGCGAGGGCGGCGATCTCTCCGCGCAGGCGGAGATCCTGGGCGGGGCGGTGCTCGTGGCGACGCTGTCGGAGGCCATCGCCGCCGACCCGGCGGTCCTGGTGGACGCCGCGCCGAACCTGATCGCGCGGGCAAGGCTCGATCCCGACGGACGCACGCTGCGCCTGGCGCTCAACGCCGAGGTGAGCCCGCGCGTCTCGGTGTCCCACAACGTGATCGCCATCGATCTGCTGGGCCCTGGCGCCGAGCCCCTGCCCGACATCGTCTCCCCCTGGGAGCGCGCCCGGCGCGCGGAGGAGGCCGAGCGCGCCCGGCGCGCCGCCGAGGCCGCTGAAGCCGCGGCCCGGCCCGAACCGGCCCTGCCGGTCGAGATCCGCTCCGGCGAGGCGAGCGAATACACCCGCATCGAGTTCGTCTGGCCGCAGGCCGTGGCCTACACGCTCGATCAGGACGGACAGACCGCCCGGCTCTCCTTCGAGCGCGCCGGCGAGGCCGATCTGCGCAGCCTGCTGGGTGCGCCGCCCCGCCTCATCGAGGCCGTGCGCGACGAGAGCGATGCGCGCGCCTTCACCCTCGTCTTCGATCTCGCGCCCGGGGCGCAGGCGCGCGCCTGGTCGGAACAGGGCCGCGTCGTGTTCGACGTCATCGACCCGGCGAGCGCCGCGCCTACCGATCTCCTCGCCGCGCTCGCGGCCTATGCCGAGGCGCAGCCCGACACTGCCGGGGCGCCGGACCGCCAGGCGGCGGCGCAGGCCGGCCCCGGTCCGGACGAGCCGCTCGCCGGCGACGCGCCGGCGAGCGCCGAAACGGTCCGTCCCGATCCGGTCCCCGAGAACGGCATCGTGCGCGCGACCGTGCGCCCGGGCGGCAGCGATCTCACGCTCAGCTTCGCCTGGGCCCACCTTCCCGGCGCGGCGCTGTTCCGGCGCGCCGACGCGCTGTGGCTGGTCTTCGACGCGAGCGCGGAGCTCGACCTGTCCGAACTCGCCACCGCGAACCGGCGCCTGGTGACGGGCTACGAGGCATATCGGGGCCCCGACTACGCGGCCATCCGCTTCGAGGCGCCGGCCTCGACGCTCGCCGATCTCGACGCGGCCGGCAGCACCTGGACGCTGCGCTTCATGGAAATGCTCGACGAGCCGCCCCGTGCCGTGCGCCTGTCGCGCGAGACCCGGCTCGGCGCGCCGGCACGCATCCACATCGCGCTGGAGGGCGCGAGGAGCGTGCGCGCGCTGCACGACCCGGTGATCGGGGACACGCTGGAGATCATCACCGCCGACGGTGAGAACCAGGGCGTCATCACCGAGCGCCGCCTCGTCGAGGCCGTGTTCCTGCCCTCCGTTCACGGGGTCGCCATACAGCCCCTCGCCGACGATCTCGCGCTCTCCCTGTCGACCGGCGGCGCGGATCTTTCCCGCCCCGGCGGGCTCGCCCTGTCGCGCAACGGCGACCCTTCGGCCGGGATGCGCCTCGCCCGGCCGGAATCCCCGGCCTTCCTCGATTTCGCGGGCTGGCGGGGCGATGGCGATTTCCGCTCCAGCCGGCGCGCGCTGGAGCGAAGGGCCTCGAGCTTCGAGCCGGATGCCCTGCTGGCGCTCGCGCGCTTCTACCTGTCCTGGGAACTCGCCCCGGAGACGCTGGGGCTCGCCGATCTCATCGTCGAGGAGCGCCCGGCCCTGGCCGACACGCCCGAAATACGCGCGCTGCGCGGCGCGGCGAGCTACATGCTGGGGCGAACCGATGCGGCCGAGGACTATTTCTCGGGCGCGCAGATGGAAGCCGACCCGGCCGTCCAGCCCTGGCTCGGCCTGATCGCGGCGCGCGAGGGACGCTGGAGCGATGCGCGGCGCCATTTCGAGGCCGGCGCGGACACGCTGTTCTTCCTGTCCCCGCTCTGGCAGGCGCGGGTCCACGCCGCGCAGGTGCGCGCCGCGGTGGAAACCAACGACGTGGGCGCAGCCCAGACCCTGCTGATGCGCGCGCAGAGCGATATCGCCGATCCGCAGGCCGTCGCCGAACTCGCATTCGCCCGAGCCAAGCTCGCGGCCGCGACGGGGGACACGACCGAGGCGATCGAGCGGTTCGAGGCACTGGGCGAGTCGCCCTGGGTCCCGATCCAGGCCCCGGCCTTGCTGGAGAAGACTCGCCTGGAGATCGCCGAGGGGCGCATCACGCCGACCGAGGGCGCAGAGGCGCTGGAGGCGCTGCGCTATCGCTGGCGCGGCGACCGCACCGAGATCCAGACCGCCCGCCTGCTCGGCGAGCTCTATGCGCGCGCCGGGCGCTATCGCGATGCGCTCGGCGTCTGGCAGACCGCGCGCACGCGCCATCCCGAGACCCGGCTCGCGCGCGCCATGGGCGAGGACATGGACCGGCTGTTCCGCCGGCTCTACCTGGAGGACGAGGCCGACCGGCTCGACCCGCTCGATGCGCTGGCGCTGTGGTACGAGTACCAGTCGCTTACCCCGCAGGGGGAGGAGGGCGACCGGCTGGTGCGCCGCATCGCCGGCCGGCTCGAAGCGGTCGACCTCCTCGACCAGGCCGCAGCCCTGCTCGCCCACCAGATCGAGGAACGCCAGAACATCACCGGCTTCGCCAAGGCGCAGATCGCCGTCGATCTCGCGCGCATCTACCTGACCGCGGACCGGCCCGAGGACGCGCTGCGCACGATCCAGTCCACCCGCGTTGCCGGGCTACCCGCCACCACGGTGGAGGCGCGCCGCCTTCTGGAGGCCCGCGCGATGGCCGAACTCGGCCGGCACGAGCACGCCGTCGAGCTCATCGCCGGCGAAACCTCGCCGGAGGCCGCGATCCTGCGCGCGGACATCGCCTGGAATCTGCGCGACTGGGCGAGTGCGGGCCGGCGCCTGGAGGCGGTGCGCGCCGAGCGCTGGCGCGACCCCGCCCCGCTCGGGCCCGACGAGGCCCACGACATCCTGCGCGCCGCGATCGCCTATGCGCTGGCCGGGGACACCGCCTCGGTCGCGCGCCTCGAGGCGCGGTATGCCGGCGCCATGTCCGGCACCCGCTTCGCCTCGGCCTTCTCCGTCGTGACCAACGATGTCGGCAGCGCCGGGGACGCGCGCCTGGTCGACCTCGTCTCCGATCTGGGCGCGATCGAAGGCGTCGACAGCTTCCTGGCCGGATTCGAGCGGAGATTTCAGGACGGCGAGCTCGAGCCGGGGGCGAGCTAGAACGTCTCCGGACCGGTCTTTCCGCCGGCGCCGATCCGATCGGGGGCCGGAGCCGCCGAAGCAAGCATATTCCACGATCCGCGGGACCCGGATCGCTTCGCGTCCGGGCAGGCGGAGGCGGAAATCATTTCCGGGGGAAACCCAGACGCCCTCAATCGTCGCGGTGGACGCGTTCCGATTTCTCGTGGCGCTCCTGGGCCTCGATGGACAGGGTGGCGACGGGGCGCGCTTCCAGGCGGGCGAGCGAGATCGGTTCGCCGGTCTCCTCGCAATAGCCGTACTCGTCGGTCTCGATGCGGCGCAGGGCCGCGTCGATCTTGGAGATGAGCTTCCTCTGGCGGTCGCGGGCGCGCAGTTCCAGCGCGCGGTCGGTCTCGGTGGAGGCCCGGTCGGCAAGATCGGGCAGCGCCCCGAGATCCTCCTGCAGGTTGGACAGGGTCGAGCGGCTCTCGCGGATGATCTCGTCGCGCCAGGCAAGCAGCTTGCGCCGGAAATACTCCTTCTGGCGCTCGTTCATGAACTCCTCGTCCTCGCTGGGACGATAGTCCTTGGGAAGTTCGATGTGCGATTCGGTGACGCTCATCTGCGATGCTCCTCCCTCACGCTCCCCCTGGCCCGAGCGGGGCGCAAAATATCAGCCGAACGGTGATAGTCAATCGAACAGAGCTGTGCGAACGGTACTATGACGAGCGTGTGAAAACCTCGTGTTTTCCACATCTTATCAACAGTGCTCACGGCCGCGTCAGGCGTGGTACTTGGCCAGTTCCACAGCCGCGCGAAGCTCGACCTCGTCGAGCGCGGCTTCCAGGCGCGGATCGTCCACGCCGTCGCGCTCGCTCTTCAGCAGGTCCATCAGCGCGGTGAGCTTGGCGCGCGGGATGCCGCCCTCGAGCAAAGCGAGCTTCAGGTCGTCGAGCACGTCGAGCAGCGAGAAGGCCCGCTCGGTCGCGCGCTTCCTCGCCTGGCGGAAATCGCCGGTAGCCTGCAGGGCGAGCAGCGCGTCGACGGAATTGACAGCGCTCGCGCCCGAGAGCGGTGCGCCGGACGCCGCCGGCGCGGCCGAGGAGGCCGATTGCGGGGCGAAACCGGAGCCCTGCCCGTCCGCGGACGGCTTGCGCTTGGTGCCCGACGGGCCCTGGAGATGACGCGGACCGTTGATCTTCATGGCGTGGCTGACCCTCACCGCTCTTAGAAACCGACCCTCGCTTAATCTGTCTTAAGAGAGGCTTAAACATCGACGCGCACCCGGCAAGAATTTCCGGGCAAGACGCAGCCCGGCACGAATCTCCGCCCGGGGCTGATGTTCAAATATCTGATTCTACTTGATGTTTCTGCAATTAACCTTGGCACGGTTTTCGCATCGGAGCGTGTGCACGATGCCTCCAGCGGAGAACCGCCCGCCATGATCCGAACGATCGCCCTCGCCCTCCTGGCTGCCGTCCTCACCACGGCCGCGCATGCCAATCCGCGCATCAAGGACATCGCGGACGTGGAGGGCGTGCGCGACAACCAGCTCGTCGGCTACGGCCTCGTCGTCGGCCTCGACGGCACGGGCGACACGCTGCGCAATACCGCCTTCACGCGCCAGTCGCTGAACTCCATGCTGGAGCGCTTCAACGTCAATGTGCGCGAGGCGGACCTTCGCACCGGCAACGTCGCCGCGGTCATCGTCACCGCCGAACTCCCGCCCTTCGCCATGCAGGGCACGCGCATCGACGTGACGGTGAGCGCGCTCGGCGATGCGGAGAGCCTGCAGGGCGGGGTTCTGATCGCCACCCCGCTGATGGACGCGCAGGGCAATGTGTACGCGGTCAGCCAGGGCTCGATCGCGGTCGGCGGTTTCTCCGCGGAAGGCGACGCGGCCTCGATCACGCGGGGCGTGCCGACCGTGGGCCGCATCTCCAACGGAGCCCTCGTGGAACGCGAACTCGGCTTCGACCTCGCCGCGCGCGAGGGCGTGCGGCTCGCGCTCAGGAATCCCGACTTCACCACCGCGCGGCGCATGGCCGAGGCGATCAACGCCTATCTGGGGCGCGGCGCGGCGCGGGCGGTCAACCCGTCCATCGTCACGGTCGCCCTGCCCGCCGGCTACGAGCGCGACCTCGTCGGCATGATCGCCGATATCGAGCAGCTGCGCGTGGAGGCCGACATGCGCGCCCGCGTCGTCATCGACGAGGCGACCGGCACCATCGTGATGGGCGAGGACGTGCGCGTGTCCACCGTCGCGATCGCGCAGGGCAACCTGACCATCACCGTCTCGGAAGCCCCGATGGTGAGCCAGCCTGCCCCCTTCGCCGATGTCGGCGAGACGGTCCTGGTGCCGCGCACCGAGATCAATGTCGAGGAGGAAATGCGCCAGATGGGCGTGCTGGAGGGCACGGTCAGCCTTCGCGAACTCGTCGACGGGCTCAACGCGCTGGGCGTCAGCCCGCGCGACATGATCACCATCCTGCAGACCATCAAGGCCGCCGGCGCCCTGCAGGCCGAGATCGAGGTGCTCTAGATGGACGGTCTCCTGAACAGCCAGGTCAACGCCGCCCTGCTCCAGGCCCAGGGCCAGGAAGGCCCGCGCGTCGCCCGCGTGGACAGCCCCGAGCGCGCCCGCAAGGTCGGCGAGGAGTTCGAGGCGGTCTTCCTCGCCCAGATGCTCGAGCACATGATGGGCGAGACGAGCGAGGACTCCCTGTTCGGCGGCGCCGGCAGCGGGGCCTGGAAGGGCATGCTCAACGAGGAATACGCCAAGGTCATGGCCCGGGCCGGCGGCATCGGGCTCGCCGACGATCTCGCCCGCGAGATCATGCGCTACCAGGACATCGGAGACGAGGCATGAGCGAACTTGCCGCGACCAATCCCGTCGACCGGGCGCACGAGTTGCTGCGCCTGACCCGGCGCCTGACGGCGCTCCTCGAGGAGGAGACGCGTCATTTCGAGGCGCGCCGCCCCCAGGACGCGGTCGCGCTGCAGGGCGAGAAGATGCAGCTCGCCAACATCTACCGGCGCGAGACGATGCTCGCGGCCAGGGACCCGGCCCGGCTGTCCGGCGTCGGCGAGGCGCTGAAGGCCGAGCTGCGCGAGGCGACCGAACGCTTCGAGGCGGCGGTGCGCGCGAACGGCGCGGCGGTGGAAGCCATGAAGACCCTCACCGAGGGCATCGTGAAGGCGATCGCCGACGCCGCCGCCCGCCAGAAGCAGGCCGAGGGTGGCTACGGCCCCGGCGCGCGCCAGCCCGCCCGCATCGGCGCGATGGCGCTCAATCAGAGCGCTTAGCGCCACTCCGCGAGCCGGGATTGCCTGCCTCCTGCCCCTCGATGCGGCAGGCCGGGCATGCGGTCGGCTTGCCCGAGTGGCTCCACCTCCCCTTCGCGTTTGACTTCCCGGTCGCGCCCGTCCGACAGTACGGCCAAGCCTGAAAACAGGAATCTTGGAAACGGGGAGGCCTTACCCATGAACATGCTCTCGACCGCGCTGGCCGCGGTGCTCGCCCTGTCCGCGACGGCACTGGCGCAGGATGAAGGCGAAGGCGCGCAGGCGCCGCTCACCGTCATCCATGCCGGCCATCTCATCGCCGTGCCGGGCGAGGACGTGCGCGAGGACGTCACCATCCATGTCCGCGGCAACCGGATCGAGGCCGTGGAAGACGGCTTCGCGAGCCCGGAAGGCGCAACGGTCATCGACCTGTCCGACGACTGGGTGCTGCCGGGCTTCATCGATTCCCACGTGCACCTGCTTTCCGAGCAGGGCCCGATGCGCCGCTTCGAGGGCTTCGTCCTGGATCCCGCCGACATGGCGTTCAACGGCGCGGCCAATGCGAGAAAGACGCTTGAGGCCGGCTTCACCACCGCCCAGGACGTGGGCGGCAATTTCGAGGCGATCACCGCGCTGAGGGACGCGATCGAGGAGGGCGACGTGCCCGGCCCGCGCCTGCGGGTCTCCGGCCCGGCCGTGACCCCGACCGGCGGGCATGGCGACGTCAACGGCTTCGCGCTCGACGTCATGCACATGTTCAGCTCGGAAACCGCCTGCAACGGCCCGGCCGACTGCCGGCGCGCGGTGCGCGAGCTGGTGCGCGGGGGCGCGGACGTGATCAAGATCACCGCCACGGGCGGCGTGCTGTCGAACACGGCCGCCGGCGTCGAACGCCAGTTCTTCGTCGACGAACTGGAGGCGATCGTGGAGGCCGCCCACCTGATGGGCCGGCGCGTGACCGCCCACGCCCACGGCGTGACCGGCATCAACGCGTTCCTGGAAGCGGGCGGGGACTCCATCGAGCACGGCACCTATCTCGACCGCGATTCGATCCGCCTGTTCCGGCGCAACGGCGCCTATCTGATCCCCACCGCCATGGCCGGCGAGTTCGTCGCCCAGCAGGCCGAAACAGCGGAGTGGATGACCGAGAACCAGCGCATGAAGTCGCGCCAGGTCGGCCCGCAGATGCTCGACATGGTCCGGCGCGCCCACGAGGGCGGCATCAACATCGCCTTCGGCACCGATTCCGGCGTCAGCCCGCACGGCGACAATGCCCGCGAGTTCGAGCTCTACGTCATGGCCGGGATGACCCCGATGCAGGCGATCGCGACCGCCACGGTCAACGCCTCGCGCCATGTCGGCATGGAGGGCGAGATCGGCACGATCGAGGCCGGCAAGTATGCCGACATCGTCGCGGTGGACGGCGACCCGCTGGCCGACATCTCCGAGCTTCGCGACGTCGACTTCGTGATGAAGGACGGCGTCGTGTATGTGAGCGAGTAGTCCCGTGAGGGGCGCCGACCGCCTGCTCGCGGCCGCCGGTCTCGTCTGGTCGGCGCTCCTCCTGCTCGCCGGGTTCTGGCTCCTCGCCGAATTCCTGCGCGACCCGCTGGCCGGCTACGGCACGGCGGGGATCCTCGGCCTCGTCGCCCTCGTCTGCCTGCTCAGCGGGCTTCTTACGTCGGCGCTTTCCCTGCGGCTGTGGTCGGCGCGTTCCGGCCGGCCCGCTGCCCCTCACACCAGCATACCGGACCCGCATCCATGACCGATCTCGACGCCCAGTTCTCCGGCACCAAGCCCGTCGCCGACGCGCTCGCCTTCGACGAGAGCCGGCTCGAGGCGTGGATGAAGGAGAATGTGGACGGGTTTGCCGGCCCGCTCACGGTTACCCAGTTCCGCGGCGGCCAGTCGAACCCGACCTACAAGCTCGATACCCCGAACGCCTCCTACGTGCTGCGCCGCAAGCCGCCGGGCAGGCTCTTGCCGTCCGCCCACGCGGTCGATCGCGAGTTCACCGTGATGAGCGCGCTAGGCACCACCGGCTTCCCGGTGCCCAGGATGCACGGGCTGGAAGAGGACGAGGCCGTCATCGGCACGCCCTTCTACGTGATGGATTTCGTGAAGGGCCGCATCTTCTGGGACCCCTACCTGCCGGGCATGAGCCCGTCCGAGCGCGCGGCGATCTACGACGCCTCCAACGCGACGCTCGCGAAACTTCACAACGTGGATTACGAGGCGATCGGGCTCGGCGATTACGGCAAGCCGGGAAACTATTTCGAGCGCCAGATCGGGCGCTGGACCAAGCAGTACAAGGCTGCCGAGACCGAGACCATCGAGGCGATGGACAGGCTGATCGAATGGCTGCCGGAGAACGCGCCGGAACAGGAGCGCACCTCGATCGTCCACGGCGACTACCGCCTCGACAACATGATCTTCCATCCCACCGAGCCGAAGGTCATCGCCGTGCTCGACTGGGAGCTCTCCACGCTCGGCGATCCGCTGGCCGACTTCACCTACCAGCTGATGCAGTGGCGCACGCCGAAGGACATCCGCTCGGGTTTCCTCGGCGTCGATCTGAAAGGTCTCGGCATCCCGACCGAGGCCGAATACGTGAAGGCCTATTGCGAACGCACCGGGCGGGAGGGCATCCCCAAGCTCGATTTCTACATCGCCTACAACATCTTCCGCCTGGCCGGCATCGCCCAGGGCGTCTACGCCCGCGCCATGCAGGGCAATGCCTCCAACGAACGCGCCAAGGATCTCGGCGCGCTGGTCAAGCCGATGGCGGAATATGCCTGGGGGATCGCGAAGGGGGCGTGAGGCGGCGGCCACGCGCCAACGCGGTTCGCCCGGAACGGCGAAGCTCCTGGAAGCTCTACCGCCCTATATGCCCCGCAAACGGTGCGAGCAGCATCGCGCCCAGCACGAACTCGAAACCGACGCTGAACAGGTTGTAGCCCGTGCGCGTACCCTTGCCGGCATCGAGCGCCATCGAGGTCAGCCGCCCGATTCCCATGCCGAGCCAGTAGACCGCCACGGCGAAGCTCGTGCCGATGACCGAGCCCTCGCCGGCCTGTGCGCTCATCGCAAGCGTGAGCAGGACGCTGGCGTGCAGGAGCGCGAAGCCGAGCCCGTAGCTCGCGCGGAACTCGGCCCAGCCGCCGGGCCGGTCCTCGCGAACCGCGAGGCGGACCACGTTCGCGCCCCAGCGCGGCCGCACGAAGCTCGCCAGCCCCATCGCCGTACCGATGAGCGCCGCGATCGCGGCGATGATCCAGGTGATCGGCCAGTCGGTCATGAGGGGTCTCCTGTAAAGCCCATGGCCGATATACGCGCAGCGGCACGAGGCGGATCAAGTGCGCAAGCATCGGGTGGGCACGCGCGGGCTGCGGCCCCAGCATGGGGACGCTGTCGCTGTGGAGCCCCCCTCATGAACTTCCAGATCCATGCCCTTCCCGCCGCGCCGTTCGAGGCCCTGTTCGCGCTCGCCGATGCGGATCTCGCCGCCCATGGCGCGCGGCGCGTCACGGCCGATGCCAAGCCCGGCTATCCCTGCCGGGTGAGCCTTCTCGACGCCGAGCCCGGCGAGCGCCTCATCCTCGTCAATCACGAGCACCTTGCCGCCGAGAGCCCCTTCCGCTCGCGTCACGCCGTCTTCGTGCGCGAAGGCGCCGAGCAGGCCCGCCCCGAGCCGGGCGAGATCCCCGAGCAGCTCGACCGGCGCGCGCTCGCGGTGCGCGCCTTCAGCGCGGCGCACGACATGCTGGCCGCCGAGATCGCCGAGCCGGGACGCCTCGCCGGCGTCATGGAACGCCTGCTGGCCGACCCGGCGGCGGCCTGTCTCCATCTGCACAGCCCGGCACGCGGTTGCTACTTCGCGCGCGCCGAGCGGGCGCGCTGACGCCGTCGCGGCCGCCGTCACCCGGCAACGGCGCCTCATGGTCCGGGCGGGCTACACGACCTCGAACAGGCCGGCCGCGCCCATGCCGCCGCCGACGCACATCGTGCACACGACGTATTTCACGCCGCGCCGCTTGCCCTCGATCAGGGCGTGGCCGACCATGCGCGCCCCGCTCATGCCGTAGGGGTGGCCGATCGAGATCGCGCCGCCATTGACGTTGAGGTTCTCGTTGGGGATGCCGAGCTTGTCGCGGCAGTAGAGCACCTGGACGGCGAAGGCCTCGTTGAGCTCCCACAGGCCGATATCGTCGATCTTCAGGCCGTGGGCCTTCAGCAGCTTCGGCACGGCATAGACCGGGCCGATGCCCATCTCGTCGGGATCGAGGCCGGCGACCGCGATGCCGCGATAGATGCCGAGCGGTTCCAGGCCCCGCTTCTCAGCTTCCCTGGCTTCCATCAGCACCGCGGCGGATGCGCCGTCGGAGAGCTGGGAAGCGTTGCCGGCGGTGATGAAGCGGCCCTGCTTGACCTTCTGGCCGTTGCCGAAGACCGGGTTGAGGCTCTGGAGCGCCTCGAGCGTGGTCTCGGGCCGGTTGCCCTCGTCGGTCTCCAGCGTCACCTCGACGAGCTCGGTCTCGCCGGACTGCCTGTTCATCTTCAGCTGGGTGGAGGGGAGCGGGACGATCTCGTGATCGAACTTGCCCGCCTTCTGGGCCGCGGCGGTGCGCTGCTGGGACTGCAGCGAATACTCGTCCTGGGCCTCGCGGCTGACCTTGTAACGCTCGGCGACGATCTCGGCGGTCTCGATCATCGTCATGTAGAGCGAGGGCACGTGCTCGTTGATCCAGGGATCGAAGGCGCGGTGCAGGTTCATGTGCTCGTTCTGGACGAGGGAGATGGACTCAAGCCCGCCGCCGACGGTGATCTGCATGCCGTCCGAGACGATCTGCTTGGCCGCGGTGGCGATCGCCATCATGCCGGAGGCGCACTGGCGGTCGAGGCTCATCCCGGCGACCGAGGTGGGCAGGCCTGCGCGGATCAGGCACTGGCGCGCCGGGTTCTGGAAAGTCGAACCCTGCTGCATGGCGCAGCCCATCACCACGTCGTCGATCTCGGCCCCGTCGATGCGGGCGCGCTCGACGGCATGCCTGATCGCGTGCCCGCCGAGTTCCTGGGCCTGGGTGTTGTTGAACGCGCCCTTGTAGGCCTTGCCGATCGGGGTGCGGGCGGTGGAGACGATGACGGCTTCACGCATGAGGGAGGTCCTTCTTTCGCTTGAAACGAGGGAACGGGTCAGGGAACGGCCGGGCCGCGTGCGCCCTGCGGCGCGGTGGCGGTCGCCCCCGGCGCGCCGGGAGCGGCCGGAGCGACAGTCTCCGGACGCGGCTGGACGGATGCCAGCACGGCCGCGGCGAGCGCGCCGATCACCAGCCCGGCGAGCCCGGCGGCGGCGGCCGGAACCAGGGTGCGCGCCGGGGCGGCCAGGCGGGCCTGCCCGGGCGGGGCCGGGCGGGCGGTGTCGACGGGCGCGATCAGCCGGTAGCCCTTGCCCGGCACGGTCTCGATGAAGCGCGGCTTGCGCGCCTCGTCGCCGAGCGCGCTGCGCAGCACCGACATGGCGCGCGGCAGCGCCTCCTCGACGACGTGCACGTCCTTCCACACCTCGCGGTGAAGCGCCTCGCGCGACCAGATGCGGCCCGGCGTGCGGCTCAGCGCATCCAGCAGCGCGGCGGGCTTGGGCTCAAGGCGCACCACCTCGCCCTCGCGCAGAAGAACGCCGCGCTCGCGGTCGAACACCAGATCGGCGAACACGAGATAGCGCCCGGCCGGGGCCGGCACATCATCGGTAAGGTCGCGTAAGCCGATCATAAGCTGCGGTAATCCCGGTGCTGCCCCAACGTGACGGCGCGGCGGCGGAAGCCCGCTCGCACCTGTTGCGTCATCATGGAGCGGAGCATCAATCGTGGCCAGACTTTCTTGTATCGCGTCCCTCGCCCTGCCCGGCCTCGCCGCGCTGGCCCTGCAGGCCGCCGCCCCGCCGGCACCAGCAAGTCCCGCCGGGGACGGCGCCGCACCTGCTCCGGCCGCCCCCCTTGCCGCGCCCTGCCCCGGCGATCCATCGCCCGGCCCGGGCACGGCGCCGCCCGCGGCAGGCGCGAGCTGGGCCGGCTGGGTCGATCTCGGCGAGGCGGGGGATTTTCCATTCCGCGTGCGCCTGCGGGAGGATGGGTCCGGCTCGCTGGACATCCCCGCCGCGCAGCTGTTTGGTGCGCCCCTCGCCGGCGTGCGGATTGGCGAGGACCGGCTTGCCTTCGACTGGCCGAGCCGTAGCGGCGCCGCCCGGCGCTTCTCCGGGCAACGCGAGAACGGCTTCGTCAGCGGCGAGATCGACTTCGCCGGAACCGCCGGCACCTTCGTCCTGTCGCGCGCGGCAAGCGAGATCGCGGAGGAGGATTCGGCGGCGCTCGAGCCGGGCTGGTACCGTTTCGAGAACGCGCCCGGCCCGGCCGACGACACGGTCTGGCACGTGGAGCGGCGCGGGTTCGGCGAAACCGTGATCCGCGTCGTGAATGACGGGCGTCAGCGCACCGCCTTCCCGGCCGGCAACTCCCGGTTCTTCACCGGTTCGCGGCTCTATGTGCCGGGGCCGGCCAGCGCGCGCTTCGCCGCGAGGCGGGGAACGATCGAGATGGTGCAGGACGGGCTGGGCGCGCAGGGGAGCGGGCATGCCTTCGAGATCGTGGAGACCTCCGTCGTGATCGAGACGGCGCGCGGCCCGGTACGGGTCCTGATGACCGAGCGCGATGACGCCCCGCTCGGCATCGGTCTGGTCTACGTCCAGGGCTCGGACTGGCGCCTGGCCGAAGACGACGCCTTCCGCCGCCACGGGCTGGCCGCGCTGGGGCTGACCGTGATCAGCTGGGACAAGCGCGGTCACGGCGCGACGCCCGGACCGGCCGTGCGCGCCTTCGCCGACACCGCACGCGATGCCGCCTCCGTTGGCGACTGGGTACGGAGCGCGCGTCCCGATCTCACGCGCGTCGGCATTCTCGGCGTCAGCCGAGGGGGCTGGATCGCCCCGCTGGTGCCTGGCCTGCCGGACCGGTTCGACTTCGCCGTGCTCGCCGTCACCCCCGCCGTCTCGCCCTTCGTCCAGGAATTCGAGGCCCGCTTGCGCACGCTGGGCGCCGAAGGCGCCGACGAGGAGACGCTCGCATTCGCCGGGACCTATTTCGACGCGCTGATCGACTTCGCGCGCGATCCCTCGCCTGCGACCCGCGAGCGCTACGAGAACTTGCACGCCGCAGCGGCGGGGCGCCTGCCGCAGGACATGCTCGGCGCGTCCGCAGCCGACGAGCAGGCGTGGCGCTGGTGGCGTCTGAACGGCGATCACGACCCGGCTCCGGCGCTGAGCGCGCTCCCGGTGCCGACGCTCGCCCTGTTCGGATCGCGCGACCTTGTGGTCGACACCGCGCGCGCGGTGGCGCTGATGGAGCGGTTCGACCTCGCCGACGGACGGCGCGACATTGTCTTTCGCATCCTCGAAGGCGCCGGCCACGACCTCGCCCTGGCGCGGACAGGCCCCCTCTGGGCCTTCGACTGCCAGGGCTCGGAGGGCGTCGCGGACGTCTGGCGCTTCGCGCTGGACGCTTAGCCGAGCTTAACGCCGAAATGCCTGGCGGCATACTCGACGAACTTGAAGGTCTGCTGGCCGCCCTGCTCGAATTCCTGCTGGCCCTCGGCGCTGACGATGCGGGCGAAATTCTTCGCGACGTTTTCCGGCGTCTGGTCCTCGGGCGGCAGGTAGATGCCGGGCGTCTCGTAGATCTTCGTCGCGGCATAGCCGCCCGCGCCGGCGCACAGGATGGTCCGCGCCGGCCCGTCCTCGCTGACCAGATAGAGAAGGCCGGCGGTGACCGCCTCGACCGTCATCAGCCTGGCGGCCTCCTCCGGGATCAGCCCCTCGGTCATGCGCGTCAGCGCGGTCGGGGAGAGGGTGTTGACCTTGATGCCGTATTTCTGGCCCTCGAGATGGAGCACATTCATCAAGCCGACGAGGCCCATCTTGGCCGCGCCGTAGTTTGACTGTCCGAAATTGCCGTAGATGCCGGAAGACGAGCTCGTCATCACGACGCGGCCGTAGCCCGCCTCGCGCATCGGTTCCCAGACCGCCTTGGTGCAGTTGACCGAGCCCATCAGGTGGACGTCGACCACGGCCCGGAAATCTTCCAGCTCCATCTTGGCGAAGCTCTTGTCGCGCAGGATGCCGGCATTGTTGACGAGGATGTCGACCTTGCCCCAGCGCTTCAGCGCGCCCTCGACCATGTCCTGGACCTCGCCGGGCCTGGTGACGTTGGCGCCGTGGGCCATCGCCTCGCCGCCGGCCCCGGTGATCTCGCGGACCACGGCCTCGGCCGCGGAGATCGAGCCGCCCTCCCCGGACACCGAGCCGCCGAGATCGTTGACCACCACCTTCGCGCCGCACCTGGCCAGCGCCAGCGCATGGCTTCGCCCCAGCCCCGCGCCCGCACCCGTCACGATCGCCACACGCCCGTCGAACCGGATCTCACTCATCATGCTGCCTCTTCGCACTCACCTGACCACCCTCGAACGAGGTTCGCAAAGGCCATGCGAGCGCGTTTCGCGCCGCGATGCAAGGCGTCAATGAGGTGGCGCCCCGTGCAGGATGGCGGGCCGGGAACCCGTTTGGTCGCCACGGCAGGAACGACCTGGGGAGCCAGGCCCCGGGCACCGCCCGCAACCGGGAAGCGCCCGCCGCCAGCTGCTAGAGCAGGAAGGCCGGGGCCTCGACGGCGTCGAACCGGTTCTCGGCGACGAAACGGCGGACCGAGGTCTCCACCGCGCGGGCCACGCGCGGCGGATCGGCCAGGAGGCCGGCCTCGTAGCGCCTCAGTCGCGCGGGAGCGGCCGGCGACGGGGCCGCCGTGCCGACATGCCTGCGCCAGCCGGCCACCGCCGCCTCCACCGCCTCCGCGGCCGGGCCCGCGAGTGCCTCGGCGCACGCGCTCATGCGCTCCCCGGTGAGGCCCTTCAGATCGAGCGCGGCCTGCAGCTTGAGCACCTGTTCGACCCGCCACAGCCGCATCCGGCCACCCTGGCGGCGCACGCCGTGCAGGGCCTTGATGCAATTGAGCCGCTGCATGTGGCGCAGGATCGCGGAGGAGCCGTCGGTGCCGCGTACGGCGCCCGGCCGGCCCGGCTCGCCGACCACCTCGCCGTCGGTGAGCACGAGGCGCGTGCGCCAGTCGTACTGGAGCAGGGCCTCGAGCGCGTCGGGATCTCTGAAGATGAACTCCGAGCGCGTGTCGATGAACATGAAGACTTCCCCCTCGGCGGCTGAACTGATCGCGTTTAGTGAACGCGCTTTCGATGGCCCCATATGGAATTAACCGTGGTTAACGCGACCTTAACGCCATCGTTCGAATCAGCGATTCGGGTAAGAATCTTCAGTTGAACACCCGCACCTGCGCTGCCGGACGGATGGTCGCCCACGCTCGACCCGGGGCGTCGTGGCGACCGGCCATGGCGCCGCGCCTCGACGATGCGCACCGGGAGGGAAAGGACGCGCGGGGCCCCTGCCTCTCAGGGGATACGGTCGTCGGGCGCCTCAATGCGCTCCCGCGGTACAAGCGTCCTGTGCAAGCACCGCCTGTTCGAAGCCGGTAAGCACGCTGTCCCAGGCTGAGCCGAACCGGTCGCCGGCCGGGCCGACAAAGGCGGAGCCCCGGCCGCCGCCCGAGCCTTCCGCCCCGAACGGGATGCGGATCTCGACCCTGAGGCTTCGTGCCGCGAAGTCGCCGACGCGCAGACCCTGGAAGCTCGTTTCGAGCCGGACAAGCGCGCCAACGGGGATCGCAAGCAACAGCAAAACAAAGCGCATCATGAATTCTTCTCCGCCAGCGCGGCGTCAATTCACATCCTTAAATTCATCGTAGAGTTCGGGCAGAAACGACGCCAGATGTGACATCTCCTGGGCGCAGTGGACCAGCAACGCGCGCGCATCTGCTTCCGTAGCGTTCAATTCACGGCGCGCGATCGCTGCGATCGGCGCGGCAAGGAGATTGTTCGCGGCGACATTGGCGCCGCCAATCCAAAAGCGCGAACGCATCAGGCTGCCCCCCGGCCTTGCCTGCACAAGATGCACCAGATAACCGGCCCTGATCGGCAAACCGGCCAACGTGCTGTGGGCGCAAATGGCGGTAGCCTTCATGTCATCGCGCAGGGTCGCATCCGACAGGCCCAATTCGTGCGGATGGATGAAGCTGATCGCCAGGCGAAGCAGCCCGCTCCCGATGAATTCGTCGACTATCGAGGTGCGCCCGAGATAGCGCGCGCGCCCCCGCGAACCTGCGGGCGGCGGCCTTCGCCACATCGCGTGCACATGCGCGTTGGGATGCCACATCTTGTAGCGTTCCGGACTGTCGGAGTGCCACCCGAACCACCAGTCGATCATCGCAGGCGTCACATCGGGCATCTCCGTGCTGACCGCGATGCGCATGCCGCGATCGGCGGTGAGTGCAAAACCATTCTCCACGCCATCCCCCGCGAACATCTCGCTTGCGTGCGACAGCGGGGCCAGCAGGGGCTCCGCAAGCGGACCTTCATCCAGGGCGAGGCGGACATGTTCCGCGAGAGGCGCCATGCGCGGGCGCCAGAAGCGCGCGTATGGCCGGGTGCGCACATCCCCTTCAGACCAGCCCAGGTGGCGTCCGGCGATCGGTTTGCTCGTTCTCATGGTGCCGTCATGTAGGAGTGGAAGCGGCCTTCGGGGTCGTAGGCGGCCCGGATCTGTTCAAGACGCGCGCGGTGCGCGTCACTCATGAAGCGCGCCGTGCGCCGGCCCAGATTCTCATCGGCGAGCTGGATGCCTTTGGCGAGGTGCGCCATTTCGGAGATGCGCTCGGTTGCCCAACTCCCGTAGCGCGCGTCGTCCTCGGCGCGCCGCCACTCGCCGTAGGCGGCAAAGTAGAAATTGGCTTCCATGGAAAACGCCATGTCGGGACGCGCGCGGCTGGGCTGCCAGTTGAGCCAGAGCGCGTGCGAGGGGGCCGGCGGCAGCGTGTCCGCGACCTTGCGAATACCTGGCAGGAGATCGACCGCCGCGGCATCCGTCCACATGTTGTCGACGCACCAGTGCATTTTCGGCGGGAAGTGTGTTCGCGCGGCGGTTTCGGACATGGCCATCGTCGAGAGCGGCACGAGGGGCGTGGTGACGCTGGCGCGCTTGCGGACAGGACTTTCGTGGATGAAGCTCGTCGCTCTGCGCGCGTCTTTCCAACACGAGGCCATCACGGGCGCGATCACTTCGATCCCCGGCCTGCCGGTGAACAAAGTCCTGGGTGTGATCAGGAGCTGGAACTCAACGCTGTCCGATACGCCGGGGCCTATCTCGTGCGCCCAGCTGAACACGTCTTCGAGCCACCGTTCATGGAAGACTTGGATGATCATGGCCGTCACTTTCGGCCGTTCATGCAATTTGAGATGGAAGCTGGTGACGGCGCCGAAGAAGCCGGGGCCGGCGCCCCGCGCCGCCCAATAAAGATCGGGGTTCTGCTCGGCGTTGGCGTGAACCGTTGATCCGTCGGCGAGCACGACGTCGAGACCCAGGACACTCTCGCAAGCGAGACCAAGTGCGCGGCTGTTCCAGCCGAAGCCGCCCTGCAGCAAGAACCCGCCCAGACAGACGTCGGGCGCATGGGCCACCGGGAAGAAGAGGCCGCGCTTCTTCAGTGCCCGATCAAGATCGACACTCCAACATCCAGGTCCAACGCGCGCCGTGCGTGCGTCGGCGTCAATCTCGATCGTATCGAGCCGGGAGAGATCGAGCAGCAAACCGCCGTCTCGCAGGTGGTTCTGCGCCCAGCTGTGGCCGCCGGAGCAGAGGCTGATCTTGTGTCCCTGTTCGCGCGCCAGCTTAACGGCGGCAACGACGTCGCAGGCGTTGTTGGCCTGTATGTAAACGTCCGGTCGCCGCCCCGGATCGCGTCCGGAAAATGAGGTGCTGAGTACGGCAGAATCAAAGCCCTTGTCGCGACGGCGCATGGTCACGCCCTTGCCGCGCGGTCGCTTCATGGCCTCGTTCCCTCGCTCGATGCCAGGGAGAGCCAGCGCAGAGGCAATGCCGGTGGAGCATGAAAGCGCATTCGCTCCGAGGCAGCGCGCTGTGCGACGGTGCGTGGAACCCCGAGCATCACCAGCAATTCTGTGATCGTTGCCTGGATTGCCGACTTCGGCAGTCTCTCGCGATGCAGGTCCAGACCGACCCCCAGCATGCAGCCGGCAACAAAGCTGGCTGAAAGCTCAGGGTCCTCCGTCTTGAAGACCCCGAGTTGAGAGCCGACGCGAAGGTCGGCTTGTAGATCCTGGCGAAGCCCCGACAGGAAGCGATCGACCGGAAGGCCAGCGTCGAAAAGCAAACGCCCGTAGTCTGGCGCGCAGGCGGGAAGCGAAAGCGTGTGGCGCGTCTTGAACACAAAAGCCGCGACCGGATCTATCTCCGCCGAAGGTGCGTTGCGCCCAAGCGCCGCCATCGACGCCGAAACAAGGATCGCCAACGCGTCGACGAGTTCCTCGAGGCTGCTGGCGTAGTTGTAGAACGTGCCTTGCGCCACGCCCGCACGTTCGGACACGTCACTGATGGAAAATGCGCCCGCGCCCCGCTCCAGAAGAAGCGACTGCAGGGCCACCAGCAGGGAATCCAGCGTGCGGCCGCGCTTGCTCGTTCCGGCAGGGGGTGAAGCGGTCATCATAAAAATGAGAAAATCTCAAAAATGAGGATTTGTCAATTATGGCGGTCGAGCGTTGCGCTTCACCGAGCCACAGGGCTGCAATCGACGAGTTCCCGTCTTCCAGTTCAAAGTCGGGCAAGGTCCGACCTCGTCCGGCTCGGACGGACTCTCGAGAAGGACAGCGGTCGCGACGAAATCGCTGCCAGGACGGACCTGCGTTGTCATGATGAATTGGAAATGGCGCGCCGGGGAAGATTCGAACTCCCGACCCCCAGATTCGTAGTCTGGTGCTCTATCCAGCTGAGCTACCGGCGCCTGCCGTCCGCCGCGGCCCGAAAGTGGGTTCGGCGACAGGGCGCGGAACTTATACACGCCCCGGCGGGCTGGCAAGCGGGCGAGGCGGGGTTTGTGCATCTCAATGCAGCCGGCCCGCCCGTCGCTCCCGGGCCGGCCTGCAACCGGGCGCGCGCTCGCGCGTTCTTCCCGCGTGACGCACCTGAAGGAGGCACGACATGTCGCGTTTCACCTGGGCTCTCGCAAGCCTGTTTCTTCTCGCCGGCCTTGCCGGCTGCAACACGGTCGCAGGCGCCGGAGAAGACATCGAGCAAGCCGGAGAGGGAATCGAAGAGGCGGCGGAGGGCTAGCCCGAGAGAGCTCCCGGCCGCACGCCGCAACGCAGCACGCCCCGCCCGGGCTCATCCCGGGCGGGGCGGATGCTGTTGGGCCGGGGGTCTGCGGCGCAGACGGTCGGCGCCGCGGCTATTCGCCGGGCGCTTCCTCGTCGGTCCCGGGCTCGCCCTCGGTGCCGGCTTCGGCCTCGGCGCCGGCTTCGGCCTCGCCTTCGGAAAGCTCCTCGGCGGCTTCCTCGGCAGCGTCCTGGACCTCTTCGACCATCTCGTCGAGATTCTCGCCGGCCTCTTCGAACGTACCCTCGTCCTCGGCCGCCGCGTCCATGGCGTCCTGGACGTCCTCTCCCGCCGCTTCCATGTCGGCCGCGGCGTCTTCGAGTTCCTCGCCGGCCTCGGTTTCCGGCTCGGCGCACGCCGCGAGGGCGACCGCCCCCGTCAAGGCCGCAAGAAGCGCAAAACGTGAAATCATGTTCACCCCCTGATCTGCCAATTGGTCCCGTGTTTCGTCTCAGCGCCGCCCGGACACGCGCGGTCCGCGGACCAGCCGTGCGAGCAGCAGCGCCACCGTTAGCACGAGCGCAATGAAAAACACAGCCTGAACAAGGGGGGCGAAGTCTCCGGCCCGGCCGGAAAAGCCGAAGACACCGGCGACCAGTGCCAGTGCAAGGCTGGGAAGCGCCCAGCGTAGCATCGGCCATCCTCCAGATTTACTTGGGACATTACCGTGTCAACACGATCTGGCCGAGCCCGGTTCACCGCTCTGCCGGCCGGCCTCGTAGACCCCCCGTGCGACCGCGCGCGCCAGCGTGTCGGCGGCGAGCGCGCCAAGCCTCGCGATGGTGAGCGCGGCAGGCTCCGCGAGCGGCCTCGCGCCGGTGGAGACGGCGAAAACGACATCGCCGTCGAAGGGAGAGTGGACCGGCCGGATCGCCCGTGCGAGCCCGTCCTGGGCCATCACGGCGAGCCGCCTCAGCCCGTCGCGATCCAGTGCGGCGTCGGTTGCCACGATGGCGATCGTGGTGTTCCCGCCCGGCCTCGGATCGAGCTTGGCCGCGCCCCAGTCCTGCGGATCGAATCGGTGATTCGCCGGCGGGCGGGCGCCGCCGAACTCGCCGTCGATCTCGAAGGGATGGGCCCAGAACGCGTCCGTGCCGGGAATGCACACCGCGCCGAAGCTGTTCACGCACACCAGCGCGCCGACGCCATAGCCGTCGCGCGTGATCGCGCTGGCGCTGCCCGTCCCGCCCGCATCCGTCCCGGCGCGCGCGCCATAGCCAGCCCCGGCCCGGCCGAGCCGCACCGCACCGGCGCTCGCCGCGCTCAGGGCCTCGACCCCCAGCGCGCGATAGGGCGGGTGTTCGCCCCAGGCCTTGTCGCCTCCGTTGGCGAGATCGTAGAGGATCGCCGCCGGCACGATGGGCGAGGCCGGCACGCCGGGCAGGTCCGCCAGGGCGAAGCCGCGCCCCTTCGCGCCCAGCGCCGCGCACACACCGTCGGCGGCCGCCAGCCCGTACACCGAGCCGCCCGACAGCACGATCGCGTCGACCTCGCCGACCAGCCCGCCGGGGGCGAGCGCATCGCTCTCGCGCGTGCCCGGCCCGCCGCCGCGCACGTCGATCGCCGCCTTCACCGGGCGCCGGGCATGCAGCACCGTGACTCCGGTCCTCGCCCGCGCGTCCTGGGCCTGGCCGACCTCGAGCCCGTCTATGTCGGTAATGGCGTTGTGCGGTCCGGGCGTGGTCATGCGCGCTCTTTCCTGCTGGCGATGGCGCGCTATGGTGCGCGCTGACGGTTCAAGCGCAAGGTCCAAATCGATGCGGATGCTCTCCCTTTTCGCCCTGCCCCTGATCGCGGGCCTCGCGGCCTGCGAGTTCGCGGGGCAGGACGCGGTCTCCCCGCCCGACGACACGCTGGTCGGGGCAGAGGAGCGGCGCGAGGCGATGATCGCCGCAGCCCATCCCCTGGCCGTGGAGGCCGGGCTCGACGCGATCCGTTCCGGGGGCGGCGCGGTGGATGCCGCGATCGCGGTGCAGGCCGTGCTCGGCCTCGTCGAGCCGCAGAGTTCGGGCATCGGCGGCGGTGCCTTCATGGTCCATTACGACGCGCAGACGCAGACCCTAACCGTCTATGACGGGCGCGAGACCGCGCCGGCGGGCATCACCGAGACGCTTTTCCTGGACGAGGCGGGCGAGCCGCTCTCCTTCATGACCGCGTGGCAGTCGGGCCGCTCGACCGGGGTGCCGGGCGTGATCGCCATGCTGGCGATGGCGCACGAGGAGCACGGCATGCGGCCCTGGGCGGAGGGCTTTGCCGATGCAGAGCGTCTCGCCGAGGAGGGCTTCGCCGTGCCGCCGCGCCTGTCCCAGCTGGCTGGGCGCGTCGCGGACTACACCGCGATCGACGAGCGGGGACCGAGCGCGCAATACCTGTTCACCGACGCGGGCGAGGCGGTCGAGACCGGCACGGTGCTGACCAACCCGGCCTATGCGCAGGCGATGCGCCTGGTCGCGCAGGACTGGCGCAATTTCTACACGGGCGAGATCGCGCAGGGCATCGTGGAAACCGCGCGCGAGGAGCCCCTGCCCGGCCTCATCACGCTCGAAGACCTCGAAAGCTACGAGCCGTTGAAACGCGAGGCGCTGTGCACGCCCTATCGCGATGTCCGGATCTGCTCGGCCCCGCCGCCGGCCTCGGGCGGCGTCGCGGTCGGAGCCATCATGGCGATGCTGGAAAACTTCGACATGGCCGCCTACGGACCGGACACGGCGACGGGCTGGCATCTCTTCATCGAGGCGAGCCGGCTCGCCTATGCCGACCGCGACCGCTATGTCGGCGATCCCGCTTATGCCGACGTGCCCACGCAAGGCCTGCTCGACGAGGCCTATCTGAACGAGCGCGCCCGGCTCATCGCCATGGACCGCGCGATGGAAAGCGTCAGCGCTGGCACCCCACCGGGCGCGCCGCAGGCCCCGGAAGACGCCTCGGACGATGCGCCGGGCACCAGCCATTTCACGATCGTGGACACCGAGGGCGACGTCGTCTCCATGACCACCACGGTCGAGAGCGCCTTCGGCAACACCCGCATGACGCCGCACGGCTTCTTCCTGAACAACCAGATGACCGACTTCGCCTTCGCCCCGCGCGACGAGGCGGGGAACCTGCGTCCCAACGCGCCGGCGCCGGGCAAGCGGCCGCGCTCGTCCATGTCCCCCACCATCGTGCTCGATCCCGAAGGCGAATTCCTGCTCGCCACCGGCTCTCCGGGCGGCAATTCGATCATCGCCTACACCGCCAAGTCCCTCGTCGCCATGCTCGACTGGGGCCTCACCCCCGGCCAGGCCGCATCCCTGCCCAATGTCGTGGCGCGCGGCGACAGCGTGGCGATCGAGACAGGCTTCGACGAGACCCTGCTCGAGGACCTGCGCGAGATGGGCCACGCCATCGAGGCCGGCCGCGGCGAGAATTCCGGCATCCACATCGTGCGCGTCAGCGACGGCGGCTATGTCGGCGCCGCAGACCCGCGCCGCGACGGCGCCGCTCTGGGGCTGGGAGAGGCGGCGCTGGAGGAGTAGCGCTCACCCCGCCTTCAGCACCACCTCGAACACGGTTCCCCCCTCGCCCGTCTCCACCAGGCGCACCTCGCCGCCGAGGGTATGGGCGAGTTCCTTCGCGATGGAGAGTCCGAGGCCCGTGCCGTTGCGGTTGCCGGTCACGGCAAAGGGGGCGAAGAGGGTTTTCTGCACGCGCTCGGGGATGCCGGGGCCGGTGTCGGCGACGCGGACGCGCACCGTCTCCTCCTCGATGGCGGCGCCGACCGAGAGGCTGCGCGTCTCGCTCGTCTCCATAGCCTGGACCGCGTTGCGGAACAGGTTGAGGAAGATGCGGTGCAGGTGGTCGGGATCGGCGCGCACGGTGAGGCCCTCCTCCACCGCGTTGATCCATTCGGCGGCACCCACCGAGGCGAAGGCATCGCCCGCCGCGTCGTCGAGCGCGTCCCTCAGGGTGACGGTCTCGAAATGGGGATCGTGCTCGCGCGACCTGCCGTATTCGAGCGTCTCGGCGCACAGGCGCACCCCGCGGTCGATGGCGCGAACCAGGCGCGATCCCATGGCCGCGACGCGTTCGTCGCTGCTCATGGCGAGCCGGTCGGAGATGAGCTGGGCGCTGGAGAGCACGTTCCTCAGATCGTGATTGATCTTGGCGACCGCACTGCCGAGCGTGGCCAGGCGTTCCTTGCTGCGGAAGGCGGCGCGCACGTCGGCCTGCATGGCGGCGAGCGCGCGCTCGGCCTCGCCGATCTCGTCGGCGCGCCTCGAGGGCTCGACCATCCGGGTCAGGTCGGAGGGGTCCTCCTGGAACGCGGTCATGGCGCGCGCGAGCCGGCGCATCGGGCGCACCAGGATGAAGAGGAGCGAGAGATAGATCAGCCCGCCGGTCACCAGCGAGATGAAGATCGACAGCCAGAAGATGCGGATCGAGAAGTCGATCAGCGCATCGCGCAGCGGATCCTCGCGCACGATGACGGACATGCGCTCGTTCGGGCGGGTCTGCGGCTCGGCCCAGATATTGATGTAGCGCCCGGGCGGGGCGAACAGGGTGTCGCAGGCCGCGATCATGCTTTCCAGAAGCGAGGTGCCGGTGAGGTCGGCCTTGACGAGTTCGCCGCTCACCCTGCCGCCGAGCACGAGTTCGTTCACCCCGTCATAGACCCGGCCGACCGCGACGACATCGGCGCCGGCGAGCAGCTCGCGCACGGCCTCCTCGCTGGGCATCGCGCCCGGCGCGGCCTCCGCCGCGAGCGCGGCGAGATGGGCGGCCTCGGCCCGGTCGCGCAGCCATTCATTGCGGAAGGCGGCCGCCGAGGGCAGGAAGATCAGCACCTCGGCGAGCATGACGAAGGCCACGGCGAGCCCCAGCAGCTTGCCCGGCAGCGAGGTCGCCGCCCGGCGCAGACCCGTGAGCGCGGCGCCGATACGCGCGCGCCGGGGTGAAGCGGGAAGCTCTCTGGCCGAGTCCGTCATGTGCCCCAGTCTAGCCGAGGCTAATGAAAGCGCGAGAGGAGGCTCGCCCACATTTTCGCGAAGCGTCCGAACACGACGGGCTCGAAATACGAACCGGCGGCGCGCTTCCATATCTCCCCGCGCGTGGGATAGGGCGCGACCGGCTCGGTGAGGTCGCGGATCTTCGCCCGCTTCTGCACGGGCAGGGACAGCATCTGGACGAGATCGTCGGCGCGCTCGCCGACCGCCGAGGCGCCGAGCAGGGTGCCGTCCTTGTCGGTCACGATCTTCACCCCGCCCTCGGTGCGCCCTTCCGCGATGGCGCGGTCATTGTCCTGGAACGACCAGCTGGCCGTGCGCACCCGCTCCCCGCGGGTGCTGCGGGCCTGGTCCTCGGTCATGCCGACCATGGCGAGCGGGGGATCGGTATAGACCGCGGCGGGAATGGCGGCCGAGGACTGCTTCGTCGGCAGGCCGAAATAGAGATTGCGCACGATCACCGAGCCGTGCCAGCCGGCCAGGTGCGTCAGCTGGCCCTTGCCCGCGATGTCGCCGGCGGCATAGACGCGCCGGTTCGCCGTGCGCAGCCTGTCGTCGCAATGGATGCCGCTCTCGTCCGCGGCGATGCCCGCCGCCTCGAGACCCAGGCCGTCCGTGATCGCCACCCGGCCGATGGCGGCGAGCAGGTGGGAGGCTTCGATGCGACGCCCGGTCTCCAGGGTGAGCGCGATGCCGGAGGCGGTCTTTTCCGCCTTCGCCGCGAACTCGCCCTCCACGATCTCCACCCCGTCCTCGAGGAGCGCCGCGCGCACGGTTTCGACATGGTCCGGGTCCATGCGCCCGAGAAGGCGCTTCGCCTCGACGATCGTCACTCTCGAGCCGAGCCGCGCGAACGCCTGTCCGAGCTCGCAGCCGATCGGTCCGCCCCCCAGGATCAGGAGGTGGGCGGGAAGCGCCTCCACGTCCCAGATCGTCTCGTTGGTGAGGTAGGGGACATGCTCGATGCCTTCCACAGGGGGGATGCGTGCCCTTGTCCCCGTCGCGATCACGAAGCGTTTCGCGCGCACCGTGTAGCCGTCCGAGTGCACGGTCCTGTCGTCGACGAAGCGGGCGTGCTCGCGGATCACCTTCACCCCCATGCCCTCGAAGCGCTCCTGGGAGTCGTTGGGATGGATCGCCGCGATCGCGCGCTCGATATGCCTGCGCACGGCGGGAAAATCGATCTCCGGCCCGGCCGTCTTCACCCCGAGCCGGCCGGCGGTGCGCACGGTGTGGGCGGTGTGCGCGGCGGTGAGCAGGGCCTTGGAGGGCACGCAGCCGTAATTCAGGCAGTCCCCGCCCATGCGGCCCTTCTCGAACAGGACGACCTTGCGCCCGAGCATGGCCGCGCCGCTGGCGCTGACGAGGCCGGCCGCGCCCGCCCCGATGACGCAGAGATCGCAGCTGATCCTTTCCCGGCTCATGATCCGGTCTCCGTCTTTTCGCCGGGAACGCCGCCGCGTACGCGCTTCACGATCACCGGAACCACCGCCAGCACCGCGAGCCCCGCCATCGCGGCGAGCAGGGGTGGATTGAGCAGATCGCTCAGTCCGGGGGTCTCGTCGGCGGCGAGCTGTTCGAGCGCGCGCTGGCCGCCCGCCCCGAAGCTCGCATAGACGAAGGCGCCCGGGATCATGCCGACGAGGCTGCCCAGCACGAAGGCGCGCAGCGGGATGGACAGGAGCGCCATGCCGACATTGAGCACGAAGAAGGGGAAGACCGGGATGAGGCGCAGCAGGATGACGTAGTTCAGCGCGTCCGCCTCGAAGCCGGCCCGGAGCTTCTCGATCCGGCCGGAGAATTTCTCGCGCGCCCAGTCGGCGAGCGCATAGCGGGTGATCAGGAAGATGATGCTCGCCCCCGCGGTCGCGCCGAGGAGGGCGACGCCGGTACCGACCCACTGGCCGAACAGGAAGCCCGCCCCGATCGTGAACCAAAGCGCGCCGGGCACCGAGACCGAGACGGCCAGCGCGTAGAACACGAGATAGAGGCCGGCGGCGAGCCAGAAATGGTCCTCCACCGTCGCGTCGAGCCCGCGGATGAAGGCGGCGATGCCGGCGCGTCCCTCCTCGGAGAACACCCCCGAGGCCCAGGCGATGGCGAAGCCGATCGCGATCAGGATGAAGGGGATGAGCCGGCGCAACAGGGAGGGCGTGCGGCGCTGGCCCTCGCGGGCGTCGGTCTCGGTCATGATTTCGGCCTTCTTCGTTGTCTGGCGCCGGTATATAATGGACAGAAGCCGACCCTCACGTCACGAGGCGGAACCCCGCGCTCACGACTGCGTGAGAGGTCGGCGGGAGTGAGAAGCGTCCGCGCGCGCGCCTTGACAGGAGCGGTGCCGGCCCGTATCACCCGCGCCTCGCTTTTGCCTGCGCGTCAGGGACCGACCCTGCCCGCGCAACTCCTCGAAGGAGCACTGCCGTGAAACGTACGTTTCAACCGTCCAAACTCGTCCGCAAGCGCCGCCACGGTTTCCGTGCGCGCATGGCGACCAAGGCCGGCCGCCAGGTCATCGCGCGCCGCCGCGCCCGCGGCCGCAAGCGCCTGAGCGCCTAGACACGGCGCCCATCGAGCCATTGACGCAGTATCCAGATCGCGCCGCCCGTCTGAAGACGCGGCGCGATTTTTTACGTTTGCGCCAGGGCCGCAAGGCCGCACGCCCCGGCGTGGTGGTCCAGGCGATGGCGCGCGAGCACGATCCCGACGGGCCGGCCCGGGCCGGTTTCACCGCGACGAAGAAGATCGGGGGGTCGGTGGAACGCAACCGCGCCAGGCGCCGTCTGCGCGAGGCCGTGCGGCTTCTGCTGCCCGAATACGGGGCGTCGGGAACCGACTATGTCTTCATCGCGCGCGCACAAACCGCATCGCGGCCATGGACCGGCCTGCTTGACGATGTAAAAAGCGCGCTGATAACCCTCGCGCCACCCGGCCGCGCGGAGAACCACCCGTCCTCCGACGGGTCCGGCACTTGATAGAGGAACGGGCCGCCCATGGGCGACATGCGCAATATGATCATCGCGGCCGTGCTCGCGGTCGGCATCATCCTCGGCTACCAGTTCCTGGTGCTCGACCCGATGATGGAGCGGCGCCAGGCCGAGCAGGCCGCCATGGCCGAACGCGAGACCGGGGCCGATCTCGGCACGCCGGGAGCCGAGGCCCCGACGACCGACGCCGCACCGAGCCTGACCGCCGACGCGGTTGCGGGCACGGCCGTCGTCCCGCGCGAGGAGGCGCTTGCCCGCTCGCCGCGCATCGAGATCTCCACCCCCGCCCTGCACGGCTCGATCAACCTTGCCGGCGCGCGCCTCGATGATCTCGAGCTGCTGCGCTACGACATCGCCGTGGGCAGCGAGGAACCGGTCACCCTGTTCAGCCCGGAAGGCACCGAGGGCGCCTACTACGCCGTTGCCGGCTGGGCCGGCGCGGCGGGCGCCCCGGCGAACCTGCCCGGGCCGGACGCGGTCTGGACCCAGGTCGGCACCGGCACGCTGACCCCGGACAGCCCGGTCGTGCTGGAATACCGCGCCGGCGACCTGCTGTTCCGCCGCACCATCCGCGTCGACGAGGATTACCTCTTCACCGTCACCGACGACGTCACGAACGAAGGCGCGGCCGAGATGGCGCTCGCGCGCTACGGCTTCGTGCGCCGCCACGGCCTGCCCGGCGATCTCGACCGCAACGGCTTCATCCTGCAGCAGGGCCCGGCAGGCGTGGTCGGGGACCGCTATATCGACCGCAAGTACAACAAGATCGCCGAGGACCGCCTCGTCCAGCAGGAGGGCGAAGGCGGCTGGATGGGCATTTCCGACAAGTACTGGCTCGCCGCCATCGCCCCGGAAGGCGACCCGATGGTGCGCGCCGAGTTCCGGGCGCGCGGCACCGGCGACCAGCTGCGCTACGAGGCCAACTATATCCGCAATCCCGAGCGTATCGCGCCAGGCCAGACACTGACCAGCACGTCCTACGTCTATGCCGGATCGAAGAATTTCGACCTCATCCGCCAGTATCAGGACGAATACGGCATCGAGCGCTTCGACATGGCGATCGACTGGGGGATGTTCTGGTTCCTGACCCGTCCCTTCTTCTGGATCCTGGAGACGCTGACCGGCCTGTTCGGCAATTTCGGCCTGGCCATCATGGCGCTCGTCGTCGGCCTGAAGATCGTGCTCTTCCCGCTCAACAACCGCGCCTTCGCCTCTATGGCCAAGATGCGCGCCGTGACGCCGAAGATGCAGGAGATCCGCGAGCGCTTCGCCGCCGACAAGCAGCGCCAGCAGCAGGAAATGATGGAGCTGTACAAGCGCGAGAAGATCAACCCGGTGGCCGGCTGCCTGCCGATCCTGCCGCAGATCCCGATCTTCTTCGCGCTCTACAAGACGGTGTTCATCTCGCTGGAAGCGCGCCATGCGAACTTTTTGTGGATCAGGGACATGTCGGCGCCCGATCCGACGACGATGTGGAACCTGTTCGGCCTTCTGCCCTACGACCCGACGGCCTGGGGCGTCGACGCGATCCCGCTGATCGGCGGCGTCATCCACGCCATCCTGATCGTGGGCGCCTTCCCGATCCTGATGGGCCTGACCATGTGGGCGCAGCAATCGCTGAACCCGCCCCCGCCCGATCCGATGCAGCGGCGCATCTTCGCCTTCCTGCCGATCGTCTTCACGATCGTGCTCGCGCCCTTCGCGGCCGCGCTGGTGATCTACTGGACCTGGAACAACTTCCTGACGATCGTCCAGCAGTACTTCATCATGCGCCGACACGGCACCGAACCGGAGCTGGAGAAGCAGGCCCGGCGCGCCATCGCCCGCCTGCGCGGCGAGAAGGTGCCGGCCGAACTCAAATCGCCCGACACGATGGGCTCGACAGCGACCGAGAAGGCGGCCGCCGCCACCAAGCAGGTGCTCGATGCCGGCCCGGAGAATGCCGGCGGCGCGGGGAGCGAGACCAGGGACCTCAACGCTCCGCTCGATGCGGAGATCAAGCCGGCGGACGAAGGCGGCGAGCCGGCGCCCCGGCCCGCCTCCGCGTCCGGCGGGCGCACCCGCTCCAACCCGGCGGCGAAGAAACGGCGCAGCCCGGCGAGGAAGAAGCCCGGAGGCAAGAGCTGAGTTCGTCCGGACAAGAGCGCGACGAGGAAGAGCAGGCGCGCCTGGAGGCGGGACGGCTGCTCTTCGCGCGCCCGTGCCAGTTCGTCATGGGCGCGGTCTCGCTCGACGACCTGCCCGAGCCCGACCGGCCTGAGATCGCCTTCGCGGGCCGCTCCAATGTCGGCAAGTCCTCGCTCGTCAACGCGCTGACCGGCCAGAAGACGCTGGCGCGCACCTCCGGCGATCCGGGCCGCACGCGCGAACTCAACTTCTTCGATCTCGGCGGCCGGCTGCGCCTCGTCGACCTGCCCGGCTACGGCTTCGCCAAGGCGCCCAAGGAAGTCGCGGCGCGCTGGACCAAGCTCACCCAGGCCTATCTGCGCGGCCGGGTGAACCTCAAACGCGTCTTCCTGCTCATCGACTCCCGCCACGGGCTGAAGAAGAGCGACGAGGAGGTCATGTCCGACCTCGACAAGTCGGCCGTGGTTTACCAGATCGTCCTGACCAAGCTCGACAAGCTCAAAGCCAGCGAACAGGACGCGGTGATGGCCAGGACCTTGCAGCAGATCGCCAGGCACCCGGCCGCCTATCCCAAGATCGCCGCGACCAGCGCGGCCAAGAGAATCGGGATCGACGACCTGCGTGCGGACATCGCCGAACTCGCTTTGCCGCAATAGAGTGCCTTCGTGATGCTGCGACTGCTCCTTCCCGCCGCTTTCTCCTCCCTCGCGCTTTCCGGCGCGGCGCGGGCCGGCGAGGTGTGCAACGAGACCAGCTTCATGGTCGAGGTCGCCAAGGCCTGGCGCACCGAGGCGGGCCTGGCGGTGGAAGGATGGACCCGCATCCGGCCGGGGGCGTGCGCCGCGACGCCGCCGGGCAGCGCGGTGAACGAGCAGTATATCTACGCCCGCTCCACGCTCGCCTATACCGGCGGCGTGCGCGAATGGCGCGGCGGACAGACCCTGTGCGTCGAGGACGGCGCATTCAGTTTCGAGGGCGTCGCGGACTGCGCGGCGCTCGGGCTCGAGAGCCGCGGCTTCCGGCGCCTCGACGAAACCGAGCGCGAACGCACCGTCCTGGTCGAGCCCGCCGATTTCGGCAGCCGCGCCGAGGAGGCCGGCATCCAGCGCCTGCTGCAGGCCGCCGGGTACGACATCCGGCTGATCGACGGCTATGAGGGCCGGCGCACGCGGCGCGAGATCGATGCCTTCGAGAGCGATGCGGGGCGCAGTTTCGCCAATGACCGGGCCGCCTTGCTCGACGCGCTGCACGCCGCCGCACTCGCCCGCAATGGCGAGGCCGGCCTGCACATCTGCAATCAGGGCAATCGCCCGATCGCGGCTGCCATCGCCCGCGCGAGCGGCGAGCGCTGGGAGAGCCGCGGCTGGTGGCATGTCGCGCCGGGGGCCTGCGCGCGTCCGATCGCCGACCGCTTCGCGCAGGGCCAGGTCTACTATTATGCCGAGCGCCTCGACACCGGGCCCGACGGCCTCTTCGCCCAGCCGCTGGCCGGCGGCGTCGAGGCGTTCTGCACCGCTCCGGCGCGCTTCCTCGTCGAGGGCCGCGGCGACTGCGCCGCGCGCAGCTACGCACAGAGCCTGTTCAGGCCCGCCCCCGGCCCGCAGGACGGGACGGCGCGGGTCGAACTGAGCGATCTCGATTTCGAGGAGGCGCTGGAGTGAGCGAACGCCTGGACCGGATCGACACCTGGGTGTTCGACCTCGACAACACGCTCTATCCCGCCGACACCGCGGTGATGAGCCAGGTCGAGCGGAAGATGACGGAATACGTCATGAAGCTGCTCGATCTCGACTACGAGACGGCGAAGAAGACCCAGAAGTCCTATTACGCCGATTACGGCACGACCCTGAACGGGCTGATGAAGAATCACCGCGTCGACATGGGCGACTTCCTCGATTTCGTGCACGATGTCGATCACTCCGTGATCACGCCCGATCCCGAGCTGGCGCGCCATATCGCAGCACTGGAAGGGCGCCGGCTGGTCTACACCAACGGCTCGCGCAAGCATGCCGAGAAGGTGATCGACCAGCTGGGCCTGAACGGCCTGTTCGAGGACCTGTTCGACATCGAGGCCTCGCGCTTCACCCCGAAGCCGCACCGCGAGGGCTTCGAGCTGTTCACCGGACGGTTCGGGCTCGCACCGGGATCCTCGGTGATGTTCGAGGACTCGGTGAAGAATCTGGAGACCGCAGCCGGGATGGGCTTCACCACCGTGCTCGTCCATCCCGCGGCCGGGGACGGCGCGGCCCACCCCCGTGCCGGTCACCCCGACATCCATTTCGCCGTGGAGTGCCTGCGCACCTTCCTGGGCGAGGTCCACACGTCGCGCAGAAGCCGGAGGCACGCCGCAGAATGACCGACCAGAGCCTGATCGACACGATCGAAGCCGCCTGGGAGACGCGTGGCGAACTCGGACCCGAGACCCGGGGCGAGATCCGCGACGCCGTCGACCACGCGCTGGAGCGGCTCGACACCGGCGCGGCGCGCATCGCCAGCCGGCAGGGCAATGGCGACTGGATCGTCCATCAATGGCTGAAGAAGGCGGTGCTGCTGTCCTTCCGCCTCAACGCGAATCGGGTGATGGGCGATGAAAGCCAGCCCGGCCCGTGGTTCGACAAGGTGGAGACCAAGTTCGCGGGCTGGGGCGAGGCCGAGTTCAAGGCGGCCGGCTTCCGCGCCGTGCCGCCCGCGACCGTGCGCCGCGGCGCCTTCATCGCCAAGAATGCCGTGCTGATGCCGTCCTACGTCAATATCGGCGCCTATGTCGACGAAGGCACGATGGTGGACACCTGGGCGACGGTCGGCTCCTGCGCGCAGATCGGCCGGAACGTGCACATATCCGGCGGGGTCGGCATCGGCGGCGTGCTCGAGCCGGTGCAGGCCAATCCGGTGATCGTCGAGGACGGAGTCTTCATCGGCGCGCGCAGCGAAGTCGCCGAGGGCGTCATCGTGCGCGAGGGCGCGGTGCTGTCCATGGGCGTCTATCTCGGCGCCTCGACCAAGATCGTCGACCGCGAGACCGGCGAGATCATCCGCGGCGAGGTGCCGGCCTTCTCCGTCGTGGTGCCGGGCACCCTTCCCGGCAAGGACGGCGGCCCCGGGCTCTACTGCGCCGTCATCGTGAAGAAGGTCGACGCCCGGACCCGCGCCAAGACCAGCGTGAACGAGCTGCTGCGGGCCTAGAGCAGATAGACGCTCACATTGGCCCAGCTGTGCAGAACGAGGGGCATGAGGATCGAGCCGGTGGCGCTCCTCAGCCAGGCGAACACGAGACCCGCCGGGAAGAGATAGGCGGCCTGGTTCAGGTCCAGGGCGAGCGCCATCTCCGGGCTGAGCGAGAGCGCGTGGGCCGCCGCGAACAGCATCGCGCTCGCCACCGCGCCCCAGCCGACCGGCGCGCGCAGCACCGTCAGCGGCGTGCCGAACGCCTTGTCGAGCGCACCGAGCAACAGGCCGCGATAGAAGATCTCTTCCTCGATCCCCGGCATGGTCGCCTGGAAGGCGATGTCCTCAAGGCGTCCCCCCGAACCCGGCACCAGCCAGTAGGCGGCGGCGGCGAACACGGCGCAGAGCGCGAGCGTCACGCCGAGCGCGGCGAGCGGGGCCGGACCGTCCTGCCTCAGCCGGATGCCCGTCGCCTCCCAGCGGCCGGCGAACAGGACGAGGGCGAGCGCAAGCAGGACCAGGGTGGACACGATCTTGCCCTCCCAGTTCCAGCGGCTGTCCACGAGATCGAACGCGAAGGCGCCCCACCCCCTGGTCAGCGCGAAGTCCTGCAGGATGAACAGGCCGAAGGCGATGGCCAGCCAGGCAAACCTCACGCGGCCCTTCGCCAGCACGATGCCGGCGAGAGCCAACAGCACGAACAGGCCGCAATCGGCCAGCAATTGTGATAAGGCCTCGCTCATTCGCCCCCCTTCGCCATGGCTGGCGCGCCCGAACTATCCTATCTCATACGCATGCTGACAAATATCGCCGACTTCACCGACCCGATCCCGCTCGCCCGCGAGCTCATCCGCGCCCAGTCGGTGACGCCGCACGACGCCGGTGCGCTCGATACGCTGCAGCGCGCGCTTGAGGCGCTCGGCTTCACCTGCCGGCGCTATCGCTTCGAGGAGGTGGACAATCTCTATGCGCGCCTGGGCAGCGGGGCGCCCGCCTTCTGCTTTGCCGGCCATACCGACGTGGTCCCGGCCGGCGACGATGCGGCCTGGAGGAAGCGCCCCTTCGCGGCGGAGATCGACGGCGACATGCTGTGGGGGCGCGGTGCGGCCGACATGAAGGGCGCGATCGCGGCCTTCGTCGCGGCGACGGCGCGCCATCTCGAGGACGCCGGCACGCCGCGGGGCTCGATCGCCTTCCTGATCACCGGCGACGAGGAAGGCCCGGCGGTGAACGGCACGAAGAAGCTGCTCGAAGCCGTCACGGCGGACGGGGAGCGCTTCGACCATTGCCTGGTGGGCGAGCCGACCAATCCCTCCGTGCTCGGCGAGACGATCAAGATCGGCCGGCGCGGCTCGCTCAATGGCGTCATCACCGTGACCGGACGGCAGGGCCACGTCGCCTATCCGGAAAAGGCCGACAACCCGATCCCGCCCCTGCTCGACCTGCTCTCGCGGTTGAAGGCGAGGACGCTCGACACCGGGGCGCCGCACTTCCAGCCGTCGAACCTGGAAATCACCTCGATCGATGTCGGCAACGAGCCGCACAACGTGATCCCGGCCAGGGCCCGGGCGAAATTCAACATACGATTCAACATCGCCCACACCGGCGACGACCTCAAAGCCTGGATCGAGCGCGAGGCCGCCGCGGCCGGGCTCGGCTTCGAGGGGCGGATCGATCTCGACCTGAAGGTCACCGGGGAGGCCTTCCTGACCCGGACCAGCCCCTTCACCGAGCTTCTGAAACAGGCGGTCGGCGAGGTGACGGGGCGCGAGCCGGCGATGACGACGGGGGGCGGAACCTCCGACGCGCGCTTCATCAAGGACTACGCCCCGGTCGCCGAATTCGGCCTCGTCGGGGCGACGATGCACCAGGTCGACGAGCGCGTGCGGGTCGGCGATGTGGAGCTGCTCACGCGCGTCTATCAGCGCATCATCGAACGCTATTTCGAGGTCTTCGCCCCATGATCGCGCTGCTCGCGGACGCGCGTTCGGCACTGATCGGGCTTGCCAGGCTGCTCGCCTTCCAGGAGGGCTGGCGCAGCCATTTCGACATCAGCCCGGAAGGGGTGTGGCGCTCCTTCGGCGCGGTCGCGCTCGCCCTTCCCGCCTTCGTCCTGTTCGTCCTCGCGGCGAACTATTTCATCGCCGCGAACGCGCCCGGGTCGGAGGCCGGTTATTCCCCGTTCGAGGCGGGGATATCCTATCTGAGGATCTGGGCGGTCTTCCCCGTGGTGGCGGCCGGGGTGGCGATCGCGCTCGGCCTGACCGGACGCTATGCGGCCTGGCTCGTGATCCACAACTGGGCGGTCTTCGCCCTCCTGCACGTCACCGCTCTGTTCTTCCTGCTCTACGCGGCCGGAATCGCCGATGCCGCCGCGCTGGCGGTGCTTTTGCAGTTCTACCGACTCGCCCGGCTGTTCGTGCACTGGCGCATCGCATGCGCCGCGCTGCAGGTCGGACCGGTCACCGGCGCGGCGGCAGCCGGCATCCCGGTCCTTGCCGACATGGTGCTGATCTACGCGCTGTCGTAGCTCACGAACGCGAGATACAGCCCGTCGGGCGGGGCGACGGGCCCGCAGCGCGTGCGGTTGGCGGCCTCGAGCGCGGCCCTGAAGTCCGCCGGGCTCCACTTGCCGGTCCCGACCTCGACCAGCGAGCCGGCGATGGAGCGGATCTGGCGGTGCAGGAAGCTGATCGCCTCCACCGCGATGCGAATCTCCTCGCCTGTCCGGACAACCGAGATCGCGTCGAGCGATTTGACCGGACTTTCGGCCTGGCACTGCGCGTCGCGGAAGGTGGTGAAGTCGTGCGTGCCCACGAGGGCCTGCGCGGCCTCGTGCATCGCCGCTGCGTCGAGCCGGCGCGGCACGCGCCAGACCCTTCCCCGCTCGAGCGCGAGTTTCGCGCGCCGGTCGACGATCCGGTAGATATAGCCGCGTTTCACCGCGGAGAAGCGCGCGTGGAAATCGTCCGCCACCCGTTCCGCGCCGAGCACGGCGATCGGCGCATCGCCGAGGTGGTGGTTCAGCGCATCGCGCACCGTGTCCCCGCGCAGGCCTTTTGCGAGATCGACATGGGCGACCATGGCCAGCGCGTGCACCCCGCTGTCGGTCCGCCCCGCGCCATAGACCTCGCGGGGCCCGCCGTCGAGCGCCTGCGCAGCCGCCTCCAGCGCCGCCTGCACCGAGGGCCCGTTCTCCTGACGCTGCCAGCCCACATAGGGGCCGCCGTCATATTCGATTGTCAGCTTGTAGCGGGGCATGGCGTCAGTCCAGCATCGTCCCTTTTTCCACCTGCGTGCCCCGCAGGAACTCCTGCGCCTCCATCACGGCGCGGCCCTCGCGCTGCAGGCGTTTCAGGCGGACCGCGCCGCGGCCGGTGGCGACCAGGAGGTGGTCGTCGATGACCTCGCCGGGCTCACCCTCGCCCTTTTCCGGTTCGGCATAATGGACCTTCACGCGCACCTTGCCCTTGCCGGTGGCAAGCTCGAACCAGGCGCCGGGGACGGGCGAGAGGGCGCGGATATGATCGGCGACCGCGCCGGCGGGCTTCGTCCAGTCGATGCGCGCCTCCTCGCGGGTGATCTTCTTCGCGTAGGTGACGCCCTCCTCTGCCTGGCGCTGGGGCACCAGGGAGCCGCGTTCCAGTGCGGCGAGGGTGCGCGGCCACAGCAGGGCGCCGGTCGTCATCAGCTTGTCGTGCAGGCTGCCCGCCGTGTCGGACGGATCGATCGGCACGACCTCGCTCATCAGCACCGGGCCGGTATCGAGCCCGGCCTCCATCTGCATGATCTGCACCCCGGTCATCTCGTCGCCGGCCTGGATCGCGCGCTGGATCGGCGCCGCCCCGCGCCAGCGCGGCAGGAGCGAGGCGTGCAGGTTGAGACAGCCGAGCCGCGGCGCGTCGAGCGCCTCCTGCGGCAGTATCTGGCCGTAGGCCACGACGCAGGCCGCGTCGAGATCGAGCGCCCTGAAGCCCTCGATGACCGCCGGGTCGCGGAAGCTCTCCGGGGTCTCCACCTCGAGGCCGAACTGCTCGGCAAGCTGGTGGACCGGAGTCTTGCGCGCCGCCTGGCCGCGCCCGCGAGGGCGCTCGGGCTGGGTGTAGACGCGCACGACCTCGTGGCCGGCCCCGACGATCTCGGCGAGCGAGGCGGCGGCGAACTCGGGCGTGCCCATGAAGGCGAGGCGAAGCGGCATGGATCGCTCTTTTCTGCGGAGGCGTTGTGCCAGCGGTTCTGATACAGTCCCACGCAAAGGCAATCCAGCCGGAGACCTGACATGCGCCTTTTCGCCCTGCTTTTCGCCCTCCTGATCGCGGCCTGTGCCCCCCAGAACCCGCCGCCCGGCGAGGCTCCCGGCTTCCCGCCCGACCGCGCGAGCGCGATCGGGGAGGCGTGCGGCGGCCTGATGGGTCTCTATTGCGCGGGCGAGAACGCCTATTGCGCCTATCCCAGGGATGCCATGTGCGGCGCGGCCGACCAGACCGGCATCTGCCGCGAGCGGCCTCAGGTCTGCACGCGCGAGTACCGCCCGGTCTGCGGCTGCGACGGGGAGACCTATCCCAATGCCTGCGAGGCGGCCTCGGCCGGCACGAGCGTGGCCTACGAAGGGACCTGCCGGAAACCGTAGTGGGGCCGGCGCCGCGTATCGCCCGCGAACGTCGCGATTGTGACCGCTTTGCGTCCAAGCTCCGGCTACATTGTTGCAGTGCGGCAAAAATGCATAACTGGCTTTCCTGAACGTGTGTTGTAATCGCGCGGGGCCGGCGGCATATACGCGTCAACACCGGCGGCGGCCCCTCCTCCCCTTTAGCCGCGCCCGTGTTGAAGCATACCGTCTCCTCCCCGATAGGGTATGCCAAACTGAGCCGGCCACCGCGCTACCGCGGGGCCGGCTCTTTTCTTTTCTGCTGCACGTGCGAACGAAAACGCCCCGCCGGGCCGGCGGGGCGCGGTTCGCTCGTGGCCAAGCCGGGGCTCAGCCCGCCGTGGCGCGCAGCATCCAGGCGGTCTTCTCGTGCGCGCTGACGCGCGGCGCGACGAGATCGGCGGTCGCCTCGTCGCCGTGCTCGCTCGCGAGTTCGAGCACCTTGCGCGCGGTTCGCACGACCTGCTCGTGACCGGCGACGAGATTCTTCACCATGGTGGTCGCATCCGGCGTCTTCTTGTCGAAGGCAATGGAGGAGGACTTGGCCATCTCCTCGTAGGAGATCGGCGCCATGAAGCCCAGCGCGCGCACGCGCTCGGCGATATCGTCCACCGCCTGCCACATCTCGGTGTACTGTTCCATGAACATGGCGTGCAGGTCGTGGAAACGCGGGCCCGTCACGTTCCAGTGATAGGCGTGCGTCTTGAAATACAGCGCGTAGGTGTCGGCCAGCAGCTTGGTGACGGCCTTCGCCATGGTTTCGCGCTGGCCTTCGTCGAGACCCATATTGATGTCCATGAAATCCTCCTTCTCTTTACGCCAAGCGCGAGGCTAGGCCTCGCGGCGCGCGAATTCCATCACGCGCGGACAAACGAACACGCGCAAAATGCCGCAGGCGGCCCTGCGGTTCAAAGTGATAATGGCCCTGGCAGCCATAGAGGCACTCGATAGCCTCAGCGGCAGCTCCCGCAGAACTCCACGATCCGCTCGCCCGCCGTCTTCAGCGCCTCGTCCGACGTGGCGTAGGAAATCCGGAAGCCCGGCGCAGCACCGAAGGCGGTGCCCGGCACGACCGCGACGCGGGCCTCCTCGATGAGGGCGTCGCACACGTCGATATCGCTATCCAGGCGCTTGCCGGCCTTGCTCGTCCTGCCGATCAGCCCGGCGCAGTCGGCGAACACGTAGAAGGCGCCCTCCGGCAGCGGCGCGGTGAGCCCCTGCGCGGCGGTGACCGCCTCCATGACGAGATCGCGCCGGCGCCGGAAGGCCGCATTGCGTTCCTCCAGGAAGGAATGATCGCCATTGAGCGCGGCGACCGAGGCCCACTGGCTGACCGAGCAGGGATTGGACGTGGTCTGGCTCATCACCTTGGCCATCGCCTTGATCAGCGGGGCCGGTCCGCCGGCATAGCCGATGCGCCAGCCGGTCATGGAATAGGCCTTCGACACCCCGTTCATGGTCAGGGTGCGGTCGTAGAGATCGGGCGCGACCTCGGCGATCGTGGCGAAGCGGAAATCGTCGTAGACGAGGTGCTCGTACATGTCGTCGGTCAGGATGAGCACGTGCGGATGCCGGCGCAGCACCTCGGCGAGACCTTCCAGGTCGCTGCCAGTATAGGCCGCTCCGGTGGGGTTCGAGGGCGAATTGAGGATGACCCAGCGCGTCTTCTGCGTGATCGCGGCGTCGAGCGTCTCCGGGCGCAGCTTGAAGCCGTCCTCCACCGTGGCCTCGGCGAACACCGGCTCGGCCCCGCACAGCGCGGCCATCTCCGGATAGCTCACCCAGTACGGCGTGGGGATCACGACCTCGTCGCCGGGATTCAGCGTCGCGGCGAACGCGTTGTAGATCACCGGCTTGCCGCCCGGGGAGACGTTGATCTGCTCGGGCCGGTAGGTGAGGTTGTTGTCGCGCCGGAACTTGGCCGCACACGCCTCCTTGAGCTCCGGGATGCCGTCGACATTGGTGTATTTTGTCTTGCCCGCGCGGATCGCCTCGATCGCGGCCTGCTTGATGTGGTCGGGCGTGTCGAAATCGGGCTCGCCCGCCCCCAAGCCGATCACGTCTATGCCCTGCGCCTTCATCTCGCGGGCCTTCTGCGTCACCGCCATGGTGGCCGAGGGCTTCACGCGCGCAAGGGCATCGGAGAAGGCGATCGTCGTCATCAGTGCACACTCGCTGGAAAATGGCTGGGGCGGGGTGCGGAGGGCTCCGCGCGGCCTGTGAGGAAATCCGCGCGACCCTAGCGCCAGCCATGCCCGCTCCACAAGCGGGCTGATGCGCGCCCGCTGCCTGCAAATGGCCCCAATTCTTCTTCCTCTCGCCCCATTCCCGGCCCGTTCCTGCCTTGCAGCGGACGGAGGATGAATTCATCGCCGGTTCACCGGCACCGCTCTTGCAAGCATTCAGGGACAGGAGGCAGAGATGGCGGACTTCGATACAGCCCAGCGCCGCGCCGCATCGCGCTCCCCGGCCGGCGGCAGCAACCTGCTCGCCCTCGCGCTCGCCGCGATGGCGTTCGCGGTGTGTCTTGCCCTGTTCGCCCAGATGGCTTCCGCCTCGGGCTCGAACCTGTTCCACGGCTGACACGAAGCGGCCCCCTGACGCGAATTTCATTTGAAGCCGGGGCACGGGCCGGCCCATTCTCGGCCCCGTGACCGCCGCCGCCCTCTTCCCGCGCCACGCAATCGACGATCCCGTGCTCAGCCGCCGCGCCCTCGCCGCCGGGCTGACCGGGCTCGTCCATCTCGTTTTCCTGTCGATCATCCTGACGGTGCCGCTCTACCAGCTGCCCGAGCGCGGCACGGGCGAGGCCGGCGGTGGCGGGCGCACGATCGGGGTCTACACGGTCTCGGCCGGCGAAGCCGGCGCCGAGAGCGACGCCCCGCTGAACGAGCCCTCCCTGGCCGACCGGACCGCGGACGGCGACGGCGAAGGAGAGGGCGCAGGCCCCGGGACGGGTGACGGCCCGGCCGGAGTCGAGCAGCCCCAGATCGAGGCCGAGCCCGAGATCCCGCCCGCACCCGAAGCGCAGGTCGAGCCGGTCGAGACGGCGCAAACGCCCGAGGCTGCCGAACCGCTGCCGCAAGCCGATACCCGGACCCCCTTGCTCGCCGCGCCGGGCAGCGGCAACCGCGCCCTCGATCCATCAGAGCGGGCCGCCCGGCCGGCGCGGGGCGCACCGGCGCCGACCGCCGTCCCGGCCGATCCGGACGCCCCGATCGCCACGACGCAGCTGCCCGGCGGCAGCCGGAGCGCGGTGTCCGACGTCCCGCGCTTTGCCGACATCCTGGCGCGCGCCGCGCCCGGGCTCGATCCGGCCGATTTCCGGGTCGAGGCGCTCGCCGGCGATCTCGACGCGGCGGTGCGCGAGAGCCTGTGCCTGTCCTCCTCGCAGGCGACGCTCGAAGCCGGGCGCTGCCCTGAGGGCCCCAACCCGAACCAGGCGGCGCTGGCCGCCTACGGCCTCACCGAGCCCGGCGAAGTCCCGCCGCAATTCATGATCGACATGGACCGCCTCGCCTTCCAACTCGCCCAGATGGGCGCGGACGCGGGCGCCATCGAGCGGCTCATGCTCGGCCTGTCCGAGGCCCGGCGCGAGGCGATCCGCTCCCCGGCCCTCACCCGCCAGATGGATCGCGACCGGGAAAACCTGACCGACCATCTCGGCGTCAGCAACCCGTTCGACGAGGAAGGGTGAGGCGGCACGGCCGCCTGTCCCGCTTGACGCCGCGTGCGCCATAAGCTCCCTTCCATCTCCATGAATTTCCTGTCCGACACCACCGCCCCCGCCCATCCCGCCGTCCTGGACGCCGTCGCCGCGGCGAATTCCGGCTTCGCGCCGAGCTACGGAGCCGACGCGGTGTGCGCGCGGGTGAAGGCACGCCTTTGCGAAATCTTCGAGACCGATCTGGAGGTGCTGTTCACCACCTCCGGCACGGCCTCGAACGCGCTCGCCCTGTCCGTGCTATGCCCGCCCGACGCGATGGTCCTCTGTCATGACGAGGCGCACATCCATCGCGACGAGCGCGGGGCGCCGGAATTCTTCACCGGCGGAGGCAAGCTGCTGCCGCTGAAGGGCCAGCACGCGAAGATCGGCATCGAGACGCTGCAGACGACGCTCGCCGAATGGCCGTCCGGCTTCGTGCACACCACGCCGCCCGCGGTGCTGAGCCTGTCCCAGCTCAACGAATCGGGCTGCACCTATCCGGTGGACGAGATCGCGGCGCTGGCCCGGGCCGCGCACGGCCGCGACATGACGGTGCACATGGACGGGGCGCGCTTCGCCAATGCGCTGGTGAGCCTGGGGTGCACACCGGCCGAGATGACCTGGAAGGCCGGCGTGGACGCGCTGTGCCTCGGCGCGACGAAGAACGGCGCGATGATGGCCGAGGCGGTGATCCTGTTCCCATCCGTGAAGGACCGCTTCGCGCGCCTGCAGGCGCGCCAGAAACGGGCCGGCCACATGCTGCCCAAGATGCGCTTCGTCGCGGCCCAGTTCGAGGGCTGGCTGCAAGACGATCTCTGGCTGGAGCTCGCCCGCAAGGCCAATGCGATGGGCAAGCGGATCTCCGAAGGCCTTGCCGGGATCGAGGGCGCCGAGATCGTGCACCCGACGCAGGGCAACGAGGTCTTCGCGCGGCTGGAGCCGGCGCTGGCGGACAGGCTGCGGGAGGCGGGGGCGGGCTTCTACGGCTGGCCGGACGGCTCGGCCCGCTTCGTGGCGAGCTGGTGCACGCAGGGCGAAGAGGTCGAGGCGCTCTTGAAGGCGGCCCGTTCCTAGCCGAACTCCACCTCGTCGGCCGGGTTCATGTTCTGCTCGTCGGTGGCGCGCCGCCAGGGGCCGTCATAGCGCGGGTCCTGGCGCCGGCGGCGGTCGGGGCCGAAATAGCCCGGCGCCTTCACGAAGCGGCGCGGGCGCTCGATCAGGCTGACCAGGCGGTTATAGACGTCCACGGGACGGACCGGCTTGGCGAGATACTCGTTCACGCCGGCATTGATCGCTTCCATGATCTTCGAGCGGTCGGTGTGGCCGGACACCATGATGATCGGCAGGTACTTGTTCGGGCTGTCCGAAGCGGTGCGCACGAGCCGCGTGAATTCCAGCCCGTCCACGTCGCCGAGCATGTAGTCGACGAGGGCGAGGTCGGGGTTGGAATTGCGCATCGCCTCGAAGGCATCGGCCGCATCCCTCGCCTCGACCACCTGTCGCACGCCGAAGCCCTGCAGGATCTTCCGCAGAATCGTCGACATGTGCGCATTGTCCTCCAGGATGAGGATGCGGATGCGTTCGAAACTCGCGTTGGACATCGCTTCAGCTGCGCCAGTATAGCCCGGATCGGAGGAAGGCGGATTGCCTGCCCGCCGAACTTGCCCCGTCAGCGTTAAGGCTTCCTTGAGGCGCTGCGGCGGTGGCCTCGAAATCTGCGCCCCGGCAGCGCATATTGACGCGCATGGCAAAGCTGAAGACCGACGATTCCGCGCTCGTCCCCGCGACGCCCGAGACCGAAGCCGAGGGCCTCGGCGGGGTGGCGGACATGGGCCAGGCCGATTTCATCCTGGATGCGGGCGCGACCGAGGCGCTGCGGGGGATTTCCGACCCCCTGACCCTGCCCGCGAACTGGACGCCGCACCGGCCCGACCGGCCGGAGAAGTCCGAGGGCGGCCGGAAGTTCGAGCTGGTCAGCGAGTACTCCCCGACGGGAGACCAGCCCGAGGCGATCGCCGAGCTGGTCGAGGGGATCGCACAGCAGGAAAAGGACCAGGTTCTCCTCGGGGTCACCGGCTCGGGCAAGACGTTCACCATGGCGCAAGTCATTGAAAAGACGCAGCGCCCCGCCCTCATCCTCGCGCCGAACAAGACGCTCGCCGCCCAGCTCTACGGCGAATTCAAGAGCTTTTTTCCCCACAATGCGGTGGAGTATTTCGTCTCCTACTACGACTACTACCAGCCGGAGGCCTACGTGCCCCGGACCGACACCTATATCGAGAAGGAATCCTCCATCAACGAGGCGATCGACCGGATGCGCCACGCCGCCACGCGCGCGATCCTGGAGCGCGACGACGTGATCATCGTGGCCAGCGTCAGCTGCATCTACGGCATCGGCTCGGTGGAGACCTACACCGCCATGGTGTTCGACCTGAAGGTCGGCCAGGCCGAGGACCCGCGCGACGTGATGAAGAAGCTCGTCGCCCTGCAATACACCCGCAACGACGCCGCCTTCACGCGCGGCACGTTCCGCGTGCGCGGCGACACGCTGGAGATCTTCCCGGCCCACTATGACGACTATGCCTGGCGCATCTCCTTCTTCGGCGACGAGATCGAGGAGATCACCGAGTTCGAGGTGCTCACCGGCAAGCCGACGGGCAAGCTCGACGCCGTGCGCGTCTACGCCAACTCCCACTACGTCACCCCGCGCCCGACCCTGAACACGGCGATCAAGGCGATCAAGGCCGAGCTCGCCGAGCGCCTCGCCTGGATGGAGGCCAACGGCAAGCTCCTGGAGGCCCAGCGCCTGCAGCAGCGCACCGAGTTCGACCTGGAAATGCTCGAGGCCACCGGCTCGTGCAACGGCATCGAGAACTATTCGCGCTACCTGACGGGGCGCAAGCCCGGCGAGCCGCCGCCCACCATGTTCGAATACCTGCCCGACAACGCGCTCGTCTTCGTCGACGAGAGCCACGTCACCATCCCGCAGCTCGGCGCCATGTTCCGCGGCGACTTCAACCGCAAGCGCACGCTCGCCGAGCACGGCTTCCGCCTGCCCTCCTGCATGGACAACCGCCCCCTGAAGTTCGAGGAGTGGGAGGCCATGCGCCCGCAGACCATCCACGTCTCGGCCACGCCCGGCAAATGGGAGCTGGAACGCACCGGGGGCGTCTTCACCGAACAGGTCATCCGCCCGACCGGCCTCGTCGATCCCCCGGTGGAAGTGCGCCCCGTCCAGGCGGAGGGGCACAGCCAGGTCGACGACATCATCGAGGAAGCCCGCAAAACGGCCGAAAAGGGCCTTCGCACCCTCATCACCACGCTGACCAAGCGCATGGCCGAGGACCTCACCGAATACATGCACGAGCAGGGCCTGAAGGTCCGCTACATGCATTCCGACGTCGACACGGTCGAACGCATCGAGCTGATCCGCGACCTCAGGCTCGGCGTGTACGACGTCCTCGTCGGCATCAACCTCCTGAGGGAAGGCCTCGACATCCCCGAATGCGGCCTCGTCGGCATCCTCGACGCCGACAAGGAAGGCTTCCTGCGAAGCGAGACCAGCCTCATCCAGACCATCGGGCGCGCGGCGAGGAACGCGGAGAGCCGCGTCATCCTCTATGCCGACCGCATCACCGGCTCGATGGAGCGCGCGATGAAGGAGACCGAGCGCCGGCGCGAGAAACAGCTCGCCCACAACGCCGAACACGGCATCACCCCGACGACGATCGTGCGCGGCATCAGCGACGTGCTCGAAGGCGTGATGGAGAAGACGGCCAAGGGCCGCGGGCGCCGGGCGGCGGAACGCAAGCGCGGCCTGGAAGAAGAGCGCGCCGCCTTCGAGCCGAGCAATATCAAGGCGGCGATTGCCGATCTGGAGAAGCGCATGCGGGAGGCCGCGGCGAACCTGGAGTTCGAGGAGGCGGCCAGGTTGCGGGATGAGATTAAGCGGTTGGGGGAGTGAGGGGGGCGACTGTCATTATGGGAGCAAAATTTCGGCAAATGTTCCTGAGAGTCCGAATATTACGAACACCAAAGGCGAGCGTGTGTGTTCGACCTGTCTACGCCATGATTTTCGGTCGATACTTGACGGGGTTGGATGGTGTTCTGGATGCGAATGCCATTCACCTACCCAGTCCCCTCGACCACGACACCGCGCCCACCAGAGTGTAGCGGCCAACTGATGACTAGCGCAGCGCCTGTCGAACCGAGACCTGCTAGATTTATCGCCCGGGCCAGGGAAGGTGCATCTAACAACCCGGATTGAGACTGAGTCGCGGTAGCCAAGCAGCAAGCCACCAATCTCTTTACGACCACTCTCAGCTGTCACACGCGCTCTAATCTGATTGATTACGGCTTCGTCCACACAGGCGGAGACGTCACCGCTTCGAACAAGCAGGGCAGCCATCTGCTTTTCCAATCTGTCGGTCTTGATTGCAGCCAGCCTTTGCGAGTTCGAAATCTGTCACACGGGTCCACAGGTTTTTCTTGGTGGCGGTACTGAGGATTGCGGTGACTGCCTCCAGCGTCAAGGAAGCGGCGACAACAGAAGTCCCGACTGAGAAGGGAACAAAAGCCCCATCACCGCAAGTGCCATACTCAAACTTGGTAGTCCGATGTACGTCCTTTAGCGGGCTGACCCGCGAAGGACTAGCTAGGTCGGGTCGCAAACACCTATAACATGCAAAGTCGCCGCCCGCCCGAGCGACAAAGGTCTGCACTGCCGCGCCGTCCTGAACGATCCAGCTGTAAATGAAATTTCTCTTTCGGCCCTCAGCAATATGCTTCCAATTAATCCACTCTGAAACGTTCTCCACTCCAGATGCATCTATTATAATTTTGCAACCTCTCAACTTATTCCAAATGTGCTCCACACCTTGTTCATGAACCTCATAGTTCAAACGCGGGTGAAATTTCTCGATTTGGCTTCCTACGACGGCCGCTTTGTTCAGCCCAATATCTGCAAGGTTGGCGGTATGACGTCCGAGGTTCCCGGGGGCGACAAATTCGGGATCAACTAAGTGAAGCGTTCCCTTATCTGATCCAGCACCCGACCGAACCAGAAACGACGCGAGATGCGAACCGATAGTGCCACAACCGATTAGCCCGATACTCACTCCAGCCAACGGCGAACGCGCGCTATCAGCCGAACCGATACAACGTCTTGCAATAAAAGAAATATCCGAAGGGTGGGCAATCACATGCTCTAATGTCACTTGCTCCAAGATCGCTCTCGTAAACCGTGAACCGGGTCTTTCTCCCTTAAGTCGCGGACTGGTCTCAAGCCTCACCCCAAGGCAAGCGTTTTTTCCTTTGGCGAAAACCAAACGCCCTTCCTTAAGATGCTGCTTCACCGAAGAAAATTTTAGTACGGGATTCAAGCCATTCCGCTCCCACCAGTCAGAAAGCTCCATGATCTTCGATGGGACGGTTTGGTGCTTTGTGGGCGTCAGCGCACTGTCAACGCAGGCAATGATCGCGTCTGGTTTGGCCCGGGCTCGACGGTCAGTATTCCTTGCAAGGAACGGCTGCCCGTCGACCTTCACGCGAAGCCAGCTGCTTTCACCTTTGGGAACAGGATCAAGGAGCCGAATTGCCGCTCCTCTCCAGTAGGCCGCATATTCATTTGCAATTGCAGGTAACGCGCGCTCCGCAAAAGAATCTTCGAGAGCTTTCTGAGCCATCTCCAAGACAGCCAAAATTGACCTGCCCTGATCATAGGGGTCCAACCTAATTGTGCCTGGGGCAGCATAGCAAATTCGGTCACCATGCGGACCTTCAAGGTGAGGCTTTACGCCTTCAGGCAATTGTCCCAAGTCATCGATATATACCTCGGGCTTGTTCAAAAAGCTTTCGTCAGGGATATGAAGCGTAACAGTGATTTGCTTATGGCCGCATTGGATTGGGCCGCGGTATTTATTCGCATGTTCGCATCTCGCGAAGCCCCTTTGCTTGAGGGTCGCCGCAATCGACGTAGCTGAGTCCGGCCAACCGATCATCCTGAGGTCGAGGAAATAATGCTCGGATGAGGCACATGCGCCGCCTTTTCCTCTGTCAACACGGCCACTTGGCTAGCACCATCGACTTTCACAGAATCCGGGCAGTCGGGAAACCGAACCCCGAAGGCGGACCGAAGATGGTTTACCACCAACTGTTTGTGCGTGGTGCGATGCAGCGCCGCTTCGAGCTCGTTTATCGCCGCATCGATAGCGCGGATTAGTGTCGCACGCCCCTCGTCAGTCCATTCCTCGTCAAGTCGGGATTCCGTGATCGGATGGAAAATTCCATCACCGGCAATATATTCCCGGAGCTTTCTGAAGATTATAAGCGAAATCTGATCATCCCGATCATCAGCGGGTTTGCCATCGAGCTCTTTCAGAGCTCGCACCACGGTCACCGTGATCGCCAGAGACGTTAGATCGCTTTTCTCGAAGTGGTGGTCGCGCCAAGCCTTTACGTACATCGATGCGCGCCGGCATACCGGACCCAATTCCGACACCCATAGCTCGAACCAGTCTTGAAAAGCCTTGGGGTCCGATGGGACCCAGTCGTCCGTCCTATGTGCAAGGAAAATCGCGTCGGATGGCACTCGATAATATTTGTCGCGCTCTGGAAGTCCCGTTTCATTCAAAATCTTGGCGCTGCGCGCCTCTGCTCCGAATGCATCAGAAAAATTCTTCTCCACGCGCTCGAACTGGGATTTCTCGACCGCGAACAGAGGCAGATCGATATGCGCGCCATTGTTCCCTAGTTGGATCCTTATACAGGTCTTCTTACGGATAAGCTTCCAACTGGGGCGCTCACGTAATAGCGGCTGCAACGCCTGCTCAACGACATAGAAAAGCGCCTCCGACGGGAAGATCGGCTGCCCGTTTACAAACTCCACAGGCACATAGACCCCATCGTCCAAATCGATTTCTTGCGGCGGGTTCCGTGCGGGGCGGACTAGCGTCTGGTACGCAAACGACCCTTGCCGGAGAAACCGGACATCGATGGCGCGGACCTGACCAGATTTTGAAATCGCCTCATTGCTTCGCCCAGTTACTCGCCGCCTACGTCCCTCGTCGGACTCCAGCAATTTGCCAACTTGACTAAACGCCTCTCTCAGCTTCGTCCGAATATGCTTATCCGCGTCTCGTAAGAGCGCGTCTTCTCGGTCTCCGTTGTCGATGTGAATTTTGCGCTTGAAGCTGTCCTCGCTTTTCAAGCCTACGAATAGCCCGTGCGCGTTAGCCTTGGTCATGCTATTTCTCCGACCACCGATCCCCAATATATTGTGGGGTCGGCGTTCGCCGGCGCAAGGGGTGTCCTTCGAAAAATGGCTAGGGTACTTGGACTAGGGTTCTGGATTACAGCCGCAGCGATCGTGGTGCTGCTGCTAAGTGCGTTTATTAACGCGATTTCTGCCTCTATCGCGGTAATATTCGGCCTCGAAATCGGAGCGGACGTCGATCTCGCCCCACGTTGGCTGGCGGTACTGGCTTGGGCAATTTTGATCACGCCCTTCCTCCCACCCGTTCGAAAGTGGCTCTGGCGGCTTCCGTTGGTCGGTGGCTTCCTCCGGACACATGTTTTCGAGGATTTGGACGGTCACTGGGACGTCGAGGTTGAGTCAAACTGGCCAACGATCAGCGCCCTATTAAAGGCTAGTAGTGATATGGCCGCGGGACCGTTTGACCCTGTCAACGCGCCTGAAACGATTCCAGAACCAGCTCTTACGAAGTTTGATGCAACGATTAAGATCGGCTGGGAGAAAGCCGAGGCGACCTTTCATCCAAATGACACGACGCCGTTGCGGCAATCGCGCACCGTGGTGTTCGAACTCATCCGCAAGTGCACAGATTACCCAGCTCGTGTCTTTTGGGGCTTCAGACAATTCAACGCGAGCGTTGAAGCGACTGATGAAGATAACTTTCTTGGCGCTGCCATGCTGGATGTCGTCTCTGCAGACGAATTATCGGGCGTCTATTGGAACAATCGATCCTGGCGGAAGGGCCTTAACGCGGCCGGAAGAATTACTATGCGCAGAAAGCAAGAAGCGGGATGATAATTGGCCTTTAGGAATACGGGCATATGTGGGGACACACATCTTCCTCGACCGGTCCGGCCCGCCATGCCAGCCAGTCTGCCGGACGGATGAGCCGGTTCCCCGCCTGCGCGGGGACAAGCAAGGCCGCATGGATCGAGACCGGTTCATCCGTTCTCCGGCGTACGCTCCGCCATGGGGGTTGGATGCTCAGGCGCCTGCGGAGGCGAGTTCGCGGTTCTGCGCTTCTCTCATCACCTCTGCGGAGGCGCGGCGCCAGTTCAGCGCCGTGCGGCCGGCGTAGAAGAGCAGGCTGATCACGAAGAGGTCGGCGACCAGCCGGAAGAGCAGGATCAGCGTCGCGTAGGGGTAGTTCGTGGCGGCGTGGCGTACCTGGCCGATCTCCCATTCGAAGGTCTCGATCACGTCGTTGAGCCCGCCCTTCAGCAGAAGGTCGAGACCGAAAGCGGAAAGCTGTCCCGCGTCGGGATGGGGGATCGGGGTCCGGGAACCGGCCTCCACGAGGACCGGCTGACCGGGAAAGAACCAGCCGCCCTGCCAGGTGACGGTCAGGATGGCGGCAAAGGGCAACACGACGCCAAGAAGCGCCGTGATGGCGATACGCCCGATGGTGCACTGGGCGTAGTCACGGGCCGTTTCGAGCTTGCGCGCCTTCTGCGCGGCGATGGTGGCGGCCCGGCTCGGCTCGGGCCCGGGGATTTTCAGGCGTTTCACAAGTGTCTCGTAGTCCGTCTCGCGATGAAGCCCGCGCAGGGGGCCTATGGCCGTGAGGACGGCGAGTCCGGTAATGAGCAGCATTCCCGCAAGCGCGTAGATGCGCTGTGCCGTATAGGAAGTGAGCCCCTCATAGACGCGGCTCGACCGGACTGCCTCGACCAGCCCGGCGAGTAACGCCAGCACATCTTCCATGAAATCCCCCATCCCCCGATGATGGATGAAACGTTAACGCGAGGGGCGCGGGCGTCAAGCGCGGCGCTTTACGATCCCTGGGTTCCGGCTTTCGCCGGAATGACGAGGGTGGGGGATGGCCGGGGAGATTGACGCTTCCCTTCCCTGTCATTCTCCGGCCGCGCGCAGCGCGGACCGGGGGACCCATGCCGTAACGGATACGCCGCGCACCTGGTCACCGGAGAGGCATGGGTGGCCCGGTTTAACCGGGCCATGACACGGCGTGAAGGCGGGGGAGAGGGCGACGCGCTTATCCCCCTCCCCTGCCCCCGCGCGTACACTCCCCCCATGACGAATTTCCGATCCGAGGACGAGCGGGCCGACCTGGTGGCGGCGGCGCGCGAGATGCGCGAGGCGGGCATGGCGATGCACGAGATCGCGCGCGAGCTCGCCGTGCCGGTGTCCACGCTGTTCCGCTGGGCCGCCGAAGGGGGCTGGCGCGGCAAGGACATCGCGGCGGCGCGGCTGCGGGCGGTGTTCGCGTCGTCTCCGCCTTCCCTTTCCTCTTCCCTTTCCTCTTCCCCTTCCCCGTCATCCTCCGGCCGTGCGCAGCACGGACCGGGGGACCCAGGTCCTGACGCTGAGGGCAGCCTCAACCGTTCAGGCATGGGTGGCCCGGTCGAGCCGGGCCATGACAATGAGGGTGGGGGTGACGGTGGGGGTGAGGGTGGGGGTGGAGAGGGCGCGGCTGCACCCCCGCCCATGACGCCGCTGGAGGCGCGCGCGGCGGGGGAGCGGGCGTTCAAGGGGGCGATGGCGCTGATGGAGGCGGGCGAGCTGAAAACCGCCGGCGAGGCGATGCGCCTGGCCGAGCGCATGCTGCTCGCCGCGCGCCTGCTGGCGGGGCTGCCGCTGCCCCAGGACGACTCGCAGAACTATCAGGCGCGCCGGGCGGCGCTGGAAGCCAAGATCGCCCGCCTGCTCGAACGCGAACGCGAGGAGGAGGAGGCGGCGCCGGGCGGCGGCACGCCGGGCGGATACTGGCCGCCGGACCGGGAGAGCCGCGATCTCGACGCCGAGTACGGCTTCACGCAGCACGGGGAACCTCGCGGCGGGCCGCCCGCTTCGTCCCGGTGAGACGGAAGAAACGGGAGGAGATCCCATGCCGCCTGGAAGCCTCTGGATGCTGGCCACCGTGGCCGGCGTCGCGATCCTCGCCCTCGTCCTCGGCTGGGCCCTGTGGCGCTCGCGCCAGGCCCGCAAGGAGCGCGGCCCCCACGAGCGCGAGCAGCGCCGCGAGGCGACGCGCGAGGCCTACGAGAAACCCCCGCCCGGACGCGAGAAGCCCTGACAGAGGCTGCAGCTTTGGCAGCGAGCGGGCGCTCGGCGGTCGACAAGAGCGGCCGGGCGGCGATAGTTTGCGCTCCAACGCTTCGATCTTGCCTTGCAGGAGTGCCGATGACCGCCGCCGTGATCCGTGCCACGGGCCTGTGGACGCCTGAAGAGTCCATCTCCAACGCCGAGCTGGTGGAGTCCTTCAACGCCTATGTCGAACGCTACAACGCGCGCCATGCCGGCGAGATCGAGCGCGGCGAGCGCGAGGCGCTGATGCCGAGCTCGGTGGAGTTCATCGAGAAGGCCTCCGGCATCAGGAGCCGCTACGTGGTGAACAAGTCCGGCGTGCTCGATGTCGAGCGCATGGTGCCCGACATCCCGGCGCGGCCGAACGAGGAACTCTCCATCCTGGCCGAGATCGGGGTGAAGGCCTGCCGCGACGCGCTGGAACGCGCCGGGCGGGGGCCGCAGGACGTGGACGGGGTCATCGTCGCGGCGTCCAACATGCAGCGCGCCTATCCGGCCATGGCGATTGAGGTGCAGGAGGCGCTCGGCATCGAGGGCTTCGGCTTCGACATGAACGTGGCGTGCTCCTCGGCGACCTTCGGCATCCAGGCCGCCGCCGACATGATCCGCGGCGGCAATGCGCGCGCGATCCTGGTGGTCAATCCGGAGATCTGCTCGGGGCACCTGAACTGGCGCGACCGCGACAGCCATTTCATCTTCGGCGACGTGGCGACCGCGGTGCTGGTCGAGCGCGCGGACCTGTCGGAGGAGGGCTGGGCGATCCTCGGCACGCGGCTGAAGACCAAGTTCTCCAACAATATCCGCAACAATTTCGGCTTCCTCAATCGCTGCGAGCGCCGCTCGGGCGAGAACCGCCCGGCCCCGAACGGGGAGCCGAAGGACGACAAGCTGTTCGTCCAGGAGGGCCGCAAGGTGTTCAAGGAGGTCGTCCCGATGGTGTCGGAGATGATCCTCGCCCACATGGCCGATCTCGGCATCGAGGCGGACGATCTCAAGCGCGTCTGGCTGCACCAGGCCAACATCAACATGAACCTGATGATCGCCAAGAAGGTGTTCGGCCGCGAGGCCGGCGGCGAGGACGCGCCGACCATCCTGGACCGCTACGCCAATACCTCCTCGGCCGGCTCGGTCATCGCCTTCCACCTGCATTCCGACGACATGAAGCCCGGCGAGCGGGGCGTGCTGTGCAGCTTCGGGGCGGGCTATTCGGCCGGCACCGTGTTCGTGGAGAAGCGGGGGTGAGCGAACCCGCCCTTGCCGCGCGCATCCTGGCCAAGACCAACGAGTATCTCGACTTCCCGAGCGTGGTGGGCCACGAGACGCCCTTCCTCGACCATCTCGCGCGCGATTTCGAGAGCCTGGGCTTTCCGGTCTCGCACCCGCGCAATCTGTGCGTGGTCGATCTCGGCGCGCCGGGGCCGGTCATGCTCGCCCATGTCGACCGCCATGGCGGGGTCGTCAGGAATGGCGGGGAGATCGTCTACGCCGCCCACGCGGTGAAGAACGAGAAGTACGCCGAGTTCGCCCCGGCCAGCGACCTGCTCGCCCGGCGCGTGCGCGAGCGCTATGTCGGCGAGGAGGTCTTCGCCTACGACCGCCGGACCGGCGGGCGCATCGCCTACGGCGACATCGACGACGTGATCCTCAAGCCCGACGGCCATATCGCCCTGTCGGTCGCCAACATGGCGGGCCTGCCGGAGGGTACGCCGGTCGCCTTCGCGCGCCGGCTGGAGCGCGGCTCCTCCTATGTCGTGGGCCAGCTGGACAATCCGGTGTCGGCGGCGGTGCTGCGCGTGGCCGCCGAGCACGGGCTGCCGGGCACGATCGTGTTCACGGCGGAGGAGGAGATCGGGCGCTCGGCGGACCATTTCCTGAACTGGGCCAAGGACGCGCTCGGGCCGCGCCGCGACCTGCTTGTGCTCGACACCACGCCCTTCGACGACAGCGCCGTCACCCAGGCCGGCGCCGTCGTGCTGCGCCGGCGCGACGCCACCGCGAGCTTCGATCCGCAGATGGGCGAGCGCGTCCACCAGGCGGCGCGCGCGAGCGGGGTTCCCGCGATCCACAAGTGCGACTACATCGCCGCGGAGAACGAGGCGCGCAGCGCCCGCGGCGAGGCGGCCAAGTCCCTCGGCCTGACCGAGCTCGGCAAGATCGCCGCGAAGTCCGACGGGGAGTTCACCGGCACCACGCTGCAGGTGCCGACCTTCAACTACCATTCCAACCAGGAAAGCACGACGCCCAAGGCGCTCTCGGCCTTCGCACGGACGCTGCTGGCGGCGGCGAAGGGCTAGGACGCGGGGCGGGTCATCCGGTAGGAGACGCTGATTTCGCCGAGCGGCGCGGTCTCGCCCGCGCGCGCATAGCCCGCCCCGGACAGGTCGAAGGCGGCCTGCGCCTCGCTGCCCGGCTCGATCGCGACCATGGCATCGCCGACGCGCCGCCAGGCGCCGCCGCCGGCCAGGAACAGGCGGCTGGAGACGAAGACGTCGTCGGCGGCCTGCGGCGCATACCAACCCGCGGGGCTCGGCTCGGCGGAGAGCTCGATGCGGTAGCCGTCCGGCCCGCCGACGGCGAGGCGCGCGGTCTCGCCTTCGCGCACCACGAGGGAGGGCGAGGCGATCAGGGCGCCGTCCTCGCGGATCTCGACCTCGAGATGGTAGCGCGCGGCGGCCGGGGCGAGGCTGATGCCCGACGCCCGGCTGAGCCCGGCCTCTTCGGCGTCGACGGCGCCGGCAAGCAGCAGTGCGGTGATGATCATGAACCCGGCCTCCGGTCGGCGCGCGCTGCTTATCGCAGGTGGCGAGTCGGGGCAAGCCGGGAATGCCTCATCCCTTCAGCCGCGTCGTCTCGGTCACCTTGTAGACCAGGTCCTCGTCCTCGGCCTCGTTGTGCACGGTGATGTAATCGCCCAGGCGCAGCGTGTGCTCGCCGAGCCGGAAGGCGGCATCGTCCGGACCCTCGTCTTCCTCGTCCCAGTGGAAATACCACTTGCTGCCGCGATGGGTGAGCCAGCCGTCGGCCTCCTCGTCCTGGTCGGGGCTGAAGCGCTCGACCGTGCAGTCTTTGCGGTGCTTCTTCCAGAGCTCGGCGTCGAAGCGGCCGTCATCGTCGAGCGGGGCCTTGATGACATAGCCGCGATCGTCGTCGCCGCCGGGATAGCCGGCGTCGGGATTGCGGGACAGGCGCAGGACGACACGGGTGAGGGGCATGTTGCTACTACCTCTTTCTGGTTCGGGACAGGTCTAGTGGGCGATGAGCAGGGAGGGGCCGTCGACGGCCTGCAGCAAGGTGCGGGTGACCCCACCGAAGATGAACTGGGTGATGCGCGAATGACCGTACGCGCCGGCGACCAGCAGGTCGGCGCCGGATGAAGCCTCCAGCAGCGCCTCGCCGAGCCGTCCCTTGCCGCCGACCTCCTCGGTCTTCGCCTCGATGCCGCGCGCGGCGAGCCAGTGCTTCAACCGGTTCGGCGCGGCGGCGGCGCGGTCGTGATAGTCCAGATTGCGGTCGGAATGCAGGATGGTGACGTCCATCCCCTTCTTCAGCAGGGGGTCGGCGGCGAAGGCGGCGCGGGCGGCCTCCTTCGACCCGTCCCAGGCCATGCAGACCCGCTTCGGCGGCAGCGCGCCCTTGCGCGGCACGTAGACGGGGCAGGCCTCGTCGACGAGGCAGGACGCGACGAAATCGGCGAGCGGGCCCTTGCCGGAGGCGGCCTCCGGACAGGCGACCAGCGCGCGGATCAGGCGCGCCTGCTCGGCGGCCTCGGACGGGCTGTCCGTGATGCGCCTGAAGCTCGCCATGCCGCGCCGGCCCTTCAGCGCCTCCTCGAAGCGCGCCTCGGCCTCCTTGCAGGCCTTGTCGGCTTCCTCGCGCACGGCATCGACCGCTGTGGACACCACCGAGGCCCCAGCCGCGCCGGGCCCGGTCCACATCATGTAGGTCGCCGGGTCGGGCTCCACGAACAGGCCGCGTATGTCGGCATCGAAGAGCGGGGCGAGCCTGACGGCCGCCTCGAGCGGTGTCGCGTCGCTGTCGCTGCCCTGCAGCGGAACCAGTATGCGTTCGCGTGCCATGATCGGTCCTCCTCCCGCAAGGACATGTCTTGACCGGACGGCTTGCCCCGTCCCTTTCTTGAACGTAAGCCCTTCGGGCCCGTTCCGGGAAGAGAAAGCGCAAACCCAGTGGGGAAATGATGGCGCGGCCAAAGAGCGCAGCGAACAAGCCGAGGGCCTGGCAGCGCATGCTGTCGGGGCGCCGGCTCGACCTGCTCGACCCCTCCCCGTTCGACATCGAGATCGACGATATCGCACAGGGCCTCGCCCGCGTGGCGCGCTGGAACGGGCAGACCCGAGGCGACCATGCCTTCTCCGTCGCCGAGCACAGCGTGATCGTCGAGGCCCTCACCGGGGAGCTGGAGCCGGGCTGGCCGGACAGCTGGCGCCTCGCGGCCCTCCTGCACGATGCGCCCGAATACGTGATCGGCGACATGATCAGCCCTTTCAAGGCCGCGCTCGGCTATGACTACAAGGCATTCGAGCACCGGCTGGAAGCGGCCATCCACGCCCGCTTCGGGCTTCCCGGCGTGCTTCCGAAGGCGGTGAAGGACACGATCAAGAAGGCCGACCGGATCTGCGCCTTCTTCGAGGCGACCCAGATCGCCGGCTTCTCGGTGGAGGAGGCGCGCCCGCTGTTCGGCGCGCCGCCCAAGGGCCTGATGATCGAGATCAGCCCGGAGCCCGCGGCGCGCGCGCAGAGCCTGTTCCTGGAGCGCTTCCACACCCTTTTCGCCGCGCACGAGGCCCGGCCGGCGAAGGCGAGGCGGACCGGCTGATGCGCACCGCGACACCCCTGAAGCCGGACACGCAGGGCCTCGTCGTCGGCCTGAACGCGGTGATCTTCGCGGCCAAGGACGGCGAGCCGTCGGTGCTGGTCGCCGAAGGCCTCGCCACGAAGGAAACCGCCCTGCCCTTCGGTCCCTTCGACCCGGAGGCCCACCGCACCTTCGAGATCGGCCTTCGCGAATGGGTGCGCGAGCAGACCGGGTTCGAACTCGGCTATGTCGAGCAGCTCTACACCTTCGGCGACCGGGGCCGGGAAGCCCCGCTCGCCGCGCTCGCCGGCGCGGCCGGGGCGCGGGTCATCTCGGTCGGCTATCTCGGCCTCGCGCCCCAGGCGCGGAGCCTGAAGGGCGCCGGCGCGAACTGGGCCGGATGGACCCGCTTCTTCCCGTGGGAGGATCACCGCGCCGGGCGCCCCGCGGTCCTGTCCGACGTGATCGAGCCGGCGCTGCGCAGCTGGGCCGACGAGGCCGGGGCGCCGGGCCGGCGCGCGGCGCGCTACGACAGGGCGCGGGCCACTTTCGGCCTCGACGGCGCGCCCTGGAACGAGGAACGCGCGCTCGACCGCTACGAGCTGCTCTACGAGGCCGGGCTCGTCGCCGAGGCCGCGCGCGACCAGAGCGGCGAGGTGACGGCGCGCCCCGTCGCCGGACTCGGCGAGCCGATGGCGTCCGACCACCGGCGCATCCTGGCCACCGCGATCTCGCGCCTCAGGGGCAAGATCAAGTACCGCCCCATCGTGTTCGAGCTGATGGGCGAGCTGTTCACCCTTTCCCAGCTCCAAAGGATCGTGGAGGGCATCGTCGGCTATCCGATCCACAAGCAGAATTTTCGCCGCGCGCTGGACCGCGCCGGCTTCGTGGAAGGCACCGGCAAGATGCAGTCCCAGACCGGCGGGCGGCCGGCCGAACTCTATCGCTTCCGCAAGGAGGCCGTGCGCACCGGCCAGGCCCTCGGCCTCGCCACGCCGCGATTGAAGGATGTCGGTTAATTAACTTGACCGTCCGAAGGCGCGCGCGTCACAGCTGTCGCCCGACAACCTTCAAACGGAGGCTTCGGTGATCCAGCGAATCCCCTTCGCCCTGCTCGCGATCCTTGCCGCTTGCGGCGACCGCGCCCCGGACGGGACCACAGCCGCCGCCCCTGCAGCGCCGGCGCCGGATTATCACCTGATCGAGGGCACCCTGTTCCGGTCCGACGGCCCGAACGGGAACACCTATATCTACGACGCGCCGGACGGGCTGGTCGTCATCGACACCGGCCGCCACCCCGAGCATGCGCAGCTGATCCTCGACCATGCGCGGGAGCGCGGCCAGCCGATCGCGGCCATCGTGAACACGCACTGGCATCTCGATCACACGACCGGAAACCTGGACCTGAGGGCGGAATTTCCCGAAGCGGCCGTGTACGCCACGCCTGCCTCGCGGGAGGCGCGCGACGGCCGGCTTTCGTTGTCGCGTCTTCGAGCGCAGGAGAGGCTGGATGGCGGCGACCTCGACGACGCAACCCGGGCCCGCCTCGAGCGCGCCTCGACCTTGATCGGAGGCGAGGCGCTCATCCCCACCGTCGAGGTCACCGGGACGATGACCCTGCCGGTCACCGGCCGCGACCTCGAGCTCAACACGACCGACCATGCGGTGAGCGCTTCGGATATCTGGATCTGGGATGCGGCGACGCGGACGGTGATCGCGGGCGACCTCGTCGTGGTCCCGGCTCCGCTGTTCGATTCGGCATGCCCGGCGCGCTGGTCGGAGGCGCTGGCCGCGATCGATCAGAAACCGTTCGAGCGGCTCGCGCCCGGTCACGGCCCCGCGATGACGAAGGCCGAGTTCGGTGTCTATCGCGACGCCTTCGACCGCCTCGTCAGCTGCGCCGCGGAACGCACGGGCGAGGAGTGCGCGCGCGGCTGGCTCGAAGATGCCGCCCCGCTCCTGCGCGACGAGCGCGACCGGGATTATGCCCGCGACGCGGTGACGGCGTATGTCGACGTCATCATCAAGGACGAGGAACTCCAGGCGACCTATTGCGGGACGCCCGGCTGAAGCGCAATCGGCGCGGCCTTTCCGACCCCCGCCCGGCCAGCCCACAGAAATCGCTTGCCCCGCCCTTGCCTTCGGAGTATTCCAACCCACCTTAGGCTCAAGACGAGCATAACGTGCGCATGACAGGCGCCGATTTTTTGGACCCCTAAAATGCTCAAAGCGAGCAAAAGGGAGGAACCGCATGGACCGGATGGACCTCACCCCTTCCATGGCGCAGGCCGCAGACACCGGATCCGGGCGCGCCGAACCCCGCCGCGCAGCGCGCGAGCCGGTCTGGCCGGACGCCTCCGACCTGGTCTATGACGAGGCCGTCAAGGCACGCGTCGACCATCTCTATGCAAAGGTGAAGGATGTCGTCACGCCGATGGAGTGGCCGAAATTCGCGCCGATCATCGACGCGATCCTGCGCCTGAAGGAAGAGCGCGGCGCGACGATCCTGGCGCACAACTACATGACGCCGGAAATCTTCAACTGCGTCGGCGACATCACCGGGGACAGCCTGAAGCTCGCCCAGGTCGCCGCCGAGGCCGAGGAGGACATCATCGTCCAGGCCGGCGTGCACTTCATGGCCGAAACCGCCAAGATCCTCTCGCCGGAGAAGACGGTCCTGATCCCCGACATGGAGGCGGGCTGCTCGCTCGCCAGCTCGATCACCGGCGCGGACGTGCAGCGCATCAAGGCGGCCTATCCCGACTATCCGGTCGTCACCTATGTGAACACCTCGGCCGAGGTGAAGGCCTATTCGGACATCTGCTGCACCAGCTCGAACGCGGTGCAGGTCGTGGAAGCCATTGCCGCCCAGTGGGATACCGACACGGTGATCATGATCCCGGACGAGTATCTGGCCAGGAATGTCGCCGCCCAGACGGACATCAAGATCCTCACCTGGAAGGGCGCGTGCGAGGTGCACGAGCAGTTCACCCCCGAGGACATAGACGCGCTGCGCGAAGCCCATCCCGATGCGGTGATCCTGACCCACCCCGAATGCCCGCCGGAAGTCATGGCCCGCGCCGACTTTGCCGGTTCGACCGGCGCGATGGCGAGCTATGTCAGCGAGAAGAGCCCGAAGAAGGCCATCCTGATCACCGAATGCTCGATGAGCGACAATGTCGCGGTGGAGAACCCGCAGACGACCTTCGTGAAGCCGTGCAATCTCTGCCCCCACATGAAGCGCATCACGCTGACCGGCATCTACGAGGCGCTGCGCGACCTGAAGCACGAGGTCGAGGTCGATCCGGTGATCGCCGAGAAGGCCCGCGCCTCGCTGCAGGCCATGCTGGACCTGCCCAAGGCCAAGACCCCGCCCCATTTCGACACCGGCCGCGACGTCATCGACGTCCCCTACGTGGCGGTTTAGTGATGGGCGACAGCCCCCTCCTCGTCGCGGGTGCCGGGATCGCGGGGCTGTGGGCGGCGCTGCATGCCGCGCCGCGCACCGTGATCCTGCTCACCGGCTCGACGCTGGGTGAGAACGCCTCCACGGCATGGGCCCAGGGCGGAGTCGCCGCCGCGCTGTCCGAGGACGACAGCCCGGCGCTTCATGCCGCCGACACGATCCGCGCCGGGGCCGGGCTCGTGAACCCGGAGGCCGCCCGGCTGCTGGCCGAGCAGGGCCCGCGCGAGATCGAAGCCCTCTACGCGCTCGGCGCACCCTTCGAGCGCGAGCCGGACGGGTCCTGGGCGCTGTCGCGCGAGGCCGCGCATTCGCGGGCCCGCGTCGCCCGGGTCAAGGGCGACCAGGCCGGGGCCGGCATCCTCTCCGCGCTGATCGCGGCGGTGAAGGCGGCCGATCACATCGAGATCCGTGAAGGCTGGCGCGCCGAGGCCCTGCTGCCCGGCGCGGACGGCGGCTGTGCGGGCGTGCTCGCGCGCACGCCGCAAGCCCGTCTCGTGCGCATCGAAGCCGGCGAGACGATCCTTGCCATGGGCAGCGTGTGCGGACTGTACGGCGTCACGACCGTGCCCTTCACCAGCCAGGGCCAGGCGCTCGCCATGGCCGCCCGGCTCGGCGCCGTGATCGAGGACGCCGAGTTCGTCCAGTTCCACCCCACCGCCATCGATACCGGCCGCGACCCCGCCCCGCTCGCCACCGAGGCGCTGCGCGGCGAAGGGGCGACGCTGGTCGACCGGGCCGGCAAGCGCTTCATGCTGCCGGTCCACGCCGACGCCGAGCTCGCCCCGCGCGATGTGGTCGCCCGCGCCGTGCACCGGCAGGTCAGATCGGGCAGGGGCGCCTTCCTCGACTGCCGCACGGCGGTCGGCGGGGCCTTCCCGGAACGCTTCCCGGCCGTCTTCGCCGCCTGCATGAGCGCCGGCATCGATCCGCGGCGCGAACCCATCCCCGTCGCCCCGGCGGCCCATTACCACATGGGCGGGATCGCGACCGACCTTTCCGGATATACCGGCGTGCCCGGCCTCTATGCCGCCGGGGAATGCGCCTCGACCGGGGTGCACGGCGCGAACCGGCTCGCCTCCAACTCCCTGCTCGACGGCCTCGTCTTCGGGCGCCGCGCGGCAGAGGCCTGCCGTGACGCCGAAGCGCGCACGGTGAAAGCCGGACCGGCCGCGCCTTCGCCTGTCCTGCCCGCGCCGGCGCTCGCCCGCCTGCGCCAGCTGATGGCCGCGGAGGCCGGGGTGGAGCGCGACGGCGCCGGGCTCGCCCGCCTGCTCTGCGCGGTCGACGATCTCGAGGCGAAATACGGCGCCGCCGACGCGCTGATCGCCGCGCGCTTCGTGGCCGCCTCGGCCCTGTCGCGCACCGAGAGCCGCGGCGGACATTTCCGCAGCGACTTCCCGCAGACCGCGCCGGGCGCGCGTCACACCCGCATGAGGCTCGACGAGGCCTGTGCCGCCGCGCCCGAGCCCCTGCTCGCCACAGGCCCTGCCGAATGATCCCTGCCCTTCCCTCCGGCCTCGTCACCGAGGCGGTCGCGCGCGCCCTCAGCGAGGATCTCGGCGGGCGCGGAGACATCACGACTCTGGCCACCATTCCCGCCGATGCCACGGCCCGCTTCCAGATCGCGAGCCGTGCGCGCGGCGTGCTCGCGGGCGTTCAGCCGGCCGCGGAGGTGTTCGCCCAGGTCGACCGCGCGATCGCGGTGGACTGGAAGAAGACCGACGGCGAGGAGCTCGCGCCCGGCGACACGGTGGCCGCGGTCGAAGGCCCGGCCGGCGCGATCCTGACCGCCGAGCGCACGGCGCTCAACTTCCTCGGCCGGCTGTCGGGCATCGCCAGCCTGACGCGGGACTATGCCGCCGCGATCGCGGGGACCGGGGCGGTCATCGCCCATACCCGCAAGACGACGCTGGGCCTGCGCGCCTTCGAGCTGGCCGCCGTGCGGGCCGGCGGCGGGGCGGCCCACCGCTTCGGGCTCGACGATGCGATCCTGATCAAGGACAACCATGTCGCGGTGTGCGGCGGCGTCGGCGAGGCGGTGCGCCGCGCGCGCGCCTTCGCCGGCCACATGACCCGCGTCGCCGTGGAGATCGACCGGCTCGACCAGCTCGCAGAGGCCCTCGAGGCGGGCGCGGAAAGCGTGCTGCTCGACAACTTCCCGCTGGAAGACCTTCGCACGGCAGTGAAGCAGGCGCGGGGTCGGGCGAGGCTCGAAGCCTCCGGCGGCGTCAATCTCAGGACCGTGCGCGCGATCGCCGAGACCGGCGTCGACGTAATCAGCGTCGGCGCTCTCACCCATTCGGCACCGAATTTCGATCTGGGCCTGGACGCGGTCTAGCCGGTCCGCCCGCGCCGATGCCGCCCCCGCCGATGGGATGGCCGGCTGAAGGATGCCGACGGAGGCCGGATGGCGTCCCCTGCACCCGCCCCGCTGACGGCGCGGCTTCCCGCGCCTATCTTGCCCCCATGGTCAAAGCCGCGCGTCCCGACGCTCCGCCGATTTCGCAAAAGGAAGTGCCCGCCGAGGTGAGCGGGCCGCCGGGCGATGCGCGCAACGGTGCGGAGATCATCGCCGACTACGTCAAGCGCCTGCCCGACAAGCCCGGCGTCTACCGCATGTATGACGAGAACGGCGACGTGCTCTACGTGGGCAAGGCGCGGAAGCTCAAGGCGCGCGTGTCGAACTACGCCAAGTCCGGCGGGCATACCAACCGCATCGCGCTGATGATCTCGCTGACCCGGTCGATGGAGTTCGTCGTCACCGCCACCGAGACCGAGGCGCTGCTGCTGGAAGCCAACCTGATCAAGCGGCTCAAACCCCGCTTCAACATCCTCCTGCGCGACGACAAGTCCTTTCCCTACATCCTCATCCGCACCGATCACGAGGCGCCCCAGCTGGCCAAGCATCGCGGCGCGAGGAAGGCGAAGGGCCAGTATTTCGGCCCGTTCGCCAGCGCGGGCGCGGTGAACGACACGCTGAACACGCTGCAGAAGGCGTTCCTCCTTCGCACCTGCTCGGACAGCGTCTACGAGGGGCGCACCCGGCCGTGCATGCTCTACCAGATCAAGCGCTGCGCGGGGCCGTGCGTCGATCTCGTCAGCCAGGAGCGCTACGCAGCCCTCGTCGACGAGGCGAGCCAGTTCCTGCGGGGCAAGTCCCAGCAGCTGCGCCAGACCCTGCAGGCGGAGATGGAGGAGGCCAGCCAGGCGCTCGACTTCGAACGCGCCGCGCGCCTGCGCGACCGCATCCGGGCGATCTCGGCGGTCACCACGCAGCAGGGCATCAACCCGGAAGGCCTGGAAGAGGCCGACATCATCGCCGTGGCCCAGGAGGGCGGGAAGACCTGCGTCCAGGTGTTCTTCTTCCGCGCCGGGCAGAACTGGGGCAACCGGGCCTTCTATCCCAGGCACGAGGCGGACTCCTCCGAGGAAGAGGTGCTTTCCGCCTTCATCGCCCAGTTCTACGACGACAAGCCGGCGCCGCGCCTCATCCTGACCTCGCACGAACCCGAGCAGGGCGAACTGCTCGCCGAGGCGCTCACCCTGCGCGCCGAGCACGCGGTGGAGATCCGCGCGCCTCGGCGCGGCTCGAAGAAGGCCCTCGTCGACCAGGTGCTGCAGAACGCGCGCGAGGCGCTGGGAAGGAAGCTCGCGGAGACCCGCTCCCAGGCCCAGCTGCTGGACGGGGTGAAGAAGGTGTTCGGCCTCGAACGGCGGCCCGAACGCATCGAGGTCTACGACAATTCCCACATCCAGGGCACGAACGCGCTCGGCGCGATGATCGTCGCGGGGCCGGAAGGCTTCGAGAAGACCGGTTATCGCCGCTTCAACATGAAGGGCGCAGACGCCGCGCCGGACGACGATTTCGCGATGATGCAGGCGATGCTGCGGCGCCGTCTGTCCCGCCTGGCGAAGGAGCGCGGCGAAGGCGCGCCGGTGCCCGACCTCCTGCTCATCGACGGCGGCAAGGGTCAGCTTTTCGCCGTGCTGGAGGTGATGGAGGAGACCGGCACGACGGACATTCCCGTCGCCGCCGTCGCCAAGGGCCCGGACCGGCATGCGGGACGCGAGGACTTCTACCTGCCCGGCAAGGCGCCCTTCCGCCTGCCGGCGAACGATCCGGTGCTGTATTACCTGCAGCGCCTGCGCGACGAGGCGCACCGCTTCGCGATCACCGGCCACCGCGCCAGGCGCACGAAGCAGATGCGCGAGAATCCGCTCGACGAGATCGCCGGCGTCGGGGCGAGCCGCAAGAGCGCGCTCCTGAAGCATTTCGGATCGGCAAAGGCGGTGTCGCGTGCCAATCTCGCCGACCTCGAAGCCGTCGAGGGCGTCTCCAAGGCGCTCGCCCGCAAGATCTACGATCATTTCCATGAGTGAGTGCCGCGCGGGCGAATCAGTCAGGCCGGAGTGATTCGCTGCAGGAACGCCGCCCGCCGCCCATCAGGGGGAGCCTCGAAAGCGAGAAAATTTTGTCCTTCACGGCGCACCGGTCAGATCATTGAGACCGCATGGATTTATTATGTTGAACATGTTCAGCATTTCTTATTTCGCCGCCGAGCGCCTCTGAATAATTTATTACTCGTTAACCAATCGATCGCACACTCCTCGCCTGAGGCGTGCAGTTTCCCCATTGCAATGGAGACGGGAATGAGCGGTACGGTGCTTGCCCAGAGGTTCGATTTTCTTGGTTTCGACGAGGCCGACCGGCGGCGGTTGAGATCCCTGAAGCCCCTCGTCGAACGCGAACTTCCAGCCATCCTCGACAGCTTCTACGCAGACATCGCACGCGAGGGCGAGGTGGCGGCGATGTTCCGGGACGAGGCGATGCGCCGCCACGCGCGCCAGAAGCAGCTGGAACACTGGGTGCGCATCTGCGACGCGGCGTACGGGCAGGACTATCTCCACTCCGTGGAGCGGATCGGAGAGGCCCACGCCCGGCTGGCCTGAAGCCGGCCTGGTATTTCGGCGGGTACAGCAAGATCGTCAGCGGGCTGATCGCCGCGGTGACCCGCGAGACCCGGCGCGGCCTGTCCTTCGCGCGCACCAAGGGCGACAGCCTCGAGGACCGGCTCTCGAGCCTCACCAAGGCGGCCATGCTCGACATGGACCTGTGCATATCCACGATCGAGGCCTGCGCGGCGCGCGCCAAGAAGACCGAACGCGACGAACTCGCCCGGCAGTTCGAGGAATCCGTCGCCGCGGTGGTGTCCTCGGTCGCGGCCGCGTCGGAGGAACTCGCCCAGACCGCGCGCGCCATGAGCGCGACCGCCGAGGCAGCGCGCGAGAAGAGCTCCGCCGTCGCCGCCGCCGCGGAGGAGGCCACCGTGACGGCCAAGAGCGTCGCCGCGGCCGCCAACCAGCTGACCGGCGCCATCGCGGAGATCAGCGAGCGCGCCTCCGATGCGGCCGGCGCCTCCTCGAAGGCCTCGCAGGAAGCAAAGGCCACGGGAGCGACCATGGCCCAGCTCGCCGAGGCGGCCGAGCGGATCGGCGCGATCGTCAGCCTGATCGATCAGGTCGCCGAACAGACCAACCTGCTCGCGCTGAACGCCACCATTGAGGCCGCGCGCGCCGGCGAGGCGGGCAAGGGCTTCGCCGTGGTCGCGAGCGAGGTGAAATCCCTCGCGGCGCAGACGGCGAAGGCGACGGAGGAAATCTCCAGCCAGATCAGCAACGTGCAGGAAGTCGTCAAGTCGGCGGTCGCCGCGATCGGCAACGTATCGGCGACGATCGAGCAGCTGACTTCGGTCTCGACCTCCATCTCCGCGGCCGTCGAGGAGCAGAACGCGGCGACCGAGGAGATCAGCCGCAATACCGACCAGACCGCCGCCAGCGCCGGCTCCGTCGCCGAGACGATCCAGTCCGTCCTCGCAGGTGCCGAGGAGACCTCGCGTTCCTCCGATGCGGTGGTCAAGGCCGCCGACGAGCTCGGCCGGTACGCGGAAGCCCTCAGCGGCGACGTCGCTGCCTTCCTCAACAAGATCCGGGCCGCCTGATCCCCGCACCCGTCCGGGTGGCCCGGCAATCGGCCTTCCGCCGGCTTGCAGCCGCCGGCGGAAGGCTGCCTTTTCGCGGCCTCGCCTTGCACGCGGGCGGTTTATACCGTCCCCGTCATGGGCTAGTCAGGTCGCGTCCCGCATGCTGCGGGGCGATCACGTGGACGGGCTCTGTGTCGATGCGCGCCTCACACCCGCCGGGCCTCACCCGCCACCTGCCCAATCTCGTCACGATCGGGCGGGCACTCGCCGGTCTGGCGGGCGCCTGGATGCTGCTGCACGCCCGCCATCTCCATCTGGAGGCCGGCACGCAGGAGGCGGCGGTCTGGTTCGCGGCCGGCTCGGGCCTTGTCTTCGCGATCGCAGCGCTCAGCGATGGTCTCGACGGCTGGCTCGCGCGCGCGCTCGGGGCCACGAGCCCGCTCGGCGCCCTGCTCGACCCGATCGCCGACAAGGTGCTGGTCGCGGCCTATCTCCTCGCCTTCGTCCGGGTGTCCGGCCTCGACCCCTATCTGACGCCGGCCGTCGCGATCATCGTCGGGCGCGACGTGGTGGTGACCGGCCTGCGCCTGTCGCGCCTCTCGCGCGACGAGGTGCCGCTTCCCGTCACCGACGACGCCAAGTTCAAGACCGGCCTCGTCATGATCCTGATCGCGCTGCCCTATCTCCTGGTACTTTTCGGCATGCGCGAGGTCGCCGCCTGGTTCTATCTCTGGGTGGGCGGGGTGTGGCTCGCGGCGGCGCTGAGCGCCTGGACCGCCGTGCCGTACCTGCGAAAGGCGCTGTCGCGCTAGGGTTCCGGCCGGCGGGTCGCGCCAACGCAAAAGCCCCAGTTCGCGAAGGGCTTCGTTAACCTCGCCCGGTTTTCTCTTCCGCGGATTCCGGCGCCCGCGCGGCGCATCCTCCAGCCACGGACAGAGACCCGATGAGCCAGCCTACGATCGACTATGCCCAGCGGCTCGCCTTCCTGAAATTCTCCGACGAGGACAGGCGCACGCTGCGCGCCCTGAAGCCGCTGATCGAGGCGCGCTTCCCGGCGATCCTGGAGAAGTTCTACGCCCATCTGAGGCATTATCCCGAGGTGGCGCAGATGTTCGGCGGGGATGCCGGCATGAAGCACGCGGCGCACAAGCAGCTGCAGCACTGGCTGCGGATCTGCGAGGCGCGCTTCGACGCGGAGTACACCCGCTCGGTGCAGGCGATCGGTAACACGCACGCCCGGCTGAACCTGCAGCCGGAATGGTATTTCGGCGGCTACAACTTCCTCATGGGCGGGCTGCTCGACGCGATCCTGGAAGAGGCGGGCAAGGGCGCGGGCCTTGCCGGGGCGAAGAAGGCGTTCGCCGCGGCGCGCGCACGCGCGAGCGTGCTGACCAAGGCGGTCATGCTCGACATGGATCTCGTGATGAGCACGATCTACGCCCACATGGAGGCCGAGCGCCGCCGGCAGACCGGCGAGCTTGCGAACGAGTTCTCCGAGCGCGTCGCGGGCATGGTCTCCGCCGTGGCGGCGGCCTCCGAGGAACTCTCGCGCACCGCGCGCTCGATGTCGGCGACCGCCGAGACGACGACGCAGAAATCCTCCGCCGTCGCGGCCGCCGCCGAGGAAGCCACCGCCACCGCGAAGAGCGTCGCGGCCGCCGCCGACGAGCTGACGCGCGCGATCGCGGAAATCTCCGAACAGGCCGCGCAAGCGGCCGACGCCTCCGGTGCCGCCTCCAGCGAGGCCCGGCGCACCGGGGAGACCATGGCCGAGCTGGCCGAGGCGGCCGAGAAGATCGGCGAGATCGTCAATCTCATCGAGACCGTCGCCGAACAGACCAACCTGCTCGCGCTCAACGCCACCATCGAGGCCGCGCGCGCCGGCGATGCCGGCAAGGGCTTTGCCGTGGTCGCCAGCGAGGTGAAGTCCCTCGCGCGCAAGACCGCCTCGGCGACCGAGGAGATCTCCGGCCAGATCGCCAATATCCAGTCCGTCGTGAAACAGGCCGTCGAGGCGATCGGGCGCGTCACCGGGCGTGTGGAAACGGTCAGCGGCGTGTCGAGCTCGATCTCGGCGGCGGTGGAGCAGCAGAACGCCGCGACCGCGGAGATCAGCCGCAATACCGGCGAGACCGCGAAGAGCTCCGGCTCGGTCAGCCAGACGATCCAGTCCGTCCTGGCCGGCGCGCAGGAGACCAGCCAGTCGGCCGATGCGGTCGTCGGCGCGGCCGAGGAACTCGGACGCCAGGCCGAGGCGCTGCGCGGCGACGCCGCCCGCTTCCTGGAACGCATCCGCGCGGCGTGAGCGCGCACCGGCGAGCTTGCCCCGCCGGCCGTCTTGGCCTCTAAAGTGAGGCCATGACGGAGACCCGCCAGAGCCATATCCTCGTCGTCGACGACGATGACCGCATCCGCGAGCTGCTCTCGCGATACCTGCGCGCGCGCGGCTACCGGGTCTCCTCCGCGCCCCATGCCGACAAGGCGCTCGCCATGCTGCGCGCGCTCGCCTTCGACCTGCTCATCCTCGACGTGATGATGCCGGGCATGGACGGGTTCCGCCTCACCGAGGTGATCCGCGAGACCGGGGACGTGCCGATCCTGCTGCTGACCGCACGCGGCGAGCCGGAGGACCGCATTCGCGGCCTGTCGGCGGGCGCGGACGACTATCTCGCCAAGCCGTTCGAGCCCGAGGAGCTGATCCTGCGCGTGCAGGCGATCCTGCGGCGCTCTCTGCCCAGGACGCAGGGACCGGCGCGCGTCGTGTTCGGGCCCTGGCGCTTCGATCTCGACACGGCGAGCCTGGAACGCGACGGCGAGCGGGTGCGCCTGACCGGCGGGGAGGCGGCGCTGCTGACGGCGCTGGCCCAGAGCCCCGGCCAGCCGGTCTCGCGCCAGACCCTGTCCGACAAGGCCGCAGCCGGCGCCGGCGAGCGGGCCGTCGACGTGCAGGTGACCCGGCTGAGGCGCAAGATCGAGGCCGACCCCAAGGACCCGATCTGGGTCCAGACCGTGCGCGGGGAAGGATACAAGCTCGTCGCCGAGCCGGTGTTCGAGAGCGGGCCGCGATGAGGCTGCGCCCGATGAAGCTTCGCACCGGCATCAAGCGCTACCTGCCCAAGGGCCTGTTCGGCCGCTCCCTGCTGATCATCGTGCTGCCCGTCGCGCTGATGCAGGTCGCGGTGACGTGGACCTTCTTCGAGGAGCACTGGGAGACGGTCACCGCGCGCCTGTCGGAAAGCGTCGCGGGCGACGTCGCCATGATCACCGAGCTCTACCAGGACCAGCCCGGCGAGTTCGAGCGCATCGCGAGCACCGCCTATTCCACCATGGGCCTGTCGGTCGACCTGCGCGAGGGCGACGCCCTGCCGACGGCGCGGCGCACCGCCTTCTTCCGCGCCCTCGACCGCACGCTGAGGCGTGCGCTCGCCAACGAGCTCGACGAGGATTTCTGGTTCGACACCACGCGCTATCCCGAATACGTGGACATCCGCGTGGCGGTGGCGGACGGCGTGCTGCGCTTCATCGTGGTGCGCGAACAGGTCTTCGCCACGACCGGGCACATCTTCCTTCTGTGGATCATCGCCGCGACGAGCCTTCTGACCGCGGTGTCGATCATCTTCATCAGGAACCAGGTCAAACCCATCCGCCAGCTCGCCGAGGCGGCCGAGGCCTTCGGGCGCGGCCAGGACGTGGAGCGCTTCAAGCCGGCCGGCGCGCGCGAGGTGCGCCAGGCCGCCCACGCCTTCATCGACATGCGCCAGCGCCTGAAGCGCCACATGGAGCAGCGCACCGCCCTGCTCGCGGGCGTCAGCCACGATCTGCGCACGCCGCTGACCCGCCTGCGCCTGCAGCTCGCGCTGATGGAGAAGAGCGAGGAGCGCGAGGCGGCGCTGAAGGACCTTGCCGAGATGGAGGAGGCGCTGGAGGAATATCTCGCCTTCGCGCGCGGCCAGGCCGGCGAGGAGCCGGGCCCGGTCGATCTGACCGCCCTGTGCCACGAGATCGGCGAGAACGTGCGCCGCGAGGACGGGGCCGATATCGAGATCGAGGCCGAGGAGGGCCTCGTCCTGGAGGGCCGCGCCGCGCCGCTGAAACGCGCCGTCACCAATCTGGTCCAGAACGCGCGCGCCTTCGCCACCCGCATCGTGCTCTCGGCGCGCCGCGTCGAGGACCGCATCGAGATCGCGGTGGACGACAACGGCCCCGGCATCCCGCCCGACCGGCGCGGCGAAGCCTTCAAGCCCTTCTCGCGCCTGGATGAAGCCAGAAACGCCAACCGCAAGGGCGTCGGCCTGGGCCTGGCCATCGCGCGCGACACGGCGCGGGCCCATGGCGGGGACGTGCGCCTAGAAGACAGCGAACTCGGCGGCCTGCGCGCGGTCCTCAGCCTGCCCGCGTGAGAGAGTTACCCCCCCAATTCTCGAATTTCGGACTCCTACCACGACTACTCCCGGCCTTCTTCTCCGCGGCCACGGCAGGATGGCGAGGCGGTGAAGAAGGTGCGCCAGCAGGGTCATCGGACCGATTACAAGCGCGCGCGGCGTGGCGCGGATTGAGCCGGTCCCTTCCTGCCCGCTGCGCAGGTCGGCCACCGGGCGCCGGCCCCCGCCACTCAAAGTTTTCGATTGCGATTCCTGCGCCCCGCCGCGATGGTTGTCGAGGGCATGCCGGGGCGCATCATGATCCTGCAGAATCTCGCCAAAGCCATCCGCGAGCAGAACTATTACGCGGTCTTCCTGGAATTCGTGATCGTCATCGCCGGTGTGGTGATCGGCTTCCAGATCAACGCCTGGAACGAGGGGCGCATGCGGGCGGCGAGCGCGGATGCGGCGCGCGCCAATCTGGTCGCCAATCTGCGCCGCGACATCGCCGAATTCGAGGAGCGCGACGCCTATTATCAGGGCCTTTCCGAGCACGCCGATACGGTCCTCGCGGTGATGGAGGCGCCCGATCGCCTCGCCGAGATCGGGGAGTGGCGCTTTCTGGAATCGAGCTTCCGGCTCGGTCAGACCTGGCCGTTCTCCCAGTCGCGTCAGGTCTATCGCGAGCTTGAAGGCAAAGGCGATCTCGATCTGATCGGCGGCCCGGACGTCCGCCTCGCCCTTGCGGGGTATTACGACTCCTGGGCTCCGGAGTTCGGCGTCACGGTGGTGCGCGCCGAACCCTATCGCGAGCGGGTGCGCCAGCGCATGCCCATGGCGCTCCAGGTCTATATCGGCGAGACCTGCCGGGGCGGGGAGATCGATAACTGGTCGAAGCTGGCCGCAGATGAGGACCGGACGGTGAACATCCCGCGCTGCCCGGCGCCCGACGAGGCCGCCCTGATCGCGGAGGTCGCCGGGGATCTGGCGCGCGACCGTCACCTTCTGGAGCTCGCGCGCGGCGCCGTGGCGCAAATGAACACCACACGGTCCGTGCTCGCGCTGATCACCCATGACGCCGAAAGGGTCATCGCGCAGATCGAGGGGGCGGAATGACCGGTTCGCCCATCCAGGCGTGCGCTGGCCGTCGAGGCGGCGAGGACGTGACATGAGCGCTGAAGGCTTCGTCTCCGAGCTGATCCGGCGCAATGTCGTGCGCGTTGCCGGCGTCTACGGCGTGGTCGGATGGCTCCTCGCCCAGCTCTCGGCCTTCTTCGAAAACGCCTTCAGCCTGCCGTCCTGGTTCGACGGGCTGATCGCCGGGCTCCTGATCCTCGCCTTTCCGATCGCGCTCCTTCTGGCGTGGGCGGCGGATCTCTCGCCGCAGGGGCTTCGGCGCGCCCCGCTTGCAGAGCCTTTGTGGACGCGCCGGGCGCTCTGGCCCGAGTTCACCATCCTGGCCGCCCTCGCGGTGCTCATCGGGGTCACTGCGGCCCCACGCACCGCTTCGCCTCCGTCCGGCGAGGCCATCGCGCTTTCAGATCCGCGAGGCCCGACGGAAAAATCCATCGCCGTGCTGCCCTTCAGCGACTTTTCCGAAGCCGATGACGGCTGGTTTGCGGACGGGCTGACGGAGGAAATCCTGAACTCGCTCGCGCGCACACCTGACCTGCTCGTCGCGTCGCGGACCAGCTCTTTCGCCTACAAGGACTCCGCCGAGAACCTGCCCGCCATCGCCAGCAGCCTGGGTGTGGCGCATGTCCTGGAGGGGTCTGTCCGCCGGGCCGGCGATCGGCTCAGGATCACCGCGCAGCTGATCCGCGCCTCGGACGGCTTTCATCTCTGGTCGGAGACGTATGACCGGCCGGTCGCCGACGTGATCGATATCCAGGAAGACATCGCCATCGAGATCGCCTCCGCGCTTGAAACCGCCATGAACCCCGAGGCGCTCGGCGCCATGGTGTCGTCCGGGACGCGTTCGGTGGCGGCCTATGAGGCATTCCTGGAGGGCCAGGCGCTTTACGCCCGCGCGATGGTCACGCTGAGCGACGAGGACTGGAGCCGGGCGCGTGAGGCCTTCGTGCGCTCGGCCCGGCTCGATCCGCAGTTCGCCGCGGCCCATTTCGAAGCGGGGCTGTCCTGGGCCAACACGGTGAATCCGGCCGCAAGCTCGGGCGACGACCGCGTCGATGCGCTGACCGCGCTCGACGAAGCGTCGCGGTATTTCGAGGCGGCGATCACACTTTCGGACGATCCGGTCAGAACTCTGCGCTACAGGGCGGAGCGCGCTTCGCTGCTGGGCGCGCTGCGCGAGGCCGCCGGAGAGCTGGAAGCCTATCTCGAGCGAATCCCCAACGACATTCAGGCGCGATTTGATCTGGTCGAGCTCTATCAATATCTCGGCGCGCCAGCCGAAGCGCAGGTCCATCTCGAACAGATGGAAGCGCGGGCCCAGCCGACCGGGGAACACCTGAACCTCCTGATACAGGGCTATCAGTGGTCGAGCGAGACTCCCAGAGCCGCCGAGCTGGCGCGGCGGGCGCTCACCGACGGGAGCCGGAATGCGGGATTGCTTTACCAGGCGCATCGCTCGCTCCTGTGGGCGGGGGACATCGAGGGAGCGGGCCAGGTTTTCGAGCGCTACATACGATTGCCCGACGTGCAGGACGACTGGACCCGCTTCATTCCCGAAATGCGCCAGGCTTGCGCCGAGGGCGACCGGGCGCGCGCCGAACGAGCGGCCGCAGAGCTGGCGGCGATCGGAGAAACCTCGGGGCTCTGGCACGCCTATTCCTTGCTGCGCCGGGACGATGAAATATTCGCCTTGCTGCAGGATCTCGATCGCACGGCGCCGCCTTTCCCGCTGATCGGGTTCCTGATCTATCCCCATTTCGATCCCGAGCCCTATCCGGGCCTGCAGGCTCTGATCGAGCGTGAACGCATCGACCCGCCCCGGGGTGAGCCGATCCCGTTCGCCTGTCCGCCGGCGGAGATCGCCCAATGATCCTGCGCCGCCTCGTCATCGCCCTGCGCCGGCAGGATTTCGTCACCGTCACGATCGAGACGCTGATCGTGGTGCTCGGCGTGTTTCTCGGCATCCAGCTCGGCAACTGGAACGAGGCGCAGCGCGAGGACGCCCGGCGGGATCGCGTGACCGCCCACCTGATCACCGACCTCACCGAAATCGAACGCCGGGCGGGCGAGACCGCCGAGATTTACGACGGCCGGGTTCAGTCCGCTCTGCGCCTCACCGCCTTTCTTCGCTCCGATCAGGCGGCGCCCGACGACCTGGCGCTTTTCGAGGATGATGTTGACCGGGTGCTGTCCACCTCCACCGCGATCCCCCGGTCTCCCACGGTGATCGAACTGCTCGCATCTGGCGATACGGGCCTCATTGATAATGAAGGCTTGCGCTTCGACATCGTCCGCTTTGACAGGTCCATGCAGTCTGCGACCGACGCCAATGTCGGGATCATCGATCTCTGGGCGCGCTACACCGAGCCGGTCAGCTTGCACGCCTATCCGGTCTTCGGGCCGACGCCGGACGGGCAGTCCTATGAAGCCGTCGAGATCGTCCATGATATCGAGGCCTTGCGCGCCGACCCGCGCGTCCTGCCGGCGCTCAGCTGGCTGGCGAGCGTGAATCGCGCGGAGCTGGAGCTGCGCCGAGCCGTCGGCGAGGACGCCGCCACCCTGCGCGCCCGGCTGGAGCCGGCCCGATGATCCTGCGCCGCATCACCGAACATGTGCGGGCCCAGAACTGGACCGCGGTCGGCCTCGACTTCGTCATCGTCGTGCTTGGCGTCTTCATCGGCATCCAGGTGGCCAACTGGAACGAGGCGCGGGCGCTACAGCGCGAAGAACGCAGTATCGTGCTCCGCCTTCTCACCGAAGCCGATCGGTCGGCGGTGGAGATCGAAGAGGCCGTCGCGCTCACCGAGCGCTTTCGCGCCACCGCCGTGCGCGGCTATGAAACGCTGCAACTGGAGGCCATCGATCAGGCAGCAGCCGATCAATTGCGCACCGACCTCAGCGAGATGGGATCCTGGAAGGACGAGGAGTTCGTCCGCGCGACCCTCGATCAGATCGTCAGCAGCGGAGATCTGTCTCTTATCCGGTCCCAATCGCTGCAGGATACCATCGCCGGCCACCGGGAGGTCATAGCGTCGGCCACAAAGGCCTTTGCCAATATCGGCGGTGTAAGCCTTTCCCAGAGGGTCGAGATGAACGACCGCCTGCAGTTCCGGTTCACGGAGAGCGGCCGCGAAATCACCACCCCGGCGTCGGACCTGCTGGCCGATGAAGCGCTCGAGCGCCATCTGGCCCAGTTCGGCCTCATCTATCACCAGTTCCTCCAGCTGCATCGCCAGTCGCTTGAACTCAATGCGCAGTATCGCGCCGCACTTGCGACCTACGCGCAGGAGAAAGGGTGGCTCGAATGATGCTGCGCCGTCTCATGGCCCATGTCAGAGCCCAGAACTGGCTCGCGGTCCTTCTCGATTTCCTCATCGTGGTCGCCGGGGTCTTGCTGGCCCTTGCAGCCTCGCAATGGGTGGCCGATCGCGAGGCACGGCGCAGCGCGGTGATCTCGCAGCAGGCAATGGACACCGACCTGATGTTCATGGCGATCGGCACCATGCGGCGCTACACGACCCATCCATGCCTGGTCGACGCGATTGCACGTCTGGACGAGGCAGTATCGGTGGAAGACGGGGCCGAATTCACGACGCCGGCGCGGGGCCGGCTCAGTGCGCTGCAGGATGGAATATTCCAGGATTATTACCCCGTCGGGCTGTGGAATTATCCGACCTCGGCGTTCGACCGCGCCGTCGCCACGGGTGCCTTCGATCACATGGACCCCCAGCGCGCCGCCGATTACGCCGTGGCGTATGAATGGGTACGCCAGATCGCTGCGGCGAACGCCGAAGAGGAGGTACTGCGCTCCCGGCTCTCCCTGGTCGAGATGGTCGACCGGATGGACGCGCCCACCCGCCTGGAAATCCGGCGAACGCTTGCGGAACTGGATGGCTGGAATCAGGGCGTCCTCAATTCGGGGCGCTTCCTGTTCGACACGATGCATCGACTCGCCATCGCGCCCGCAGAAGAGGATCGGGCGCAATGGCGTCATTACAACGAACTCGCGCGGTCAGTGCGTGGCGCGTGCGTGATCGACCTGCCGCTGGACTTCACAGGGGGCGCTGTCGGTAACCGCTGGTCATACGAGGTGGACGAATGATCCTCGCCCGCCTCACCCGCGCCATCCGCGAGCAGAACTGGTTCGCCGTGGGAATCGAGTTCGTGATCGTCATTCTCGGCGTCGTGATCGGCTTCCAGATCACGGCGTGGAATGCGGCGAGGGCCGAGCGCCTTACCGAGCGGCGCGCGCTCGAACTGCTGCTCGGCGAAGCGCAGAACAATGTCGCCTACAGCGAGCTGATCATCTATCGCGCGGGCCGGCTGCAGGCCGATCGCGAGGCCGCCGCGGCGCGTCTGGCCGGCGATACTGTCAGGGCCGGAGATGGCGCGCACGGTCTGCAGGTCATGAGCGTCTACCGCGACATGACCCCGATCCGCGCGGCCCATGACCAGCTCACGGCCTCGGGCGCGATCACCACCATTCGCTCCGCGCAGGTGCGCGAGGCACTCTCGCTGTTCGAGGGCGTCGTGGTCTTCCACGACCGCGCCCGCGGCGAATACATGGCGCGCACGCCCGATATCGCAGCACTCGCCTCGCCCTACCTGACAACGCGTTACGCGCCCGAGGTGCCGGGCAGCTACACGCTGGATGTCGACTGGGCCGCGGCCGGCTCGGACCGGCAGCTGGTCAATGCGATCCACCGGGTGATGGGCGAGCAGGCCGAGTTCGACTCGCGCCGCCAGGTCATCCTCGATCGTGCCCGCATATTGTGCGAGGCGCTGGCACTGGAACTCGAGAGCACGTGCACGCCGCCGGACTGGCTTGGCGAGGAGATTGCGGCAGAACGGGACGCGGCAGAGTAAGCCCGCTCCGGGTCTTGTCAGGCCGGCGCAGGTGCCCGCCTACTTCTTTTCTCCGCTGCCCAGCTCGCGGCTCCGCTTCTCGGCGGCGGCGACGGCCTTGTGGATGAGGCTGGGAAGGCCTCCCTCGCCCATGAGGACGTCGAGGGCGGCCTGGGTGGTGCCCTTGGGGGAGGTGACCGAGCGGCGCAGCTCGGCGGCGTTGGCGCTGCCGTCCTTCAGGGATTTTTCCAGCATGGCGCCGGCGCCGGCCACCGTCGCGACGGCGAGGCGCTCGGCGAGGTCGGCGGGAAGGCCCTCGGCCTCGCCGGCGCGCGCGAGCGCCTCGGCCATGAGGAAGACATAGGCGGGCCCCGAACCGGACACGCCCGTGGCCGCGCCCATCAGGCGTTCCTCCTCCAGCCACTCGACCGGGCCGGTGACCTTCAGGAGCGTCTCGGCCTGCTTGCGAAGACCGAGTTCGTCGGCGCGCGCGTTGGCGATGGCCACATTGATGCCCTTGCCGATGGCGCCGGGCACGTTGGGCATGTTGCGCACGATCGGCCGGCCGGGGAAGGCCTTCTCGAAGGTGCGAAGCCCGATGCCGGCGGCAACCGAGATGATGAGGGTGTCCTCGCGCACGACCTCGGAAAGCGCGGGCAGGACCTTTTCCATGACCTGGGGCTTCACGGCGAGGATGAGCGTGTCGACGCTCTTTGCCGTCTTCGCGTCGAGGCTCGCCAGATGGGTGACCCCGTGCTCCCTGGCGAGATCGGCCGCGGGGCCTTCCAGGCCCGGATCGATGAAGATCAGCCTGTCGGCGGGAACGCCGCCGCGCGACTTCCTGAGCCAGCCCGTCGCCATGGCCGCGCCCATGCGGCCGACCCCCACGAGGGCCAGCCGGCCGTTTCTTTCACTGGTCATGGTCGTGTTCCGTTACGCTTCGCCAGCGGTTTCGAACATCGCGGCCGAGACGGCCTCGCTGACGCTCTTGCCGCCCCAGATGAGATATTGGAAGGCCGGGTAGAGCCGCTCTCCGGCCTCCTTGGCCGCGCCGATGAGGCCAGCGGCCTGGGCCGCGTTCATCCCCTCCCCGCCCGGTAGGGACAGGGCATGGCGGAAAATGATCGAGCCGTCCTCGCTCCAGACCTCGAAATGTCCGAGATAGAGGCGCTCGTTGATGCGGTTGACGAGTTCGCAGGCATCGCGGAAGCGCTTCTCGGGCACCTTCAGCTCGAGGCTGGCGCACAGATGCATCGCGTCGAGCTCGGGCCGCCAGGCGAACCAGATCTGGTGATCGCGCCAGCTGCCCGGCACGGCGATGTGGAGTTCCGTGTCGTCGCGCTCGTAGGCGTATTGCTCGGCGATGACGGCCTGTTCCACGCTTTCCAGCGGGTCGGCCTCCAGGTTGAGCGTGTCGTGATTGAGTTCCATGACCTTCACTCCCCCTCCTGCTGCAATCGCGATTGCGGGACCGAGCCTAGGCAGGGCTTGGACTCTCGCGCAAGCGCGATTGGAGCCGGAAGGGTCAAGCTGTTCAGCTTCAAGACTTTTTCGTTGCGGGGCGTTTGCGCGGCGCGGCCGGTTTCGAGGCCTTCGGGGCCGATTTTCCTTCCAGAGACTCGATCCGCGAGCGCAGTGATTCGGTCTCGCCGGCGAGCGCGTCGAGCCGGGCCTTCAGCGCGTCGAGTTCGTCGCGCCGGGCGAGATCGAGTTCGGCGGCCATGCGTTCGGCCTGCGCACGGAAGACCGAGCGCGCCTCGTCCCCGGCCGCCTGCGCGGCGGAGAAGGCGTCGGTCATCAGGTCCGCCAGATCGGCGAAAATCGGGTTGCGCGACTGCATGACATCACCGCGTGCTCTGCTATAGGGGGTCATATAGGCCCTCGACGCCCGCTCGCGCAACGCGCCGGGCGAAAGGGCCGCAGCGAGATCTTCACCGGAGCGCCTCCATGCTGGCCGCCTGCACCCCGACCTTCGACCTGATCGACCCCGTCCTGTTCGAGATCCCGATCTTCGGCGGCCTGCCGATCCGCTGGTATGCGCTGGCCTATATCGCCGGCCTGTTCCTCGGGCTGTGGTACGTGCACCAGCTGGTCAGGCGCCCGCGGCTGTGGACCACCCATTCCGAGCCCAAGGGCGCGCCGCTGACGCGGCTGTTCGTCGACGACCTGCTGCTGTGGATCATGATCGGCGTGATCGGCGGGGGCCGGCTGGGCTACGTCCTGTTCTACCAGACGAGCGCGATCTGGGAGCGGCCCCTGTGGGTGGTGACCGGCATCACCGAAGGCGGGATGAGCTTCCATGGCGGGCTGATCGGCGTCGCGCTCGCGGTGTTCTTCACCAGCCGCGCGCACGGCGTGCCGCTGCTTCGCACCGCCGACGCGGTCGCCGCGGCGACCCCGATCGGGCTGTTCTTCGGCCGGCTCGCGAACTTCATCAATGGCGAGCTGTGGGGGCGCGAGGCGCCGGACCTGCCCTGGGCGATGCGCTTTGCCGGGGATCCCGAATGCGCGCTGCGCCATCCGAGCCAGCTCTACGAGGCGGGCCTGGAAGGCCTCGTCCTGTTCGGGCTGATCCTCTACCTGATCTTCCGCATGCGTGCCCTCGCCCGGCCGGGCCTGGTGACGGGGGTGTTCCTCGCCGGCTACGGCGTGTTCCGCTCGCTCGTGGAACTCGTGCGCGAGCCGGACACCCACATGCCCGAGGCGCTGCAGGGCTATGTCACCATGGGCATGATCCTCTCCCTGCCCCTGATCGCGGCGGGAGCCTTCCTCATCTGGCGGGCGTTGAAGCGGGAGCCGGACGAGGGTCCCGGCAAGCCCGACGCCACGATCACGAAGAAGGCCAAGCGCAACACCCCGTCATGAGCCAGACCAGCGAAGGACGCCAGGAGAGCCCCGACGCGCGCCCCGAGGCGCGCATCGCGGACAGGCTGAGGACGCGGATCGGGGAGTCCGGGCCGGTGCCGGTCCCGGTCTTCATGGCCGAGGCGCTGTTCGATCCGATCGCCGGCTTCTACGCCACCAAGGACCCGCTGGGCGCGGGGGCGGACTTCGTGACCGCGCCGGAGATCAGCCAGATGTTCGGCGAGGTGATCGGACTGTGGGCGGCCCAGGCCTGGGTCGACATGGGCTCGCCCGCCCATGTCCACCTCGTCGAGCTCGGTCCCGGCAAGGGCACGCTGATGCACGACATCCTGCGCACCGGCCGCGTCGTGCCGGGCTTCCTCAATGCGCTCGAGGTCACGCTGGTGGAGGCCAGCCCCGCGCTGAAGATGGTGCAGGGCCGGGTGCTCGCCGATTCCCCGGTGCAGATCCGGTGGGCCGACCGGCTGGAGAAGGCCCCGGACGGGCCGGCCGTCATCCTCGCCAACGAGTTTCTCGACTGCCTGCCGGTACGCCAGGCGGTGAAGGCCGGGGGCGTCTGGCGCGAGCGCTGCGTGGGGCTGCATCCCGATGACGAGACCCGCTTCGCCTTCGTGACCGGGCCGGCGCTTTCCAGCGCCGATCTCGAATTCGTGCCCGAGAGCCTCAGGGACCTGCCCGAAGGCAGCCTCGTCGAGCTGCGCCCCGGCGACCGGCAGATCGTGGACGCGCTCGCGCTGCGCTTCTCCCGCCACAAGGGGCGGGCGCTGTTCATCGATTACGGCCCGGCGAAATCGGAACCCGGCGACACGCTGCAGGCCATCCGCGCGCACGAGAAGGTCGATCCGCTCGACCGGCCCGGCACGGCGGACCTGACGACGCGGGTCGACTTCGAGACGCTGGCGAAGGCCGGCATCGAGGCCGGGCTCGACGTGCACGGGCCGCAGACCCAGCGCGACTTCCTGGCCGCGCTCGGCATCGCCCAGCGCACGAAGATGCTGGCGGCCCGGGTGCCGGAGAAGCGCGACATGCTGCTGCGCCAGCTCGACCGGCTGACCGGCGAGGACCAGATGGGCGTGCTGTTCAAGGCGATCTGCCTGTCGTCTCCGGGGCTTCCCGACCCGGCCGGACTTCCTCCGTTCACGGCGCAAGGCTGAGCGCGCTGCGATAGAATCTCCCGGCCCGCCTAGGCGCTTTACCAAAGCTCTGCTAAGAGCCCTTCCAACGCGAAGACTGCGAAGGGATTTCCTGCCCATGAAGCTCATGTGCGGCAACGCCAACAAGCCCCTGGCCAAGGCGATCGCGGACTATCTCGACGCCCCGCTGTCGAACGTGGAGATCGAGACCTTCGCAGACGGCGAGCTGTTCGTGCGTATAGACGAGAACATGCGCGGGGAGGACGTCTTCCTCATCCAGCCGACCTCGAAACCGGCCAACGACCACCTGATGGAACTGCTGATCTGCATCGACGCGCTCTCCCGGGCCAGCGCGCGACGGATCACCGCGGTCATTCCCTATTTCGGCTATGCCAGGCAGGACCGGAAGACCGGCGGGCGCACGCCGATCACGGCCAAGCTGGTGGCCAATCTCATCGCCCAGGCCGGCGCCCACCGCGTGCTGACGCTGGACCTGCACGCCGGCCAGATCCAGGGCTTCTTCGACATCCCGACCGACAACCTGTTCGCCACGCCCGTGTTCGAGCAGGACATCCGCCAGCACTACCAGATCGACGACCTGCTGATCGTCTCGCCCGATGTCGGCGGGGTGGTGCGCGCGCGCGCCCTGGCCCAGCGCCTCGGCGCGGAGATCGCCATCGTCGACAAGCGCCGCCCGCGCGCCGGCGTCGCGGAGGTAATGAACATCATCGGCGACGTCGCCGACCGGCGCTGCATCATCTTCGACGACATCATCGATTCAGGCGGCACGCTGTGCAACGCGGCCGCGGCGCTGAAGGAGCGCGGGGCGAGCGAGGTGTCGGCCTACATCACGCACGGCGTGCTCTCGGGCAAGGCGGTGGAACGCATCGGGGACTCGGTGCTGAAGGAGCTCGTGGTCACCGATTCCATCAATGTGCGCGACAAGTCCGCGAACTCGACCAATATCCGCGTCCTGCCCATCGCACCTCTGCTCGGCGAGGCCATAAGGCGCATCGCCAACGAGGAATCGGTCTCCAAGCTCTTCGACTGATCCGCGCACGCTTGGAACGGCGCGGACGGCTGCGCGTTTCCGTGGACGTGTGGCACCGCGAGCGCGGTGCGAAGAGCTTTACGAGGAGTCCACGATGAAGCGCCTGACCGTATTCGCCACCGCCGCCGCGCTCGGCTTCGGCGGCGTCGCCCTCGCCGATCACCACGGCCAGCACGAAGGCATGTCGAACCCCCGGGAAGACATGTCCGAGCAGCACCGGGGCATGTCGAAGGACGACATGGCCTTCGAGATGATGTTCGAGTCCCGGCTCGAGCAGGCCTTCAGCGCCATCGATGCCGATGACAACGACACCCTCTCGCGCCAGGAGTGGGGCGAATGGCAGGCCGATGAAGGCTTCTATGCCGAGCGCTTCGACGATTTCGACACCGACGGCGACGAGACCGTGAGCTGGGAGGAGTACCGCGCCGCGGCGCGCGCCATGTACGACGTGTCCAACCTGACCGACTGACGCGTGACCTGCGTCCGGTACGACAGCGGAAAAGCCGGCGCGCCTGCTACGCGCCGGTTTTTCACATGCCGGGCCGGTTGCGTGGCGATGCGGGATCGGCTATTAGCCGCCGCTCGAAACGCGACGGGACAGGCCCGGCGCGCACTCGAATGCCGCGGCACGTCAACCGGCGGGCTCGCGGCGTTCGTGTTTGATACCTTTTTTTGAAGGACCGGACCGATGAGCGATATCGTTCTCTCCGTTGAAGTGCGCGAGCGCACCGGCAAGGGCGGCGCCCGCGAAGCGCGCCGCAGCGGCCAGGTGCCGGGCGTCCTGTATGGCGGCGGCAAGGACCCCGTCGCGATCGCCCTGAAGGCCAACGAGGTCGTCAAGGCGATCAATTCGGGCAAGTTCCTCAACCACATGATCGCGATCGACCATAAGGGCGAGCAGCAGTCGGTCCTGACCCGCGAGGTCCAGTTCCACCCGGTCCGCGACGAGCCGATGCACATCGACTTCTACCGCGTGGAAGCCGACTCCATCATCACCGTCGAGGTGCCGGTCCACTTCGTCAACGAAGAGAAGTCGCCGGGCCTGGAAGGTGGCGGCGTGCTCAACGTGGTGCGCCACGAGATCGAGGTCGACTGCCCGGCCGGCTCCATCCCGGAAGCCATCGAGGTGGACCTCACCGGTCTCGAGATCGGCGACGCGGTGCACATCTCCAACGTGGCGCTGCCGGAGAACGTCAAGCCGACGATCACCGACCGCGACTTCACCATCGCCACGATCCAGACCTCGCGCGCCCTCGTCGAGGAAGAGCCGGACGTGGAAGAAGAGATCGAGACCGAGGTCATCGAGCAGAGCGACGACTCGGTGATGGAAGACGAGGAAGAGGACGAGGCCAAGAAGGGCGAGCACGAGTAAGCTCGGCCAGAGGCCACGCGCCAGGTTCCAAAGGGCGGTCCGTTCCGGTTACTCGGCGGCCGCCCTTTTCGTTTCCGGGAGAGCGCAAGAGATGAAGCTCATCGTCGGGCTCGGCAATCCGGGCGGGAAATATGCCGGCAACCGGCACAATGCCGGCTTCATGGCGGTCGAGGCGATCGCCCAGGATCACGGCTTCGGCCCGTGGCGCGAGAAGTTCTCCGGCCTCGTCAGCGAGGGCGTGATCCAGACCGGATCGGGCCCGAAGAAGGTCCTGCTGCTGCGCCCGCAGACCTATTACAACGAGTCCGGCCTGTCGGTGCGCGCGGCGGCGGAGTTCTACAAAATCGCCCCGGCCGACATCGTCGTGTTCCACGACGAGATCGATCTCGCGCCGGGCAAGTTCCGCCTCAAGACCGGCGGCGGGCACGGGGGAAACAACGGCATGCGCTCGATCCTGGCCCATGTCGGCCCCGAGGTGCGCCGCGGGCGCATCGGCATCGGCCATCCCGGCCACAAGGACAAGGTCACCGGCCATGTCCTCTCCGACTTCTCCAAGGCGGAGATCGAGGACTGGTTCGCGAACCTGCTCGACGCCATCGCTCGCGCCGTGCCGCTGCTGGCCGAGGGCCAGGAAGACGCGTTCCAGACGAAGGTCACCCACCTCGCCCCGGCGCCGGGCGGGGAGAACGGCAAGGACTGACCGCCCCCTTGGCGCGCAGGGCGCTTTGCCCATATACGGGCGGCCTCGATCGAACACGGACACAGCACGGCCGCCCGGCCGGATCAGACATCTCCAAGGACCTCCCCCATGGGCTTCAAATGCGGCATTGTCGGCCTGCCGAACGTCGGTAAATCGACCCTCTTCAACGCGCTCACCCAGACCGCGGCGGCGCAGGCGGCGAATTATCCCTTCTGCACGATCGAGCCCAATGTCGGCGAGGTCGCGGTGCCCGAGCCGCGCCTTCAGAAGCTCGCCGAGATCGCGGGCTCGGCGAACGTCATCCCGGCGCGCATGAGCTTCGTGGACATCGCGGGCCTCGTTAAGGGCGCGAGCCAGGGCGAGGGCCTGGGCAACCAGTTCCTGGCCAATATCCGCGAGGTCGACGCGGTGGTGTACGTGCTGCGCTGCTTCGACGACGAGGACGTCACCCACGTGGCCGGCAAGGTCGACCCGCTCGCCGATTTCGAGACCGTGGAGACCGAGCTGATGCTCGCCGACATGGAGAGCCTGGAAAAGCGCCGAGCCAATGTCGAGAAGAAGGCCAAGACCGGCGACAAGGAGGCGAAGGCCCAGCTCGGGCTGATCGATCTCGCCCTGGAACAGCTGCAGGAAGGCAGGCCCGCGCGCAACGCGCAGGTGCCCGAGGACCAGCGCCGCGAATGGCGCATGCTGCAGCTTCTGACCTCGAAGCCCGTCCTGTTCGTCGCCAATGTCGACGAGGACAGCGCGGCCACGGGCAATGCCTATTCCCGCCAGGTGGAGGAGCGCGCGAAGCAGGAAGGCGCGATCGCGGTGGTGATCAGCGCCAAGATCGAGGCCGAGCTCGCCCTGCTCGAGGAATCCGAGCGCGCCGAATATCTCGAGAGCCTGGGTCTCGAGGAGCCCGGCCTCAACCGCCTGATCCATGCCGGCTACCAGCTGCTGGGCCTGTCGACCTACTTCACCGCCGGCCCGAAGGAGGCGCGCGCCTGGACGATCCGCACGGGGTGGACCGCACCGAGGGCGGCCGGCGTCATCCACGGCGATTTCGAGAAGGGCTTCATCCGCGCCGAGACCATCGCCTATGACGATTACGTCGCCCATGGCGGGGAGGCCGGCGCGCGCGAGGCCGGCAAGCTGCGCCAGGAAGGCAAGGACTACATCGTCAAGGACGGCGACGTGATGCTGTTCAAGTTCAACGTCTGACGCCCCCTACTCCGCCCGGCTTGCCAGCCACGCATCGCGGAAGCGGCGCTGGGCGCGCGAGGGCCGCTCGTCCCGGCTTTCCAGCGTGACGACCTCCAGGGCGGGATCCTCTTCGAACGCGATCTCGCCGGCCAGCGTCTCGCCCAGCCGGACGAAGACGATCTCGACGGTGTCGCCCGGCGCATGGCGCGCGAGGGCCTGCGACCAGTCCTGCGGACTGTCGATCTCGAAGCGACCGACCCGCACGATCTCGTCGCCGCGATCGAGCCCCGCATCGTAGAGCGGCTGACCGATCAGGGTATTGGCCGACAGGATCATCGCGTCCCCGCGCTGATCGAAGCGCGCCGTGCCGAGCCAGGCCGCCCCCGGGTGGGCGGGCTGCAGAACCAGCCCGGCCTCGGCGAGCAGGGAAGCAAGGTCTGGCAGCTCGCCGTCCTCGATATGACGGTCGAAGAATTCCGCGGCGAAGCCCGCATCGCCGCTGACATCGGCCAGGGCCGCTTCGAGATCGGCCTGGGTGTAGGGCGTCTCGGTGCGCCCGTGCGTCTGCCAGAGCCGACGCATGTAGTCGTCGAGCGTCACGCCGAAATCGCGGCGCAGGGTGAGATCGAGCCCGAGACCGATGACCGCGCCATAGGGATAGTAGGACACGAAGATGTTGGAGTGATTGTCCGGATCGATCGCGGTGGCGGCGTCGACGAATGGGGCGCGCAGGCTCATCGCCTGCGGTCCGTAGAACCGCCGCCCCGGGGCGTTCGCGACATAGTTGACGAGGCCCGTCAGGTCATCGGCAAACGCGTCGAGATCGTCGATCCCGGCACGGTGAATGGTCAGGCCGTCGTAGTAGGACGTGAACCCTTCCGCGAACCACAGCGCGGGCGAGGGATTGGCCTGCGTGAAGTCGAAGGGCTCGAGCTCTGCGGGACGCAGCCGCTCGACATTCCAGGCATGCAGGAACTCGTGGCTGAGCGTGCCGAGCTGGGCGAAAGCGGCCTCGTACAGGCCCTGGCTGCTTGAAAGGATGGTGGAGTTGCGGTGCTCCATTCCGTCGCCGTCCACATGGGCCAGATAGTCGGCGATGAAGGTGTAGGTGCCGAAATCGAACTCCGGCGCCTCCCCGAACAGGGCGACCTGCTCGGCAACGACCTGCTCGGCGCGCCGGGCGTACTCGTCCATGTCGGCCGACGTGCCATCATGATGGACCGCCAGCCGGATCGTTTGGGCGTCCTCGCCCTCTCCGATCGTCCATTCGCGAAGATCGAAATCGCTGATCTCGGTCGGGCTGTCCATGAAATAGGCGAGATTCGGGGCGCGGAAGACGTGCGGATCCTCGGTCGGTTCCAGCTGCGTGGCGATGCGCCAGTTCGGATCGAGCGGCTCGAAGCGGACCTCGATCGGCCGCCCCTCCAGACCCGGAGCCCAGGCAAACGTCGCGGGCATGTTCAGATGGGCGTGGCTGGTATCCACCTGGGAATAGGTTCCGTCCGCACGGTCGGCATAGAGCGTGTAGGCGAAACGAACCTCGCCCTCGTGCGCCGGGATGATCCAGGAATAGGGGTCCTCGCGCACGACCCTCAGCGCCTCGCCGTCCGGGCCCGTCGCGCCGACATCGTAGACATTCCTGGCGAACTCGTGGATTGCGTAGCGACCGGGCGAGGACCGCGACATGCGCACGGTCAGCGGACCGGCATCCAGCTCGGAAAACGCGATACTGACGCGCGCCTCATTGTGGACGGCGTTGTCGAACGAGACCTCGTAGATCACCGGCGCGGCGGCGTCCTCCTGCGCGAGCGCGGCAGCCGGGGCGAGCGCAAGGGCGATGGCAAACAAGCGTACGGTCATGAGATCTCCGGTGCCAAGGGTGGCGCACGATAGAACACCGCCCGCGCCAGGACCTCAAGGTCCGGTCGCGCCGGGATGGGACGGGAGTCGGCGCCCCGCACCCCGCGAGAGCGGTGCAGGCCGGCCTTGAACGCGGCGCGCGGATGGGGTCCTTCTGCGCGCTCTGCCCCCGTGTCCCTCAGTGGCGCGGCTCACCCCAGCGCCGGGAGCGCCCCATGACCCTCGATGGCCAGATCTTTTTCGTCACCGGCTCCTCGCGCGGCACCGGCGCGGCGATCGCGCGCGAGATCCGCGCGCTCGGAGGCCGCGTGGTGCTGCATTGCTCGGCCTCGCGCGAGGCGGCCGAAGCCCTGGCGAGCGAACTCGGCCCGCACTGCGCCGGCATCGTCCAGGCCGACTTCGCCGTGCCGGGCGCCGCACCGGACGCCTGGGCTGAAGCGAAACGCCTCGCCGGCGGGCGGCTCGACGGGCTCGTGGTCAATCACGGCATTTTCGATGCCAGCCCGGCCTTCGAGGACTATGGCGCCTGGCGCGAGGCCTGGGGCCGGGTGATGGAGGTCGACCTGCACTCGGCCGTCGACCTGATGCGCGAGGCCGCCAACGACCATGTCGGCACCGATACCCCCGGTGCCATCGTCGCCATCGCGAGCCGCGCCGCCCAGCGCGGCGACGATCCGGAACACGCCGCCTATGCCGCGGCCAAGGCCGGGCTCGTGGCCACGGTGAAGACCTTCGCGCGGGCCTGGTCGGGCCAGGGCCTTCTCGCCTACGCCATTGCCCCGGGCTGGATCGACACCGAGATGGGCCCGCAGGACGAGGCCGCCCGCGCCCGGGCCGAGGCGGAAATCCCGCTCGGCGAGATCGCCGAGCCCCGCGAGATCGGCCGCCTGACGGCGTTCCTGCTCACCGGCGCATGCCGGTCCGCGACCGGAGCGACCTTCGACGTGAATGGCGCGAGCTATGTGAGGTAGGGGGTCGGGGAGGCACGCGGCGCTGTGCCTCCGCCCATCCGGCACAGCTTCCTGATGCCGAGGTGTTCCGCGCAAAGCGCGGAGCCTCGAAGCGTGCACGTGGCTGGCCGCGATCCGCCCTTCCAGGCGGGCCCCTACTCCGCCGCCAGCGCCATCTGCCGCCCTGCCCTTACCAGCCGGCCGGGGCGTGCGTCCGTCACCACGTCGTCCCGCACCACGACCTGCCCGCTGACGATCGTGGCGACATAACCCTTCGCGCCCTGCAAGAGGCGCTGGCCGCCGGCGGGGAGGTCTTTGACGAGGTGGGGGGCTTCCAGGGCCAGCGCGCCGTAGTCGATGACGTTGAGGTCGGCCTTCAGGCCCGGCGCGATGCGGCCGCGATCGTCCAGCCCCAGATAGTCGGCGAGATCGGCGGTGAGCATCTGCACGGCGCGGGGCAGAGCGATCTGCGCGCCGCGCGTGCGGTCGCGGGTCCAGTAACTCAGCAGATAGGTCGGGAAGCTCGCATCGCAGACCGTGCCGACATGGGCGCCTCCGTCCGACAGGCCCATGATCGCCTGGGGGTGCTTCATCATGGTCAGCACGTTCTCGTAGCTGAGCTCGGTGTAATTGTAGATGGGCAGGTAGATGAGTTCGCGACCCTGGCGGGCGATGACGGTGTCGTAGAGCTGCTCCCACACGCTGACGCCGCGGGCGCGCGCCTTCGCGGCGATGCTCTGCTCGGGCGGCTGCTCGTAATCGGGCTGGCCGGAGAGCGTGAAGAGCTTTTCCGCCGCGAATTCCATGTGCTCGATCAGCAGATCGGCGATGGGCGGGACCGAGGAGCCGGGCCCGGACAGCTTGTCGGACTTCTGGGCGAGGAGCTTCGCCTTGAATTCCGGGGTCTTCATGATCGCCACGCGCTCGTCCAGCGGGAGGTGGGCGATTTCCTTGTAGGCGGGATAGCCCATGAAGGGGTGGAAGGTGCATTGCAGGCCCAGAAACACGCCGATGGCGCGCGGGGCGACCTGGACACGGGCGTCATAGCCCTGGCGGTTCAGGTCCTCGATGCCGGCCAGGATCTTCTTCCACTGGTCGGGCGCGAAGTCGCGCTGCATCAGCGACATGGAGAAGGGCCGCCCGCCGCCGGCCTTCACATAGGCCTCGATCACCGCCCACTCGCCGGGAAAGCGGTCGCCCTCGCGTTCGAGATCGAAGTCGGAGACCGCCTGAAGGACGCCGTGGTCCAGCCCCTCGAAGGCGCTGGCGATGCCGGCGAGTTCCTTGGCGGTGGCCTCGCTCGCCGGGGTCCATTCCCCGTCCGCGGTGCGGTGAAGGTCCGAACGCCCGGTGGAAAAGCCGATGGCGCCGGCCTCCAGCCCCTCGCGCACGAGATCGCGCATCCTCGCGATCTCTTCCTCGGTGGCCTGCGCGTCGAAGCTCGCGCGCTCGTCCATGACGTAGACGCGCACCGGGTCGTGCGGGATCAGGGCAGCGATATCCATGGTGCGCGGGGTGGTCTCCAGCGCGTCCATGTATTCGGGAAAGCTCTCCCACTCCCACGTGAGCCCCTCGGCGAGCGCGGTGCCGGGAATGTCCTCCACCCCCTCCATGAGCTTGACCAGGCGCTCGTGGTCGGAGGGCCGGACCGGCGCGAAGCCGACGCCGCAATTGCCCATCACCGCGGTGGTCACGCCGTGGCGGATGGAGGGCTCCAGCCGGTCGTCCCAGGTCGCCTGGCCGTCATAATGGGTGTGCACGTCGATAAAGCCGGGGGTGACGATCATCCCCGCCGCGTCGATCGTCTCGCGCGCGTCCCCGGGGGCCTGCCCGACCGCGACGATGCGGCCGTTCCTGACCGCGATGTCGCCGGTGAAGGGCGCGCCGCCCGTGCCGTCGTATATCGTGCCGCCGGTGATCTTGAGATCGTACATGACGCTGTCTCCCGTCTTTCTCCCTCTCCCCCGTCCGGGGAAGAGGGCCATAATCGTCGCGCCCGGCCTGCCGCCGGAGCACCAGGCGCCGCCCTCTACTCCGCCGCCTTCACCTGCCCCCTCGCCTGCCAGCCGTCGAGCGCGCGGAAGCCGGCGGCGAGCAGGAGGCCGCTGATCAGGTGCCAGATCGACCACGTGCCGGTCATGGCGACCGCACCCCCGGTGCCGCCGAACACGGCGATGACGATCATCAGCCCGAGGCCCGCATTCTGGATGCCGACCTCGAAGGTCATGGTGCGCCGGCCCTTCGCGTCGAAGCCGAGCGCCCTGCCGGTCACCCAGCCGAGCCCGAAGGCGAGCGCATTGTGCAGCGCCGCGATGGCGAGCACGACGAGGCCGGTGGCCATGAACATCTGCGGATTGCGCGCCACCCCGCTCGCGACCAGCGCGACAATGATGGTCAGCGCCGCGATCATGAAGACCGGGCGGATGCGCACCGCGATGGCGGGATGATAGTGGCGCACGGCCATGCCCGCCGCGATCGGCAGGGCGAGCAGCGCGCCCATCGAGAGGATGAAGGGTCCGGCCTCCACCTCGACCGCCTCGACGATCCCGGCCGCGGGCGGATAGAGGCTCGACCAGAACAGGATCGAGATCGGCGTCACCAGCGCGGCGGCGAGGCTCGAGGTCGCGGTCAGCGAGACCGACAGCGCGGTGTTGCCGCGCGCGAGATGGGTGATGAAGTTCGAGACATTGCCGCCCGGACAACAGGCCACCACGATCATGCCGAAGGCGATCGAGGGGATGGGCTGGATGATCCAGACGAGGATCAGGGTCAGGAGCGGCAGGCCCACGATCTGGGACGACGCCGCTCCGGCGAACCGCGCCGGATAGCGCCTGAGGAAGGCGAAGTCCTCGATCTTCAAGGCCAGCGCGACCGCGAACATCATGACGACGAGCCCGACCGGCATGATGAGCTCGAAGCGCGGATCGAGCGAGATCTGCCAGGTGTCGAGCTCGGTCATGTCGATCTGCACGGGCCATCCCCTGTCCGGCGTGAACCGTGTTCACTGTGAACCGGCGGGCCCGCCTCTGTCGAGGCCCGGCCGGTGTCGAGGCGCGCGCCAGCCTTGCGCTCGCGCGCTGGCAGTGCATGTTTACGCGCACATGACCACAAGGGGAGACGACCCATGCAACGCCTGAACCTGCTTCTGGGTGCCGCCGCGGCGGGCTTCGCGCTCGCCGCCTGCGGCGAGCCCGCGCCGGACGCCGAGGACGCCGCCGACGCGGCACAGGAGACCGCCGCCGTCGACGAATCCGTCGGCATGGACGGGGCCGATTGGCCGGTGCACGAACCGACCGATGCGGCGATCACCGAGGCCGATTTCGCCTACCGCATCGCCACGCTCGCCGACGACCGCTTCGGCGGACGCGGCCCGGGCACCGAGAAGGGCGAGCCCGCGGCCGACTGGATCGCCGAGGAAATGGCGATGATGGGTCTGGAACCGGCCGGGGAGAACGGCACCTGGTTCCAGGACGTGCCGCTCCTGCAGATCACGCTCGACGAGGAAGCCTCCCGCTACGACATCGCCGTCGACGGCGAGCCGATGGGCCTCGAGCTGGGCGCGGACGCGGTCTACTGGTCGCAGAACGCCGAGGAGACGGTGACGCTGGAGGACTCCGAGCTGGTCTTCGTCGGCTACGGCATCGTCGCGCCGGAATACGGCTGGAACGACTACGAAGGCCTCGACGTCGAGGGCAAGACCGTCGTCATCCTCGTCAACGATCCCGGCTTCGCCGATCCGGAAAGCGGGCTCTTCACCGGCCAGTCCATGACCTATTACGGGCGGTGGACCTACAAGTACGAGGAAGCCGCGCGCCAGGGCGCGGAGGGCGCGATCATCGTGCACCAGACCGAGCCGGCCTCCTATCCGTGGGAAGTCGTGTTCAGCTCCTGGACCGGCCCGCAATCCTCGCTCGTTCCGCCCGAGGGCTACGACTTCGTCGACGTGCAGGGCTGGATCCAGCTCGAGGTCGCGCAGGACCTGTTCGAGGCGGTCGGGCTCGATTTCGACGCGCTGGCCATCGCGGCGGCGAGCCCGGGCTTCGAGCCCGTGGCGCTCGAAGGCGCGACGCTCTCGGCGGAGCTCCACCAGAGCTTCGAGACCAACATCTCGCGCAACGTCGCCGGCCGCGTCGCGGGCGACGTGCGCCCGGACGAGCACGTCCTTTTCATGGCCCACTGGGACCATATCGGCGAGCGGCTGAACTTCGCGGGCGAGGACCAGATCTACAACGGCGCGGTCGACAATGCGACCGGCACCTCGGCCATGCTGGAGATCGCCCAGCGCTACGCCACGGCCGGGGACACGCCCGACCGCTCGGTGATCTTCGTCGCCGTCACCGCCGAGGAGCAGGGCCTGCTGGGCTCGGCCTATTATGCGGAGAACCCGCTGGTCCCGCTGGACAAGACGGTCGGCGGCTTCAATTTCGACGGCATGCTGCCCGTGGGCCCGACCGAGGACGTGGTGGTCATCGGCTTCGGCGCGAGCGAGCTCGAAGACCTGCTGGCGGAGGAAGCGAGCGAAGTGGGCCGCTACCTCTCCCCCGACCCGAACCCGGAGGCGGGCTATTTCTATCGCTCCGACCATGTGAGCCTCGCGCGCAAGGGCGTTCCGATGCTCTATGCCGACGGCGGCTCGATCAGCCGGACGCAAGGGCGCGAATTCGTCGCCCAGATCGAGGCGGCCTACCGCACCGACGCCTATCACAAGCCGAGCGACGAGTGGGATCCGAGCTGGGATCTCTCCGGCTTCGTGGAGGACGCGCGCCTGATGTACGAGGTCTCGCGCCGGGTCGCCGACAGCGATCTCTGGCCGAACTGGTACGAGGGCAATGAATTCCGCGGCCTTCGCGACGAGATGATGGACGCGGACACGCAGGACTGAGCCTCGCAGCCGTAACGAAGAAGCAGGCCGCGCCGGGTCGACCGGCGCGGCCTTTTTCTATTTGGAGATCCGCAGCTGGTTGATGTCGGCGGCGATCGCGGCGAAGGCGGCGGAGATGTCCATGCTCTCCACCTCGTAATAGGTCTGGGCCCGGCTTGCGCAGTTGCGCATCAGGTCGCGGTTGGTCTGGCCGGAGAGCTGGAAGGCGATGGTGTAGACCACCACGCCGTGGTCCTTCGCGTAGCTGCACGCCTCCAGCATGTTGTCGCGCGCGGTGCTGGCCGGGTAGAGCTCGTAGCGGCGCCAGCGCCCGCGCCGGCGCTCGGTGCGCGACTGGGCCGTGGCCGCACCGTCCGTCATCACCACCAGCACCTTGATCGTGTCCGGATCGTCATAGGCCGCAGGACGGTCGGCGAACTCGCCGGGCAGTGCGGCGCGCCAGCTCGGGTCGAGCGCGCGCGCGCCCCAGGCGGTGGCGACGTCGAGCCCGGTATTGCCGCTGGCGTCGAGTCCGGAGACCAGCGCCTGGAGCTCCGCCTTGTCGTTCTGCAGGAAGCTCGATTCCATGTGCATCTCCGGACAGTGGGAGGAGTGATTGTGTCCCAGCTGCGGATTGCCGTTCCATTCCAGCGGCGAGAGCGTGTCGAGATCGGCGTGCGGAATCACGACCGGATAGTCGGTGCCGTGATCGGGACAGCCCGAGGCGTTGAGCCCGCGGAACAGGCCGCGATTGACCGCGCCGGGAAGGCGCACGCCGCCATTGTAGGGGATGACGGAGACGCTGGTGCGGTCGGTCCGGTCGGTGTCGAGCACCACGTCGAGGAACTCGCTGGCCGCATCGCGCAGGGCCGCGATCTTGGACCCGCTCATCGAGCCGGAGACGTCGAGCACGAGCGAGATCTCGACATCGCGTACCTCCTCGAGCGCCTCGGAGGTGCGGAACACCGTCAGGTCGCCGATGCCCACGACGCCGAGCATGATGGTCTTCAGCGACACGCTCGCATCCGCGCTCACCGTGCGCGAGTTCAACGATGTCTGCGAGCGCACGGTGATGTCGAGGCTGTCGACGATCTCGCCGTGATCGGCGAGCGCGGCCTGCACGTAGGCGCGCACCACGGTCTCGGGATCGCGGTCCTGGGTCAGCGAGGCGGCGGCGAGCACGCCGGAATCGAGCGCCGCCTGGATCTCGGTGCCGATCATGACCGCGCGGGTATAGTCGAGCGCACCGCCGACCGCGGCGGTGAGCGGGGCGAGCATCAGGGCGAAACTGACCGCAACGTTGGCGGCGGTCTCGGAAAGGAACGCGCCGAACCGTCCCGCCGCGGCACGCACGCCACCGAGGCCGGACCGCGGGGTGCGATCCAAGTGCCTGATCTGGAAAGACTTCGTGCTGGCCATGGTGTCATCACCTTGTGAGAGCCTGTCCCACACGATGCACATCCTGTACCAGCCCGACTAAAAATTGCCTTAATTTACAATGGATTAACCATGAACAGGGCGTTAAGGCCCGCGCCGCCTCAGAACAACGCCTTCAGCGCGCGCGCGGCCTGGCGGATGCGCTGCTCGTTTTCCACCAGCGCCAGGCGCACATGGGTGTCGCCGCGTTCGCCGAAGCCGAGGCCCGGCGCGACGGCCACCCCGGTCTTCTCCAGCATCAGCTTGGCGAACTCCACCGAGCCGAGATCGCGGAAGCGTTCGGGAATCGGGGCCCAGGCGAACATGGTCGCGGGCGGGCTCGGCACCTCGAACCCGGCTCGGGCGAAGGTCTCCACCATGACGTCGCGGCGCGCCTTGTAGATCGCCCGCGCCTTCGCGACAGGGTCCTGCGGGCCGTCGAGCGCGGCGATGGCGGCGACCTGGACGGGGGTGAAGGCGCCGTAGTCGAGATAGGACTTCACGCGCTTGAGCGCATCGACCAGGCGCGCCGAGCCGGCCGCGAAGCCGATTCGCCAGCCGGCCATGGAATAGGTCTTCGACATGGAGGTGAACTCCACCGCCACGTCCTTCGCGCCCTTCACCTGCAGGATGGAGGGCGGCGGGGTGCCGTCGAAGTAGATCTCCGCGTAGGCGAGATCGGAAATGAGCACGAGATCGTTGGCCTTGGCGAGCTTCACGGCCTCCTCGTAGAAGCCGGGATCGACGACCCGCGCGGTGGGGTTGGAGGGAAAGTTCAGGACCAGGGCCGAGGGCGCGGGGATCGAGCGCCGGCAGGCGTGGGCGGCCTCGCGCAGGAAGGCCTCCGGGCTCTCGAAGGGGACCGGGCGCACCGCCGCGCCGGCGATGATGAAGCCGAACATGTGGATCGGATAGGAGGGATCGGGCACCAGGATGACGTCGCCCGGCGCGGTCACCGCCTGGGCGAGGTTGGCCAGGCCCTCCTTGGACCCCAGGGTGACGCACACCTCCCGGTCGGGATCGAGGCCGACCTCGAAGCGGCGCTCATAATAGCGCGCGAGCGCCTTCCTGAGCGCCGGGATGCCCTGGCTCGCCGAATAGCGGTGCGCGCGCGGATCGCCGGCGACCTCCTTCAGCTTGTCGATGACGTGCGCGGCCGGCGCCAGGTCGGGATTGCCCATGCCGAAATCGATGACGTCCCGGCCCTGCTTGCGAAGGGCGAGCTTCATCCGGTTCACCTCCGCGAAGACGTAGGGCGGCAGGCGGCGCTCGCGGTAGAAGGCGGTCTCGGTCATGGCTTGCTCCGGCATCGGACGACAAGCCTATCGGAGCGATGCGCGATGGCGTCAATGGGGCGGACGGATGGCGCGGTGGAGGCCGGCTCCCGATTCCGCCGAAATCCCGGCTCCGCCCTTAGTCTCGTGAGGGGATTCAGGCCCTCGCCTAGAACACCGCCCCCGGCGCCACAGCCGCCTTCAGCGCCTTCGAGCGCGCGCGATGATCGGGCATCAGCCCGTCGAGCAGGGCGTAGAAGCGGGGCCCGTGATTCATCTCGAGCAGATGGCACGCCTCGTGGGCGCAGACATAGTCGACGAGGGGTTCGGGATAGGCGACGAGCCGTGCGTTCATGCGAATCGAGCCGTCGGCCGAACAGCTGCCCCAGCGCCCGGAATTGACCCGCACGCTGACCGCGGGCGGTTTCAGGCCGAGAGCCTGGGCATAGCGCTCCAGCTTCGGGGCCATCAGGGCCAGCGCCTGCGCGCGGCGCCAGCGGTCGAGCGCGCGGCGCACGGTGGCCGAAGCCAGATCGCCGGCGAGCGCCCCGTCGATGCGCACGACGAGGATTTCATCCTCGATCGCGACGAGGCTGCGCGCGCGGTCATGGGCAATGACGTCGAGGACGAGTTCGCGCCCGAGATAGCCTATCCTCTCCCCGGACACCCCGAGCAGCGGCTGCGGGGACGGCCGCGCGGCCCACTTGTCGAGCTTTTCCAGGATCCAGCCCGACTTCTCGCGCAGCGCCGCCTCGGTCTCGGCGCGGCCCGCCCAGCGCGGCACGCTCACGCTGAGGCCCTGCGGCCCGACGCGGAAGCCGATCGTGCGCCGGCGCGCGGAGCGCTTGAGCGTGTAGGCGATGCTGCGTCCGGAGAGCTGGATGGTGCGAGTCGTCATGGCCGCCATCATACCGGGCGCCGGCCCGCCCCGGCAGGGGCGTTCGCATCGCGCGCCGGTCCGGAACGCATGCGCCCTTCACCGGTTCTACCCCCTGCCTGCGGTCTCGCACCGTGCCCGTCAGAGCGGAGAGGCACAAGACATGGCCAATGAAGTGAAAGGCATCATCGCCGGGCTGGTGGCGACCATCGTCCTGTCCACCCTGATGCTCATCAAGTCGGCGGCGGGCATGCTGCCGGACGTCGACGCCATCGAGATGCTGGCGGGGATCGCCGCCCGGGCCGGGCTGCCGGGAACCCCCATCGTGGGATGGATCCTGCACTTCCTGATCGGGGCGGTGGCCTGGGGCCTGCTGTTCGTGTGGATCGGCACGAAGCTGCCGGGCGCACGCGTGGTCCAGGGCGTCGAGTTCTCCATGCTCGCCTGGCTCGCCATGATGATCCTCGTCTTCCCGATCGCCGGCGCGGGCCTGTTCGGCGCGAATATCGGGCCGGCCGCGGCGATCGCGACGCTGGTACTCCACGTCATCTTCGGCGCGGTGCTGGGCTGGATGTACCAGACGCTGGAGACCCGCCAGGCCCCGCCGGCCTGAGGGCCGGCCGGCGCCGTACAGCCCGTGTTCCGTTCCGTCCGGAGGACCCCATGCCCCGTTCGCGCGCAACCGCGATAGCGCCCTACCTCAAGGGCATTGCCGCCGGCACGGCGGCCACGCTCGCCGTCTCCATCCTGATCGTCCTGAAGCGCTCGCTCGCCATTCCCGGCGCCGACCTGATCGCCGTGTTCGCCGAACTCGCCGGCGGGTTCGGTTTGCCCGAGACCCGCGCCGTGGCCTGGACCGCCCACATCCTCACCGGAACCCTCGCATGGGGGCTCGTCTTCGGCTTCGTCGCGCCCCGCTTCGCGGGCGATCCGGCGATCAAGGGCATTTTCGTGGGCGTGCTCATCTGGGTGGCGACCGTGTTCGTGATCTTCCCCCTGCTGGGCGCAGGCTTCGCGGGGCTGGGGACCGGCCAGACCACGCCGGCGGTGATGCTGGTCATGCATCTCGCCTATGGCAGCGTGCTCGGCGGCGCCTACGACCTCTTGCGGTTTCTCGAGCGCAGACGCGCGCCGGACACGGCAGCCCGCTGACACCGCGCTATTGACAATCGTTCGCAGTAAGGGCACATGCTCTTGAGAACGAGTTGCTTGAACACCGACTCGCCTCGAAGCCTTCGGCCCCCCGGCCCCGCGAGACTGCAAACGATGTATGTGTGCCTGTGCAACGCCCTGAAATGCCGTCAGTTCAAGGACGCCGCCAAGTCCGGCGCCCGGGACGTGCCGAGCGCTTTCAAGGCCTGCGGCGCCAAGCCGCGTTGCGGACGCTGCTTCGAGGAGGCCGCGCGCATGATCGCCGGCGTGCCCCAGCGCGATCCCTGCGCCGTCCCGGCCGAATAGCGCCTCAGCCCTCCTGCCGCTCCAGCGCCCGCTCTATCGCCTGCAGGCAGTAGCGGTGCGAGGTGTAGAACAGGTCGAAGATGTCGCCCAGGACCGGAATCGAGCCGGCGAGATAGTCGAGCAGCGTATAGCCGACGATCTTCGCCTTCACCCAGATCGACAGGCCGAGCTGGTGGGCGCTCGCCAGCATGATCAGCCCGCCCCCGATCGTGACGAGATCGCCCACGACCGGCACGAGGCCGATCACCGGGTCGAGTCCGAAGCGTATGCCCGCGATCTCGTAGCGCGCATCCAGCAGATAGCTCCACCGGCGCGCCCGCCGGAGCGCCGGATGCACCGCCTCGCCGGTCCCGGGCCGCGAAGACCCCGCACGCGCCATCATGCCCTCCCGGGGGCCGGCTTCGCGCCGGTCCCGCACACCCGAAGACGCGTCTCAATCTCAATCATGGCTTGATATTTTCCCATCTGCGGCCTTGGCCTTCACGGTCTTTGGCGTATGCTCCGGACCCTGTCACGAACCCGCTTGCAGGATGGAGTGAGCCCATGAAAGGCGATGCCGGCGTCATCGAGCACCTCAACAAGGCCCTCAAGCTCGAGCTGACCACCACCAACCAGTACTTCCTGCACGCCCGCATGTTCAAGGACTGGGGCTTCGCGCGCCTGGCCAAGATCGAGTACGAGGAATCCATCGACGAGATGAAGCACGCCGATGCGCTGATCGAGCGCATCCTGTTCCTGGAAGGCCTGCCCAACGTGCAGGATCTCGGCAAGGTGCTGATCGGGGAGGACCTCGTGGAGTGCCTGGAATGCGATCTCGAGGCGGAGCGGCGCGCCCACCCGATCTATCTCGAAGCCATCGCCTATTGCGAGGAGGTGCGCGACTATGTCTCGCGCGACCTGATGGAGCACATCCTCAAGGACGAGGAAGGCCATATCGACTTCCTCGAAACCGAGCTCGGCCTGATGGAGAAGGTTGGCAAGGAGCGCTACCTGCAGTCCCAGATCAAGGCGTGCGGCGACGACTAGCCGGCCATGCCTTCAAGAGGCTGCAACCCGTCATGGCCGGATTCGATCGCCATGACCTCCGGCGACCAGGTCTCGTCGAATGGACGGTCATTGCGCAAATGGCAGCGCGCATCGGCCATTCCGTTCTTGAAGTCGCTGAGCAGGCCGTAGCGTACGCCGCCGGTGCAGTTGACCCCGGCGGAGTGCAGCAGGCGCGAATGCCACAGGATCACCGTCCCGGGACCGCCGGTCACGCACACCGGCTCGATCTCGCGCTCGATCCGTGCGCACAGCGCGTCGAACCCCTCCGGTGTATGCGTGTGCGTCAGCCCGTAGGCGTGCGGGGCTATCAGGCGGTGGCTGCCCGGCCAGACCACGAAGGCTCCGTCTTCCGGCCCGGTTTCGTTGAGGTACATGACCGTACCGACCTGGAAGAAATGGGTGTCGCAATGCGCACGCACGCGGCACACCTCCCGCGGTTGGGAGAAGATCGGGTAGAGCCCGCGGAAGATCGGCATGAAGCGGGCCGGCTTGCCGTCCGGGGTCCGCGGAGAGATGAGAGACTTGACCGTCTCGCGCAAAGCTTCGTTGTTGACCGTGAGCGCGCGGATCGAGTGGAAAGCGCGCGCGCATTCGCGGTATTTCAGCCTTCCCTGGCGCTCGGCCATGGAGCGGGTAATGCAGGAGTCGGTGACCATGCCGGTCCAGCTCGTCGGGTCATCCGGCCTGAACGAGGGCGGGCAGAACTCCCAGACCAGCGCCATTGCCTGAGCGAGCAGGAACTCGTCGAGCTCGATTTCGACGGTGGTGTATCCGTCGCGAACAAACTGGCGCATCCTGTCAGCTGACAGCATTGTCTCGTTCCTCCCTATTCGCCCGACCTGCTTCGATCCGGCCCAGACGGTCCAGTACAGCGCGTTCGAACAGCGCCGCGAAATCGTGGGATCGGGCGGTGGCGATCATGTCGCGAAACGCGTTCCGATCCGCGGCCACGCGCTGGAAGGCGCGCACGGCGGCATCGTGGTCGGCCTCTCCTGAAGCGCCGGGACGTAGCGGGATCGTCAGGGCGTTCGAGGGGTTGGTGTATTCGGCGCTGCCACCGAGCTGAGTGGTGATCACCGTGGTTCCGGCACGCATGGCCTGTGCGATTGCCACGCCGAAGGTGTTCTCGCGATGCAGCGAGACGAACGCATCGGCGGTCGAGATCAGGCCCAGCGTCTCGGCGTGGGAGAGCGGCACGTCCCAGTACCAGATACGCGCATCGGCCCCGACGAGATCGGACAGGGTCCGGAACAGCCCGCGTGCCGCCGCCGCGTTCTGGAGAAGAATAACCATCTCGACATCGGGCCGGTCCGGGAAGGCGGCGCGGAAGGCTTCGATTGCCGCACCGGGATTCTGCCCCTGGAGCGAAGCGGCCGCATCCAGCACCGCCAGGAATACCGTTCGCTGTCCCATCAGCTGAAACCGGCTGCGTGGATATTGCGTCCCTTCGGGTCCGCGCACCGGAAGAGGCACGACATGGGCCGGCTTCGCGAGCTCGCCGAGCGCATCCAGAGCGAAGCGCGAAGGGACCCATATCTCGTCGATCCATTCGAGTCTCCGCTCGAGCTGGCGGCGCATGTCCGCAGCGTCCCCGCAGGCGTAGGCGATCACATGGTTGTCGCGCAGGAGCCCGGCGTCGACGGACGCCAGGACGTCCGAAGGCTCAGGAAGGAGAAAGAATACGAGAAGATCGCGCTCGATGCGGCACAGCCGCGGCTCCGCCGGGGCCGCAGGCGATACATGATCGGCTTCTCCCGGAAGGCGCTCGAGAGCCGCGGCGACATCGCGGCACGCCCAGTCGAGTGACGAATTGCCAGGACCTTCGCCGACAAAGCGTAACCGGCCAAAACGGCGTGCGCTGTTTCGATTCACGTCGCCTGCGCCTTCCGAAGCCCAGCGAGCGCACCGCTCACGCGGCGCTGACGCGTCGTTGTACGAGATTATACCGATTCCAGCGCAGTACGCCATTTCGGCGCTCGAGATGACCGGCTCGCCGCGCGTCACCTGTGCGCGCGACCTTGACGCTGACAATGATTGCGCTTGCACGCGGAATGAAGTGCGGCTAGGTCACGGCCCTCCAGTGTTACGATATAACGCCATCGGCTGAACCCTTCGAAAGGCCGTTGCCTCCGTGCATCCTGTATTTTTCGCAACCCTGTTCGGCCTCATCGCCGCGCTCGTCAGCCTCGGCGCGCTCGTCGCGGTGCGCTACGCGGCCGGCTTCACGCGCGCGCAGGCTCCGCTGTTCGCCGCCTTCGCGGCCGGGCTGCTGATCGCGATGTCGATCCTGCACCTCATCCCGGAAGCCTTCGCGATGACCGACCAGGCCGCGCTCCTGGTGCTGGCCGGCTTCGGGCTCGGCTTCCTGATGCAGCGCGGGATCGAGGCCTGGCCGGGCAATGGCCGCGCCGGGCTCGCGCTCGCGCTCGCCCCGGTCGTGGCCATCGCGCTGCATTCCACCGTCGACGGCCTGGTCTACGCAGTCACCTTCGCGGTCGATTTCTTCACCGGGCTCTCAGCGGTGCTCGGCCTGTCGCTGCACGAGTTTCCCGAGGCGGTGATCTGCTTCGTCCTGCTGCAGCGTGCCGGGCTGTCCGACCGGACCGCCTTCTTCGGTGCCTTCGCGGCGGCCGGGCTGACGACGCTGGTCTTCGCCGCCGGCGCCGCGCCGTTCGCGGCCGCGCTGTCGGACGCCCAGCTCGGCGGGGTGATGGCGGTGGTCGCCGGGCTGATCCTGCATGTGGGCGCCGCCCACATGCTGTCCCATGCCGGCGAGGCGGGCTGGATGAAGGGCACGCCGATGGTGGTGCTCGGCGCGATCGCGGCGATCGCGCTCACCCAGGTCAAGGCCGAGCTGAAGCACGCCGTCCCGCACACCGAGGGCGAGTCGGTCGGCTCGGAGCGCCCCTTGAACGGGACCTCTTCCGGCAGCATGTAAGGCGTCATGATCACGACCCTGCTTTCCGCCTTCGCCGCACTGGCGCTCCTCGGGGCCGAACCGGACCAGAGCCCGGCCTATCTCGACCTTGCCTGGTCCGATCTCCTGCCCGAGGGCGAAGCGGAGCGGATCGCGCGGCTGCAGCAGATGCAGGCCGTCCAGACCGGCTTCGACCATTTCGGCACCGAGCGGATGCCGCAGGTGGGCACCTTCAACACGGTCGAGGAGCTCGACGGCCGGCGGGTGCGCCTGCCGGGCTATGTCCTGCCCTTCGATTTCTCCGGTAACCGGGAGATCACCCGCTTCCTGCTGGTGCCCTATGTGGGCGCCTGCATCCACGTGCCCCCGCCCCCGCCCAACCAGCTCGTCTATGTCGAGACCGAGGAGCCGGTGCGCATCGAGGGCCTGTGGGACGCGGTCCATGTCGAGGGCGTGCTGCGCGCCGAGCGCCAGGACAACGATCTCGGCGATGCGGCCTATACGCTGGAGCTGATCGCGCTCACCCCCTACCGGCCCGGCGGCTAAGCCCCTATTTCTCTTCATGAACCGCAGATGAACGCGGCGGACACGCGCGCGCCGCACTCGCGGCGCAAATGCCGTGTTTCGGAAATAATCCCGCCCCAACGCGGTGCGAGCGTGTGAGCCTCGAACCGGTCGCGGCCTTTGATCCTCCCGTCGAATGCACCCGCGACTGCCGGTTCCGGGCCGGCGCGTTCCTCCCCAGTGCCGGTCCGGGGCCGGGCTTCATGATCGGCCGGCGCAATTGCACGGCTCTTGCGTCGACCGGTCCGGGGCTCGCCCCGATTGTCCCAGCGCGGCACACCTTTTCGCACTGAGGGGGGCGATCAGGCGCCAGCGCGGACGTCGGGGCGGGTCCCGCCCATAACCGCAGCCCAACTGACCGGCCGGTGACCATCCTCACCGGCCGGTTTTTTTGTGTCAGGTGCGCCGCGCCCGCCGGAACAGGAGGGTCTCGCTGCCGCGGAAGCGGGCCATTTGCGGTCCGGTGAAGCCGAGCTTCTGCGCGACGCGCACCGAGGCGGTGTTGCCCGGATCGATGATGCAGCAGGTCTCGCGCGCATCGAGGTTTGCATCCGCCCAGCCGAGCACGGCCCCGACCGCCTCGGTCGCCAGGCCCCGGCCGTGGAAGTCGGGATGCAGCGCCCAGCCAGCCTCGGGGATGGCCTCGATCGAGGGGCTCATCTCCCGCTTGAAGTCGGCAAGGCCCGCCTCGCCGGCAAAGCGCCCGGTCGCCTTGTCCTCGATCGCCAGATAGCCGTAGCCCAGGAGCGCCCAGAGCCCGGGATAGCGCAGCATGCGCATCCAGGCCTCCCCGCGCGGGGAGGGCTGGCCGCCGATATGGCGGACCACGTCCGGATTGGCCCACATGGCGGCGCTGGCCTCGAAATCCTCTGCGCGATGCAGGCGCAGGATCAGGCGTTCGGTTTCAAGACGCGGGGCGAGGTTCATGAACGCCGATCCTCTACGGGGCGGGGTTGACGGAAGGAGAAGACGAGAACCAGGGGCAGGATCCACGGGACCACCCGCTCGAACGGGTCGCCGGGGATCGCGGCGAGGCGGGCGAGCATGCCGGAGAGCCCGCCGCCGGCCGCTTCCGCGCCGATCTGGCCGTAGGTGTAGAACAGGACGGTGGTGGCGAAGCCCAGCACGATCGCGGCGAGGACCGCCCAGCCCTTCGGCGCGGCGTTCATCACGCGCGCGGCGATGACCGGCCCGAAGGCGGCCCCGAGCGCAGACCAGGAGAACAGCACCCGGTCGAAGATCGTCGCATCCACCGACAGGGTGAGCGCGACCGCGAACACGCAGATCGAGGCCATGACCACCCGGCTGATCATCACCTCGCGGCGCGGGAAGAGGCGGATGAGCTTCAGGTCGTGCGCGGCGGCCGCCGAGGCGGCGATGAGCAGGGAATCCACCGTCGACATGACCGCCGACAGGATCGCGGCGATGACGACGCCGGCGAGCACGGCGGGCAGCAGAAGGTTCGCCATCTCGTAGAACAGCGCCTCGGGATCGAAGATCTCGCCCAGCAGCGCGCGGCCCGACAGGGCGAGGAGCGCCATGCCGAAATAGACCAGCACCGCCCAGCTCATCGCGATGGTGAAGCCGGTGCGCCGGGCCTTCTCGTCCTTGACCGCCATCAGGCGCGCCATCAGGTGGGGCTGGCCGAACGTGCCGAGCCCGATCGCGGCCACCCCGAAGGCGAAGGCGAGGAAGGGCACGAAGCCGCGCTCCCCGGTGATGTCGAGATAGGCCGACGGCATGGTCTCGGACAGGGTCGCCCACATCTGGACCGGCCCGCCCGCCGCCACGAGCCCGGCGGCGGGCAGCAGCACCGCGATGAGCGCCATCATCGCGCCCTGCAGCGTGTCGGTCAGCGAGACCGCCCAGAACCCGCCGAGCAGGCCGTAGATGAGGATCACCACCGCGCCGAGCAGCACGCTCTCGGTATGCGGCAGGGCGAACTGGCTCTCGAAGGCGACCGCGGCCGCGCCGAACTGGGCGGCGATGTAGAACACGAAGGTGAACAGGACGAGCCCGCCGGCGAGGATGGCGATGAGAGCCCTCGTGGAAGGCCCGGCGCTGGCGGCCATGAAGTCGGTGACGGTGACGTAGTTGCGCTCCGCGGTCTCCGCGCGCAGGCGCGGGCCGAACCAGAGCCAGACCCCGACATAGCCCGCCCAGATGCCCGGCACCATCCACAGCGCCGAGACGCCGTAGACATAGACGAAGCCGGAAAACCCCAGAAGCACCCAAGCCGAACTCGTCGAGGCGGCGTAGGACAGGCCCGCCACCCAGGCGCCGAGCCCGCGCCCGCCGAGGAAGAAGTCGGATTCGTTCCTGTTGAGCCGGCTCGCCCAGACGCCGATGGCGATCAGCACGAGCTTGTAGAGGACGAGCGTGGCGATCACCACGCCGGTCGCCGGATCGCCTGCCTGCATGTCGGCCTCCCCTTCCCCGCTCCCGCGCACGGGAATTTCACCCATTCAAGCCGGGTTCGCCGCAGCGGAAAAGGGAAAGCTTTCAGGAGGCTGGGGGAAGAGCGGCGAACCTTTCCAAAATTTCATATCGTTTTTCGAACATTTCTTATTGAAAAACGATAATCACCCTGCTAGATAGATTTTCGAGACGAGGCGAACACCTCGCTCGCCGGCGCCGGAGCCCAGCGACAAGTCCGGGACAGGCGCCACGGTTGGTCGAATTGAGACAGCAAGGAGAAAGACAATGGTCAGGTCCAACAACAATGGCGGGTTCGCGGCGGCTGCGGTGATCAACATCGTCCTCGTCGCCAGCGTCTTCGCCGGGGTCGCGGCCTCCCTGTCCTCGATGATCGCGTGATCCCAGGACAGACGCGCCGCCCGGCGCAGCCCGCCCCCTCGCGCTGAGCCCGTCCGTTCCCCCCCTTCCGGACGGGCTCAGTCGCGTCCGGAGACGGCGTCCAGCCGCGCGGCCAGGGCTTCGAAGCCGGCCGACCGCGCAAGGTTCGCGGCCGTCCTGGCGTCGTCCGCGGCGCGCCCCGGCTCCGCCCCGGCCCGAAGCAGCGCCTCCACCATGTCCTCCAGCCCGTGCGCGCTCGCGCTCATCAGCGCGGTGAAGCCGCCCGCCTGCACCGCGTCGGGCTGCGCGCCGGCGTCGAGCAGGACCGCGACCGCCTCGGCCCGGCGCGATGCGGCGGCCGAGTGGATCGGCGCCATGCCGGCCGGGTGGCGCGCCTTCGCGTCGACATCCGCTCCGCGCGCGATCAGCACCCGCATAGCCCCGACGTGCGCGTAGAAGGCGGCCAGGTGCAGCGGTTGGAAGCCGTCCGCGCTCCAGGCCGAGACCGCGCCGGGCGTATCGTCGAGATGGCGGCCCAGCACCTCGGCGCGTCCGAGCGCGGCGAGCTCGTGCACATCGAGCCCTCCGACCCGCGCGGCAATCGTCTCGGCGATCGCGCCCCGGCCCCGGTACAGCGCGAAGAGCACGGCCGAGACCCCGCTCTCGTGGCGGGCTTCGGCCAGACCCGGGGCTTCTGCGAGCAGATCCGAAACCCGCCCGCGCTCATCCGCCGCGATCGCATCGAAAAAAGCCTGTTGCGTCATCACCGCGCCTTCCTTATTTTCGTTAGTCTAACTAACTATCACAAGGCGGGGCTGACCGGAAGTGAAAGCCCGCAACGCCGGCGGGGCGGGAGAGGCCGGACCGGCGCAGGACCCGCGCCAGCCGCCGGGAGGCCCTGCCACGGCCGGTCCGCGCGTTACAGGTGCCGTGCAAGGCTGCGGGCATGACGAGGAGCGGAGTGCAGATGCGATGAACCAGACCGACCCGGACGCCGATGAGATCGCCGCGCGGTTGCACTCGGCCGCGATTCACCTGTTGCGCCGGCTGCGCCGGGAGGACGATGCGAGCGGGCTCTCCGCACCGCAGCTCTCCGCCCTGTCGGTCGTCGTCCATGCCGGTCCGCTCACACTCGCCGAGCTCGCCGGCGCCGAGCAGGTGCGCCCGGCCAGCATGTCTGCGACGGTCTCCGCCCTCCTCGAGGCCGGACTCGTCGCGCGCTCGCAAGCCGAGACGGATCGCCGGGCCGTGTCGATCGCGGCCACGGCGCAGGGCCGGGCCCTGCTCGAGGAGGGCCGGCGCCGGCGCACGCGCGTACTGGCCGAGGAAATCGAAATGCTTGGCTGGAGCGGGCAGCGCCGACTTGCCGAGGTCCTGCCGGTGCTCGAACGCCTGGCCCGGGGGCCGGGTTAGAGCGCGATCCTCAGCGTCAGGCAGACGCCCTTGGCATCGCAGGTCCAGTCCGGCTCGGCGCCGATCTGGCCCGCGAGCGCCTCGATCAGCTTGATGCCGGTGCCGGTATCGGACGAGGCGGGATCGTCCTCGCCCGGCAGGCCCGGCCCGTCGTCGGCGAGGGTGACGGTGACATGCCCGTCCTGGCGCTCGAGCCTCAGGCAGATCGTGCCGCCGCGGTCGCGGAACGCGTACTTGAAGGAATTTGTTACGAACTCGTTGACGATGAGCCCGAGCGGGGTCGCCTTGTCGACCGCGAACTCGACCGCCTCGACCTCGATGTCCGAGTTCACCGCATGCTCGGTGTCCTCCTGCATGTGCACGAGATTTTCCAGCAACTCGCGCAGATAGGCGCCGAGATCGACCCGGTCGATGCCGCCGGTCTCGTAGAGGCGCTGATGGACGAGGCGCAGCGTGTCCACCCGGTCGCCGACGAGGCGCAGTTCCGCGCGCGCCGCATCGGACCCGGTCGCGCGCTGGCGCAGGCGGATGAGCGCGGCGATGGTGGCGATATTGTTCTTCACCCGGTGCTGCAGCTCGCTCATCAGCTTCTGGTTCCGCTCCAGCGCTTCGCGCAGCGAGGGGGCTTTGTGCAGCCGGTCGATGACGGGCCCGAGGATCGTGCCGCAGGTGCGCAGGAACTGGATGTCGTCCCCGTCGAACTCGCGCGGGCGCGTGTCGTCGACCTGCAAGAGGCCGAACGGCTCGCCGCCGGGCAGGAAGATCGGCACGTTGACGAGCGCGACGACGCCGGCCTCCTTCATGAACTCGGGAAACTCGAAGCGCTCCTCCTCGTGGATGTTCTGCGTGACCAGCGGTTCGCCCTGCTTGATCGCGTAGGTCTCCGAGGACCGGTCGCAGAGCTGCAGGCGGGCATTGCCGACGATGCCGTCCGGCCAGCCGATCCCGGCCGTGACGAGCGCCGTGCCGCCAGAGTTCTCGATCTCGATGACCTTGGCGAGCGGGGTGTCGAGCACCTGCGAGATCAGCCGGCAGACCTCGGTCAGGACCTCCTGCAGGTCGTCGGAGCGCAGCGAGAACTCGCCGAAATCGGCAAGCATGCGCTGGCGCTTCATCATGTCGTCGCGGTTCGGCAAACCCGCCCCTTTCCGTTCACGGCCACCCGTGCAGAGTAACGCATGCACAGGCGGCGTCTTGCACCCGGAAGGGCCGAAACCGCTAACCCTCCGCCCTCCAGACGATTTCTCCGCCGACGACCGTCATCACCGGGCGCGCATCGGCGAGTTCATCGTCGGGTACGCTCATCAGGTCGCGGTCGAAGATGGAGAAGTCGGCGAGCTTGCCCAGCGCGATCGTGCCAAGCTCGTCCTCGCGGAAACTGGCATACGCCGGCCACAGCGTGAACATCTTCAGCGCCTCGGCCCGGCCGACCGCCTGCTCGGGATGCCAGCCCTCGCCGGCATAGCCTTCCAGATCGCGGCGCACGGTTGCGGCGTAGAACTCGATGCGCGCCTCGCCGCGCTCGACGGGGGCGTCCGAGCCGCCCGCGATCACCGCGCCCTCGTCGATCAGCGCGCGCCAGGCATAGGCGCCCTGGAGCCGGTCCATCCCGAGCCGGTCGGGCGCGAAATGCAGGTCGCCGATGGCGTGGGAGGGCTGCATGGAGGCGATGACGCCGAGTTCGGCGAAGCGGGCGATGTCTGCCGGATCGAGGATCTGGGCGTGCTCGATGCGCCAGCGCGGCTCGGCGACAGCGCGCTGTTCGGGCGGCACCGCGGCGAAGGCCGCCTCCATCCAGTCGAGCACCAGCCGGTTGCCCCGGTCGCCGATGGCGTGGACGGCGAGCTGCACCCCGTCGGCGAGCGCGGCCTCCATCAGCGCCAGCGCATCGGCCTCCTCTACGAGGACGAGGCCGCGCGAGCCCGGCGCATCGTGATAGGGCTCGATCAGGGCGGCGCCGCGCGAGCCGAGCGCGCCGTCCGCATAGAGCTTGACCGCGCGCGCGATCACCGGGTCGGCCGGGCCGTACCGGTCCAGACTGGCGGCGACGGCGTCGTAGTCGGTGGCGTTGGCCGAGACGTAATTCCTGACCTTCAGGCGGCCCTCGCCGGCCAGCTGCTCCATGATCGGGACATTGGCATAGTCCACGCTCATGTCGTGCACCCCGGTCCAGCCGTAGGAGGCCATGACCTCGGACCCCAGCGCCAGGAGTTCGGCGCGCTCGGCCGGCCCCGGTGCCTGGATGAGCGCCTCGACCGGGTTCATCGCGGTGTCGACCAGCATGCCCGTCGGCTCGCCGTCCGGGCCTTTCAGGATTTCCCCGCCCTCGGGATCGGGCGTGTCCGCCGTGATGCCGGCCGCCTCGAGCGCGGCGGAATTGGCGACGAGGGCATGGCCGTCGGCGCGCACCAGGATCACCGGACGGTCGGGCACGACGGCGTCGAGATCCTCCCGGGTCGGGAAGCGGCCCTCGGGCCAGTGCGTCTCGATCCAGCCGCGCCCGGCGACGACGCCCTCGGTGCCTTCCGCCGCCGCGGCGACGCGCGCGCGCAGCTCCGCGATCGAGGCGACGCCTTCCAGGTTGAGCGAGCGCTCGCGCTGGCCGATGCCCATCAGGTGGGCATGGGCGTCGGTGAAGCCGGGAAACATCGCCGCGCCGGCAAGATCGATCTCGACGGTCTCCCCGCCCACGAAGGCCGCACCCTCCTCGGAGGACCCGACGAAGACGATGCGGCCCTCGTCGACCGCGACGAACTCGACGGTGGGAAGCGCCTCGACCCCGGTATGGATCGGCCCGCCGAAGAAGACGGAATCGGCCGGGGTGACGGCGGGAGCCTCATCGCCCTCGCCGCAGGCCATGAGTGTCAGCGCCGAGGCGCCGAGGACGAGCGTGCGCAGCATGGAAGGCCTCCCCCGTATCGTGAGCCGGCGGCAAGGCTAGCGCGCGGGGGCGCAAAAGAAAACGCCCGCCGGTCAGGGGCGGGCGTCGTCTTCGTCGGGACGGACGTTGAAAGGGCGTGGCCTAGGCCGCGGCTTCGCCGGCCTTCTTCAGCTCGCGCTTGATCTTCAGCGCGGCCGGGGAGAGGACCTCGTTGCGCGCCTTCAGCAGGAAGGCGTCCAGGCCGCCGGCATGGTCGACGCTGCGCAGCGCCTTGGCGGCGACGCGCAGGCGGAAGGAGCGGCCAAGGGCTTCCGAAGCGAGGGTCACCTCGCACAGATTCGGCAGGAAGCGGCGCTTCGTCTTGTTGTTGGCGTGGGAGACGTTGTTCCCCGAAACCGGGCCGGTCCCGGTCAGTTCGCAGCGGCGCGTCATGGCTTCGATCCTGTATCGGTCATTTCGAAACTTGAAACGCGCCGCGAGAACGGGCTCACGGCGCGGGAGCGGGCGTGTTACCGGAGCCGGTGATTGCAGTCAAGCACGCGGCGTTCATCTTGCAGCCAGCATCGCACATGTCCCATATGGAATAGCGTGACCGCAAACAAGGAATTGATGGGTCCATGATCGCACCGCTTGCAGGCGCCGCCCTTCTCGCCGCCGCCGCACTGTCCGCCCCGGATGCCGATGGCAGCGACGGCGCGGCCCCGGCGCTCGACCGCGTGCCCGAACGCATCGTGCTGAGCTATACCGGTTCGGTCTGGGTCCTTCCGGTGGCCGAGATCGGGGTCAGCGCGGTCTATCCCACCGGCACCTACTCCGCCTCGGCGACCTTCCAGAGCGCCGGGCTCGCGCGCTGGTTCGACGACACCAATATCGAGGCGGGCGTGACCGGCTACCGTGCCGGCTCGGCGCTGCAGCCCTGGCGCTACAGCCATGTCAATCACGCCAGCGAGAAGGGCCGCACGGTCGGGATCGACTTTCCCGAGGCGGTCGCGACGCCCGACATCGACCCGCCCTTCGGCTCGATGGGCGAACCACCCGCGAGCGAGGAAGAGCGCCTGGGCGCGATCGACCCGATCAGCGCGCTGCTGGGGATGACGCTGGGCATGCCGGTCGGGCGCGAGGGCGTGTGCAACGGACGCCTGCCCGTCTTCGACGGCAAGGCGCGCTACGACCTGCGCTTCGAGCAGGCCGGCACCGAAAACGTGCGCACCCGCGCCTGGCGCGGCGAGGCCATGGTCTGCAACGCCTTCCTGGAGCCGGTCTCCGGCTACGATCCCGGCGACCGGCCGACCGAGGAAGAGACCGCCCGCCCGGTGACCATCTATCTCGCCGACATCGACGGCCATTACCTGCCCGTCCGCTTCCAGGCCGACACGCAGATCGGCAAGATCAATATCCAGGCGACGCGAATCGAAGTCGAATAAAGCTGCGTCCGAACCGGGGGCAGGTGCAGCGACCGGCTTATATTCGGGGCGGGCGAACCTATCTTTGGGCAAACCAAAGGGAGGCCCGCCGATGGCCCGCCTCGATGCCGCGCCGGGCGAGATCACAGCCGTCCTCGGCCCGACAAACACCGGCAAGACCCACCTCGCGCTGACGCGCATGATGGCTCGCGCCTCCGGCGTGATCGGCCTGCCCCTGCGCCTGCTCGCGCGCGAGATCTACGACAAGGTGGTCAAGGTGAAGGGGGAGCGCGCCGTCGCGCTCGTCACCGGGGAAGAGAAGATCGTCCCGGCGAATGCGCGCTATTTCGTGTGCACGGTCGAGGCGATGCCCATGGACATGCGCCCCGCCTTCGTCGCCATCGACGAGATCCAGCTCTGCGCCGATCCCGAACGCGGCCACATCTTCACCGACCGGCTCCTGCACGCGCGCGGCAGCGAGGAGACGATGTTCCTCGGCGCGGCGACGATGGCCCCGATGATCAGGCGCCTCGTGCCCGAGGCGCGCATCGACTATCGCGAGCGCTTCTCCGAACTCTCCTATGCCGGCGCGAAGAAGCTCGGCAAGCTGCCGCGGCGTTCGGCCATCGTCGCCTTCTCCGCCGAGGACGTCTATTCGATCGCCGAGCTGATCCGGCGCCAGAGGGGCGGGGCGGCCGTGGTGATGGGCGCGCTGTCCCCGCGCACCCGCAACGCGCAGGTCGAGCTCTACCAGTCCGGCGAGGTCGACTACCTGATCGCCACCGACGCGATCGGCATGGGCCTCAACATGGACGTCGATCACGTCGCCTTCGCGAGCTACACCAAGTTCGACGGCCGCCGCCGCCGGCGCCTCCATCCCCACGAGATCGGCCAGATCGCCGGGCGTGCCGGGCGCTTCCGGTCCGACGGCACGTTCGGGGAGACCGCCGATGCGCGCCCGCTCGATCCGGAAATCGTGGAGAAGGTGGTCAATCACGATTTCGACCCCGTCACGCGGCTCACCTGGCGCAATACCGATCTCGACCTCTCCAATCTCGAGGCGCTGAGGAATTCGCTGAACCGGCCGACGCCCGACCCGGCCCTGCAGCGCGTGGAGACCGCGAGCGACGAGCAGGTGCTCGAGATCCTCGCGCGCGATCCCGACATTCGCGAGCGGGTGCGCTCGCAAAGGACCCTCGCCCGGCTGTGGGACGTCTGCCGCATGCCGGACTTCCGCAAGGTGACGATCGACGAGCACGCGCGTCTGGTCGGGCGGGTCTTCCACTATCTCACCAGCGCGGAGGGCCATCTGCCCGACAGCTGGCTGGAAGCCCAGCTCGAGCGCGTCGCCAAGACCCACGGCGACGTGGATGCGCTCTCCCAGCGCCTCGCCCACGTGCGCACCTGGTCCTATGCCGCCAACCGGCCGGACTGGACGCGGGATTCCGAGTACTGGCGCGCCCGCACGCGCGAGGTGGAGGACCAGCTCTCCGACGCGCTGCACGAGCGCCTGATGGGCCGCTTCATCGACAAGCGCACGAGCGCGCTGATGAAGGGGCTGCGCGAGAAGGATTCCCTGCAATCCGGGCTCGACCACACCGGCGAGGTCACGGTGGAGGGCCATTATGTCGGCCGCCTGACGGGTCTGTCCTTCCGGCCGGACCATTCCGGCGGCCCGCTCGCCCAGCGCGCCGTCGCGCAGGCCGCGATCCGCGCCGTGCGCCCGGAGGTCAACCGCCGGCTCGGGGCGCTGGTGCGTGCCGGCGACGAGACCCTGTGCCTGTGCGAGGCCGGCACGATCGAATGGCAGGGCGAACCCGTCGGCCGGCTCGCGCCTTCGTCCGACGTCTATGCCCCGGCCGTGACGCTGATCGGCGGCGAGCTCGGCGCCGGCGAGGCGCAGGCCCGCGCCGAGCGCCGGCTGGAACGTTTCGCCGCACGCGAGGCGGAAAGCGTGCTCGCCCCGCTGCTGGCACTGCGCCGGGAAATCGGCGCGGACGGGGCGATCCAGGGTCTCGCCCGCGGCATCGCCTACCGGCTCGTGGAGGGCTCCGGCGCGGTGGCGCGCAGCGCGCTCGCGGCCGATATCGAGCAGCTCTCGGTCAAGGAGCGCCGCCAGCTGAGGAAGGCCGGCGTGCGCATCGGCGAGCATGCCGTCTTCCTGCCGGCCCTCGTCAAGCCGAGGCCCGCCCGGCTCTCCTCGCTGCTGAAGGCGGTGGCGCGCGGGCGTCCCGAGGACGCGCTGATTGCGGCGCCGGGGCGCATGTCGATCCCGGTCGAACCCGAGCGCGGCGCGGCGGACTATGCCGCCGCCGGCTTCCAGCCCTGCGGCGAGATCGCGGTGCGCCTGGATATCCTGGAACGCCTCGCCGACCTCATCCGCGAGGCGCGCTCGGGCCATGACCGCCATCATTTTGCGATCACCCACGCGATGACCAGCCTGCTCGGCTGCTCGGTCGAGGAATTGCGCGGCGTGCTGAGGTCGCTGGGCTACAAGCGCGTGCAGAAGGGCGCCGATCCGGCCAAGGCCGAAGGCGAGCTGTGGGGCGGGCGCGCGAAGGCGAGGACGCGGGCGCGAACCGCGCCGCAGGCTCCGGCCCCGGTCCCCGACAACCCGTTCGCCAAGCTGGCCGAACTCGATCTCGACCGGCCCGCGCCGGCCGGGCGCGCGGTGAAGCCGCGCACCCCGAAGACGGCAGCGAAGCCCAGGCACGCGCATGGGGGCGGGCCGGCCGGCGAGGCGGGCGCAGCGCCGTCCGGCGCGCCTGCCGGCCAGGCCAAGCCGTCGCGGCGCCGGCGCCGCGGGCGCGGCGCGAAGGCGAAGCCGGCATGAACGCGCTGGCTTCCGGCCAGGCCCCTGACCGCCAGCGCGCCGATCTCTGGCTGTTCCGCGCGCGCCTGTTCAAGTCGCGCTCGACCGCCGCGCGCTTCATCGAGGCCGGCGGCGTGCGCATCGAGCGCGCCGGGCAGGTGCGCCGCCTGGAACGGGCCAGCGCCGGGGTGATGACCGGCGACGTGCTGGTCTTCGTGCGCGGCGCGGACCCGGTGCAGGTGCGCGTGCTGAGTCTGGGTGAGCGCCGGGGTCCCGCTGCGGAGGCCAGGGCGCTATATGAGCGCCTCGACCGGATCGAGACGCCGCCGCCCGAGGAGGGATGACCATGTTCGACGCGCTCCAGCGCCTGTTCACCGCCAGCGAGGATCGCGAGTCCGCCGCGCGCGGGATGAAACCGGCGACCGCCGCCGCGGCGCTGATGGTGGAGGCCGCCCTCGCCGACGGGGTCTTCGCCCGCGAGGAATCCGAACAGATCGTGCGCCTTCTCCGGCGCGGCTTCGATCTGGACGAGGACGCGGCGCGCGCCACCCTGCAGACGGCCGAGGGCCTGGTCAGCCGCGCGGTCGACCACCACCAGTTCACGCGCGTGGTCAAGGACCTGCCCAAGGAGGAGCGCCTGCAGGTGATGGAGGACCTCTGGGCGGTCGTGCTCTCCGACGAGGAGCGCACTCACGAGGAGGACTCCCTGCTGCGCCGGCTCGGCCCCCTGCTCGCCATCACCGACCGCGAGCGCGCCGAGGCAAGACAGCGCGCCGAAGCCCGGCGGCATTGACAAAGCGGGCGCGAGACCGCATCTCCCGCCCCGCCGCCTGTCATCTCCAAGACCTCGAGGACCGATCCGGCCGATGACCTACATCGTCACCGATGCCTGCATTCGCTGCAAATTCACCGACTGCGTGGAAGTCTGCCCCGTGGACTGCTTCTACGAGGGCGAGAACATGCTCGTCATCCATCCCGACGAGTGCATCGATTGCGGCGTGTGCGAACCGGAATGCCCGGTCGAGGCGATCAAGCCGGACACCGAGGACGACCCTGACGGCAAGTGGCTGGCGCTCAACTCGAAATACGCCGAGGTCTGGCCGAACATCACGGTCAAGAAGGATCCGCCGCCGGATTACCAGAAGTTCGAGACCGAGACCGGCAAGCTGGAGAAGTACTTCTCTCCGGAGCCCCCAAAGGACTGATTAACCAAGCCTTTACGCTTCCGCGAGCGCGAAGATCGCCTTCGCGCACGCAGCATTTGAATTTTTGTCAGTATTGTGATACCTTTACCGCCTTCAAACCCGCATGTGCGGACCCTGAGACGGACCTGCTCTTGATCTGACAGCTCTTCACGCCGCTCCACTTTCAGCTTTCAAAGGCCGGGGCGGGAAGCAGCTGCTTTTGCGTGACCAGACACGAGCACCAGAGCCGCGACGGGATGGACGAGAGGGTGTCTATGACCAAGAAAACTGCCAACGATAACGTGAAGTTCAAGAAGGGCGACTACATCGTCTATCCGGCCCACGGCGTGGGCCGCGTGATCGGCGTCGAGAAGGAAACCGTCGCCGGCTTCGACATCGAGGTCTATGTGGTCTCCTTCGAGCAGGACAAGATGACCCTGCGCGTTCCCACCGCGAAGGCGGTGGCCTCCGGCATGCGCCCGCTCGCCAGCGAGACGGTGCTGAAGGACGCACTCAAGACCCTGACCGGCAAGGCCAAGGTCAAGCGCACCATGTGGAGCCGCCGGGCCCAGGAATACGAAGCCAAGATCAATTCGGGCGACCTGATCTCGATCGCCGAGGTCGTGCGCGATCTCTACCGCGCCGAGGACCAGCCCGAGCCCTCCTACTCCGAACGCCAGCTCTACGAGAGCGCGCTCGACCGCATGGCCCGCGAGGTCGCCGCGGTGGAGAAGGTCGACCGCGAGAAGGCGATGGAAATGCTCGCCGAGACGCTGTCCACCAAGAAGGCCGCGTAACGGCGCAAACCTCGGCCAAATGCAGACGTACGAACCGGGCGCGGAGGCTTTCCGCGCCCGGTTTCGTTTCGTCCGGCGCTCGCCGCTCTGAATAAAGTCCGCAGGACGGTGAACCGGGCGTGCCGAACGCGCGTAATGAGGATCGACACCAGCCCGGAACCACGGAGCGAATGCCATGGCCGCCGCCTCCTCCCGCCGCTCGATCGATCCCGACCGCCACTTCCTGCGCACCGCGATGGACGCCCCGCTGCTCGAACGCGAGGAGGAGCACGATCTCGCCGTCGCCTGGAAGGAGAAGGGCGACGAGGAGGCCCTGCACCGGCTGACCACCGCCTACATGCGCCTCGTCATCGCGATGGCCGCGAAGTTCAAGCATTACGGCCTGCCCTTCCCCGACCTCGTCTCGGAAGGCAATATCGGGCTGATGCAGGCCGCCGCCCGCTTCGAGCCCGAGCGCGAGGTGCGCTTTTCCACTTATGCCAGCTGGTGGATCCGCTCCTCCATCCAGGACTACGTGCTGAGAAACTGGTCGATCGTGCGCACCGGCACGACCTCGGCGCAGAAATCGCTGTTCTTCAATCTTCGCCGCCTGCGCGCCCTCATCAACGACGTCTCCTCCGGCGCGCTGACGCCGGAGAACCGCGCCTATGTCGCCCAGGCTCTCAGGGTCGGCGAGGACGATGTCGAGCAGATGGCCGCGCGCCTGGCCGCCGTCGACCGCTCGCTGAACGCCCCCTTCACCGAGGACGGCGAGGGCGAGTGGCAGGATCTCCTGGCCGCGGACTCCCCGACGCCGGAGGACAGCGTCATGGCCGAGCACGACGGCAGCAAGCGCACCAAGTGGCTCGGCGAGGCGATGGCCACGCTCACCGCGCGCGAGCAGCTCATCATCCGCGAACGCCGGCTCGCCGAGGAGGCGGTGACGCTGGAGAAACTCGGCGAACGCCTCGGCATCTCCAAGGAGCGCGTGCGCCAGATCGAGCACCAGGCGCTGGGAAAGCTGAAGAAGGCGCTCACCGAGGCGGTCGGCGACCCGCAGGCGGCCGGGCTGATCCCGGCGGAGTGAGCCGGATCAGTCGCCGAGGACCTCTATCGCTTCGGGATGGTCGATGGCCATCATCGGACCGTTCTCGCGGTAGAGCCAGCCGCGCACCCGGATCGTGCGCCCCTCCAGGCCGGCGAGATCGATCCCCTCGAAGCGCTCGAGCGCGTCCTCGCGGATCGAGACCGTGAAGTCGGTGCGCCAGTCGAGCCCGAAATTGATGTAGAGCCGTCCCGAACGGGCCGAGCCGACATCGATCACCCGTCCTTCCACGATCTGGAAGCTGTCGAGCACCTGGGCGAGCGCGTTCGGATCGGGGGCGCGCACGGCGAACGCCCCGCTGCCCCAGCCGCCTTCGCGCGCCTCCCGCGCCTGCTGCTCGAGCGCGAGCAGCGCGCCGGCGCGCGCCCGGTTGTCGGCCCGGCTCGCGACGACGAGCAGGCCCTCCGACACCATCACGCCCTGGATCCAGACCCGGCCGCCGGGCGCCGCGTACTCGGCATGAACCGGCGCACGCCCGTAGCGGTCGCGCTCCGCTCCCGTGAAGACGAGCTCCACCTGCCCCCCGGCTTCCTCGAGCAGGGCCGCCAGGCGGGCTTGCGCGAGCGCGGCGACCGATTCGTCGGCCGCCGCGTTCACCTCCGCGAGCCGGACCTCGAGCGGTCCGCCCTCGCCGTCCACCACGAATCCGACCGGACTTCGCACCGGCCCCGGCACGCCGTGCGATGAGGGATGATCGGGAGCATTGGAGGCGCCGCACGCGAGCAAAAACAAGAAAAACAGCGAGCCGACTATACGGCGGATGAACATGTCGCCGAACGACCTAAATTGCTTAAATGTACTCGTTAGGTCGCATCCAGATGCGGACTGTTTATCTCTATATTGACATTTGTCATAAGATAAATTCTTGTCGTGAAATATTTTTGTAACAGGATTGAAGTCTTTCAATTCCCGCTCGCTTCCCTTATGGTCCGCCCATCCACTCGCTTGGGGCTGCATCCTCGTGCCGGGCAACCGGCAGGGGCTCGTGCGGCCTTGCAGGCGTTCGCGCGACACAAGGAAGGACAGGGCGATCATGAAGGAGACTCCCGTCTTGAAGAGCAGCGACCCGGCCGGGGCGAACCAGCATTATGGCGACAATCCCATCGAGGTGCGCGATACCGACCATTACAAGCAGGAATATGTCCGCGGCTTCGTGGAGAAGTGGGACGAGCTGATCGACTGGGATGCGCGCGCCCAGAGCGAAGGCCAGTTCTTCATCGATCTCCTGCGCGAGCGTGGCAAGCGCCAGGTGCTCGATGCGGCGACCGGCACGGGCTTCCACTCGGTCCAGCTGCTGAAGGCCGGCTTCCAGGTGACCAGCTGCGACGGCTCGGCCGAGATGCTGGCCAAGGCGTTCGAGAACGGGCGCAAGCGCGGGCTGATCCTGAATACCGTGCACGCCGACTGGCGCTGGCTGAACCGCGATCTCGCCGGCAAGTACGACGCCATCGTGTGCCTGGGAAATTCCTTCACCCACCTGCACGAGGAGCGCGACCGCCGGCGCACGCTGGCCGAATTCTACGCCGCGCTGAAGCATGACGGCATCCTGATCCTCGACCAGCGCAATTACGACCAGATCCTCGATCGCGGCTTCTCGTCCAAGCACAAGTACTACTATTGCGGCGACCAGGTCACCGCCGCGCCCGAATATGTCGACGAGTCGCTGGCGCGCTTCCGCTACGACTTCCCGGACGGCTCGACCTATCACCTCAACATGTTCCCGCTGAGGAAGGCCTACACGACCAACCTCATGATGGAGGTCGGCTTCACCAGCGTGAAGACGTACGGCGATTTCCAGGAGAACAACGACGATGCGGACTTCTTCATCCACGTCGCGGAGAAATCCTATGACGGCTGACTATCGCGAAGCCGCCCGGACCGCGCAGGACTATTACGACAGCGCCGACGCCGACGCCTTCTACGCCGCGGTCTGGGGCGGAGAGGACATCCATGTCGGGCTCTACGAGGACCCGGCCGAGGACATCAAGGAGGCGAGCGCGCGCACCGTGCGCGAGATGGCCGCGCGCCTGCCGAAGCTCACCGAGGACATGGGCGTGCTCGACATCGGGGCCGGCTATGGCGGGGCGGCGCGCTATCTGGCGAAGACCTTCGGCGTGCACGTGACCTGCCTCAACCTGTCGGGCAAGGAGAATGCGAGGAACCGCACGCTCAACGAGGAGCAGGGCCTGGTCGACAAGATCGAGGTCGTGCACGGCTCGTTCGAGGACATCCCCTTCCCCGAGGCGCTCTTCGACGTGGTGTGGAGCCAGGACGCGATCCTGCATTCGGGCGCGCGCGAGCGCGTCGTCCACGAGGTCGCCCGCGTGCTCAAGCCCGGCGGGCATTTCATCTTCACCGACCCCATGCAGGCCGACGGGGCGGACGACGAGACCGCCCTGCAGCCGATCTACGAACGCATCCACCTGCCCGATCTCGGCTCGATCGGCTTCTATCGCGCCGTGGCGAAGAAGGCCGGGCTGGAAGAGGTCGAGATCACCGACCTCACCCATCAGCTGCGCAATCACTACAACCGGGTGCGCGAGGTGCTGATCGAGAAGCGCGACACGCTGAAGGGCCAGATCTCGCAAGACTATATCGACCGGATGATCAGGGGCCTGAAGCACTGGGTCGACGGCGCCGACGCCGGCCAGCTCAGCTGGGCGATCATGCACTTCAGGAAGCCGGACCGGGCGAAAGCCGTGTAGCGGACGCGCCACTCGGCGGGAAAATCGAGCCCCGGAGCGGACGCTCCGGGGCTCCTTTCTTCAGTCCCGACAAGCCTGTCGAGCAGCCTTCATCGAGATGTCGCTTCGCCGACACCGCCGTGTCGCCGGACGGTCAAGCTTTGCCCCTATGCGGTCCACCCGTGCTTTCTTCATTGCCACGGGGGATTCCCATGACCTATCGCGACCTGCTGCTCGGCACCGCCGGTATGCTGTCCATCATCGCTGCGGGCCCGGCGCTCGCCCAGGAGCCGACGCAGGACCAGGAGATCGGCGGCGACGACCTCGTCGAGGCCGGCGAGGCTCCGGCCGCGGCCGACACCATCGTCGTGCTTGGCCAGCGCATCCAGTTCCGCAACCGCTCCGACGAGACCGAGCCGGTGCTGGAATACGACTCCGAATACTTCCAGCGCTTCGAGCCCCTGACCGCGGGCGATGCGCTGCGCCGCGTGCCCTCGGTGACCTTCCTGTCCGACGTCATCGAAAGCGACGGCCCGCGCTTTCGCGGCCTGGCGCCGGCCTACACCCAGATCCTGATCGACGGCGAGCGCGTGCCCGGCGGCGAAGCCGACCGTTCCTTCTTCATGGACCGCATCCCGGCCGAGCTGATCGAACGCGTCGAGATCGTGCGCTCCTCCTCGGCGCGGCGCACCGGCGACGCGGTCGCGGGAGCGCTCAACATCGTGCTGCGCGACGGCTACGACCTCGACGGCGGCTATGTGCGCGCCGGCGCGCTGCGCTTCGACGACGGCGAAATCAAGCCGAGCTTCGGCGCGGTCTATGGCGGCGAGCTCGGCCAGGGCCGGATCCTGCTCGGCGCCAACGTCCAGGGCCGCTACAATCCGAAGGAGAAGTTCTCGCTGCGCTATGGCGACAGCCCGGAGAACGATCCGGCCTTCGCCACGAACGAGTTCGACAATCGCGAAGACCAGACCGACACCCGCGACGGCACGGACTATTCGTTCAACGGCCGCTACACGGTGGACATGGCCGATGGCTCCGAGTTCGAGATCGGCGGCTATCTGACCTTCACCGACCGGACCGAGAACGAGCGCTCCTTCGAGTATGACGACCCGACCGCGGTGACCGGTCCGGTGCCGGGCGGCAACCTGCTGACCGACAACCAGCAGCGCCAGGAGATCGAGCAGATCAACTGGACCATCGACACCGAGTACGAGCGCCCGGCCTTCGGCGGCGAGATGGAGGCGCGTCTCGGCTACTCGATCTTCGACGGCGAGAACAACAACAACGAGGACGAGATCGATTTCGAGGACGGCGAGATCGGCCTCGAGCGCGAGCTGGAAAGCATCGAGGATCAGGAGCTGACCTTCGAACTCAGCCAGGTCTGGGAAATGCGCAGCGGCGTCGCGTTCGAGATCGGCCTGTTCGCCCAGGACAAGCAGCGCGATACGGAAATCCTCGCCGGCGACGAGGACCAGCCCTTCGCCCAGCCGTGGGACCAGTTCAGCGACCAGCCCTTCGATCTCGGCTTCGCGCGTCCCGATGTCGACACGTTCGACGGCTCTGTCTCGGCCATCGAGGAGCAGCGCCTCGACATCTATTTCGTGTTCAACGGCGAGAACGGCCCGCTCTCCTGGGAGGCCGGCCTGCGCTACGAGAACACCTATGGCGACATCACCGACGAGGTGACCCCGCAGTCGGTGGAAAACAACTATTCCTTCCTCCTGCCGAGCGCGCACCTGCGCTACGAGCTCACGCCCGAGGACCGGGTCTACGCCTCGGTGGCGCGTACGGTCCGCCGTCCGGGCTTCGACTTCATCAATCCGGCCCTGCTGGAGGAGGAGATCGAGGACGACGACTTCCTCGGCAATCCCAACCTCGACCCGGAGAGCGCCTGGGGCTTCGATCTCGGCTATGAGCGGCGCATCGCCACGAACGGCGTGTTCGGCGTGAACGTCTTCTACCGCGCGGTCGAGGACCTCATCGAGCTCGCCAATACCGGCATGGAAGGCAGCGAAGGCCCCGGCACCTTCGTCTACCAGCCGCGCAATACCGGCGACGGCGATGTCTACGGCATCGAGTTCGACCTCTCCACGCCGCTGACCATGTTCGGCCTGGAGAACACCGGTGTGTTCGCCAACTATTCCTGGCTCGACTCCGAGGTCACCGACTTCCTCGGCGACCGGCGCTTCAACAGCCAGTCCGACTACGTCTTCAACGTCGGCTTCATCCAGTCCCTTCCCGCCTGGGACAGCGCCTTCGGCGCCACCTATCGCGAGCAGGGCGACGCCTTCGAGCGGGTCATCGCCGAGGAGGTGACCACGAGCTACGGCGCCGATCTCGAGGTCTTCGTCGAGCGCAGCTTCGGGGAAAGCGTCACCGTGCGCCTCGTCGGCCAGAACCTGCTGAACGCCTCCAAGGACGAGGTCTTCAACAAGTTCGACAATCTCGCCGACCAGATCGCGCGCGATTTCGACGAGTACGAGCTGGAGACCGAGGAAGCCGGTCCGGTCGTGCAGCTCATGGTCCGCGCCGCCTTCTAGCCCGGACCGGAACGCCTGACACAGGGGGGATGCGCCGGGTTGCCGAGGGGGCGGCCCGGCGCTTTTCTTTCACCGAACCCGAAGAGGATCAGACCATGACCCGTCCTGCCGCCCTGGCGCTCATCACCCTCGCGCTCGCGGCCTGCGAGCAGGCCCCGCCGCCCGGCCTTCCCGCCCGGGAGGTGGCCGCCACGGCCGAAACCGCACGCGTCGCCGGGTCGGGCGATGCCGCCGACGACCCGGCCGTCTGGGCCGCGCCCGATCCGGCCGACAGCCTCGTTCTCGGCACCGACAAGACCGCCGGCCTCTACGCCTTCAATCTCGATGGCTCGATCGCCCAGCGCCTGCCGGTCGGCCGGCTCAACAATGTCGATGTGCGCGGCGGCTTCATGGCCGGGGACCGGGAGATGGCGATCGTGGCGGCCTCGGACCGCACCAACATCGCGATCGCCTATTTCCTGATCGACCCGGCGACGCGCGAGATCGCGCCCGCCGGGCGCACGCCGCTCGATCTCGTCGACCCGTACGGCGCCTGTCTCTATGTCAGCCCGGTGGACGGCTCGCACTACGCCTTCGTCAACGACCAGGAGAGCACCGACATGGTGCAGCTGCGCCTGAGCTGGGACGGTGCGGGCGTCACCGGCGAGCCGGTGCGCCGCTTCACCATCGGCACCCAGCCCGAAGGCTGCGTCGCCGACGACCGGACGGGCGAGCTCTATGTCGGCGAGGAGGCGGTCGGGGTCTGGCGCTACGGCGCCGAGCCGGGCGACGGCGAGGCGCGCACCCTGTTCGCCGAGGCCGATGGCGATCGCATCGTGCCCGACGTGGAGGGCCTCGCGATCTGGCCGCAGGGCGAAACCGGCGGCTATCTCTTCGCCTCTTCACAGGGCGACAGCGCCTATGCCGTCTACGAGCTCGAGACCGGCGCCTATGTCGAGCGGTTCCGCATCGCGGACGGGACAGTGGACGCCACCACCGAGACCGACGGCATAGAGGTGTTCGCCGGCGATCTCGGCCCGGCCTTCCCGCAAGGCGTGTTCGTGGCTCAGGACGATGCCGACGACAGCGGCGGGCAGAACTTCAAGATCGTCGATCTCGCAGACATCGCGCCCCTGCTCGATCCGGCCGAATGAGAAAACCCCGGGGCGTCCGCTCCGGGGTCTTGCCGGTTCCAGGCCGAAGGCGGGGCGGCACTCGGGGGCTTCGCATCTCCCGCGTGCCGCCCCGTTCAGGCCGCCGGACCGGTCAGAGGAGGCCCCGGACCGGCAGCTTGACCGGGAAGCGCTAGACGCGCGCTTCCAGGATCATGTTGGTCTGGGTCTCGGCGGCGCGGCGCACATGGGTGAAGCCGGCCTCGTTGAGCACCTGCGTCAGGCGCTTCTGTCCTGCCTGGGCGCCGAGCCCGAGCCCGACCTCCTGGGCCCTGGAGGCCGGCGTGCAGATGAGGGTCGAGGCGGAATAGAAGAGCTGCCCGAGCAGGTGCAGGTTCTGCGAAAGGCTGTCGCCGGCCAGCGGCTCGACCACCATCAGCGTGCCGCCGGGGGCGAGGCACTGGCGGATGCGGTGGGCCGCCCCGACCGGATCGCCCATGTCGTGCAGCGCATCGAAGATGCACACCAGATCATAGCCGTTCGCCGGCATGTCCTTGGCCGCCACCGCCTCGAAGCGGATATTCTCGAGGCCCGCCTCGGCGGCGCGCTCGCGCGCGGTCAGGATCGAGGGCTCGTGGAAGTCGAAGCCGTGCACGGTCGAGTTCGGGTAGGACTTCGCCATCAGCACGGTGGACGAGCCGAGGCCGCAGCCGAGATCGGCAATCTTCGCGCCGGCCTTCAGCTTCTCCTCCACCCCGTCGAGCGCGGGGATCCAGCTCGACACCAGGTTCGCGTCGTAACCGGGGCGGAAGAACCGGTCCGTCCCGCAGAAGCAGCAGGCGTGATGATCCTCCCAGCCGCGGCCCTTGCCGCTCGCGAAAGTGTCGACGGCCTTGTCGTGCGTCGTGTGCTGGGCGACGAGTTGCTGGATGAAGCCCTGCATGCAGGCCGGATGGCCTTCCGCCGACAGGACGAGGGCCTGTTCGGGCGTGAGCGAGAAGGTCTCGTCCTCGCCGTGATAGGTCACGTAGCCCGCCGCGGCCTGCGCGCTCAGCCATTCCAGCAGGTAGCGCTCGTCGACACCGGCACGCCGTGCGATGTCGACGACGCCGGCACGCCCGCCGTCGCGCATCGCGCGGTAGACGCCGGTCTGGTCGCCGATATAGGCAAGCAGGGCGGCGAGCGAGCCGCCGATATCGCCCATCACCTTGCCGGCGAAGGCCTCGAGTTTTTCCGGATCGACAGAGCCGGCAGTGTTGATATCCATGGGGAGAGTCTCCCGGCGCGAAAGCGAATGCGACCCGTCCGGGGCGCGCCGCCACCCGCCGGGTCCTGACCGTCTGGTCCGCGGGATCGACCGCCCGCGGTTTCGTTGAGGAGCCCTCTTCGGGGCCTTGCGTTGACTCCAGCGTTGGAGGCGGCGTTGAAACGCAGGCCGCAAGCGTTGGAATCGCATCCCGCGCCGGTTTTTTCGCTGCGCGCGGACGCCGGTACGCCTCGCGCAAGGCGCCGGCCCGATGTGGAAGCTATGAAGGGTGTTGCCCCGAGGACCGGGCTGGCGCCGGCCGCGAGGCACCGGCAGGCTGACTCCCGACGTGACAGCCCCGCCCGCCTCGCCTAATTTCCCCCCGCGTGTCCCCGTAGCTCAGCAGGATAGAGCACGGGATTCCTAATCCCGGGGCCACAGGTTCGAATCCTGTCGGGGACACCATTCATTCGGGAGCCGACATAGCCGCCCGCGGACACCCAAAATTCGCGCCTGAATTCCGAGGCTTGGCAAAGCTGTCCGGTGACAGAGACCGCAAGTGGGAGACGTTCCAGCCGAGATCTCCCCATAGTCTCAGTGCGCGATGGTCCGTGGTCCGCTTACCCTGTTACGGGGCGATTTACAGGGTATTCCCGACCAAATAGGCCCCGATCATGGATCGGGGCGTGCGATTTTACAAATAGCATCAGTGGCTTATTCTTGATTTCCTTGGTCGACCTAACAGGGAAATTTTCGTTTGGATCAGGGAATATCTGGCACCGATCAGGGAGCGCTTTTCCGGTTTTCTGGGAGAGTTAGTCGGAGCCAAATCCGAAGGCGCGCGCCTGGTCATTCCAGTCCATCGGGATCTCAGTGCTCGTGAACGAATGAGTCGACAAATGGACCGGCTGGGTACCATCGGCGATCGCCTTCATGATTGCCGGAGAGAGAAAAGCCATCTGGAGTCGGCTCCGCAGAAAGCGCGGGCTGAGCTTCTCCCGTTCGGCCAATTTATCGAGTGGCGTACCGTTTCGAAGCTCGCCGAGCCACTGGATCGCGCGGGCCAGGGTGCGCTGCATCCGGGCATCGGGTTCGGGCTTTCGCCGGCCAAGGATGAGCTTGGTCTCCACACCGCGCCGGCGAAGCGTGTACGGCGCCCGGCACACCAGCATCTCGTCGGCAAAACGATCAGGCTCGATCTGGAGCACTTTCCCCAAACTCTGCGCGCAGAGGCTCAGCGATATCTCGCCGGGCTTCACGATCGCAGACCTGATGAGCTGAAGCCTCTCTTCGAGCTTTGACTCGGCGAGGGCATGAAGCGTGCTTTCGAGACGATGCATATCTGCCGCTCCCGCCATGCTCTCCGCGAGGACATGATGGAAACCATTCGTGAGATGGTCTCCAAGCGCGTTCCCGACCGCATTTTCAAGAGCGACCGCTGGAAGCCGCAACCCCTCGATCCCCTGCTCGCCCGACCTCTCGATCAACGGCGCCGAGACGTAGTAGCGGTATCGCTTCTTCTTCCGCTTGGTGTGGCAGGGAATCATTCTGTTGCCCTCGCCGTCCCAGAGTCGGCTGACCAGCAGGCTGCGCGAGGCCGGGTCCTTCACGTTCCTCGGGCGGTCGGACGCGAAGGCGAGCTTCTCTTGAACCCTCTCGAAGAGCTCCGCCTCCACGATGGCCGGATGCTGCCCCTCATAGACCTTTTCTTTGTGACGGATCTTTCCGGCGTAAATCGGGTTCCGGAGAATCTGGTGGATCCGGCCGCGGGACGGAGTGACTCCGCCGCAGAGCTTTGGGTTCCTAGACTCGCGCTTCTTGGTCTTCAGTCCCAGACGCTCGGCTTCAAGCTGAACCTTCCTCAGGCAGCCCAGCTCGGCATAAAGCCGGAAAAGCGTGCGTACCGTCTCGGCCTCAGATTCAATGATCTTTAGCGTACGCCCGGCCGGCTCGTAGCCCAGCGGGCAGGCGCCACCCATCCAGAGTCCCTTTTTCTTGGACGCGGCAATCTTGTCGCGGATGCGCTCGGCGGTGACCTCCCGCTCGAACTGCGCGAAAGAGAGCAGGACATTGAGCGTCAGCCGCCCCATGGAGGTCGCGGTGTTGAAGGCCTGGGTCACGGATACGAAGGAGCAGTTCGCCGCGTCGAACTCATCGACGAGCTTTGCAAAGTCGGCGAGCGACCGCGTGAGGCGATCGATCTTGTAAACGACGACAAGATCGACCTTCCCCGCCTTCACGTCGTCGAGCAATCGTTTCACCCCGGGCCGCTCCAGGGTTCCACCGGATATGCCGCCGTCGTCGTAACGATCTGGCACGAGCTTCCAGCCTTCGTGGCGCTGACTTGCGATATAGGCCTCGCAGGCCTCTCGCTGAGCATCGAGCGAGTTGAATTCCTGGTCGAGGCCCTCCTCGCTCGACTTCCGGGTATAGATCGCGCAACGCAGCATCTTGCGTTGTGGCATGGTCTGAACGTTCATTGCTTTTTCCCCGTGAGGTTGAAGAAGCGAGGTCCGGACCAGCGCGTACCGGTGATCGCCGTGGCAATGGCCGTGAGAGAGCGATACGTCTCGCCCTTCCAGACGAAGCCGGTCTCGACTACATCGACCACGTGAGAGATTCCGTTCCACTCGCGCACAAGACAGGCGCCTGGTTTCAAGCCCGTGGTTTTCTTACGCGCCGTTTCGTTGGCGATGTTGGTGAGTCGCCGGCGAAGGGCGGCGGGAAGACCGCCCTTCGCTTTGACCTGGACCTCGTAGGCGAGGATGCGCGCCAGGAGCACGCGGCTCATTCGGCGCGGCGCGGGCTTGCCGAAACACCTACTATAGGCATCGGAGAGCGCTGCATGATCCATCCCGGCTATCTCGCCAAGGCTCGGAAGCGTTCTCATCAGGACACCCTGCCCGCCAAGCGATAGCATGACGTCTTGCTTCCATCATCAGCGGAAATCCGCTCGACCTCGAACCCCGCCTTGCGTAGCCCGCTAATCGCGGCGCGAGTGGTATGGGCTTGCCAGCCGAGCGTCGTCGAAAGTGCCTCGATGGTGACGCCCTTGCGCGGCTTGAGAAGTTGGGCGAGTTGAGCCTTCTTCGTGCCGGGCTTGAGGACCGACGGCTTCGGTTCGGTGACGGAATCGACAGATCTTGCTGCGGACTTGGACATGGAGTGCCTCCAGTGAATACGCGGGCAGGATGCCGGCGCTTGCACTGAAGCGAGCCCGGAGCCGTTACGCGTATGCGCGTCGGGCCTTTCCGGGCGGTGTTCGCATGCATGCTCGAAGGTGCGGTGAAGTCCAGTCCGCTTCTGCCTCTCGCTCACTCGCCGCCAGTGGCGATCCGATAGCGCGAGCAACCGACGTAACGATCGCGAGAACGCTCGACCCGTAACTCCGCTTTGTTTGCAGATCGGTATCGAGTAGCGCCATTCCGTGATCGCGGCGCGGCCAGGTCATGAACTGGGAGATTGCATCGACTTGGCCGGCATGAGGGCTCTTTGGAAACGCACGCATCTCGCGTCGCAGAGGCGGCCACCACGCGACCTCAGTCGGCAACACCACCTAACCGGCATTCATCTAGTCGAGGTGCCACGACTGGGGGATTTCAGAGCGTTCATTCGTCTTGCTCAGAAGGCGTGTTTCAGCCTTTCGCGGCTGAGATCGAGCAGCCCGTAGTTCAATTCGTAAAGCGATGCCCTTCAAAGGCAGAGGTCAGAGGTTTGACTCTCCCCGGGGGCCCCATCGGTTGTTGGACGTCATAGAACGTTGGACAAAATCCAAGTAATTTGGATAGGCGGGTAGACAGGCCGCCGCTTGAAAATCCGCGTGTCGGCAGTTCGATTCTGTCCCTGGGCACCATCCAACCTCTTGAAATAATTGCGCTTTTCGCGCTACCCCGCTCCGAGCGGGATAGGGTATTGCACTGCTGCACAGTGCGACACGATACCCTGAGATTCCAACAAGTTACGAAAGCGTCCGGCTGCTCCGTGCTGCACGGATGCTGCACGGGACGCTGCGTTTCAGTCGTGTGATTGGCTCTCTGCCGGAGTATCGGGATCGCGCCGGTAATCGAGATAGGGGGCAACATGACGAGTCCGCTCTGGTGCAGGGACGAGTGGATTCTCGCCTACGACGTTCTCAGAGCGAACGGGTGGTCCTCGCGACGTGTGGCTTCTGGCGATGTCAAAGAGCTTGTCAGTTCGATCAAGGCGCTTTGGAGCGCGGACCGCGCGCAATGGGACTGGCATCGGAGCGAAGCCGGATGTAGCTCGAAGCTTAGTGCCCTCGATGCCATCCATCGGGGCAAGCGGTCGGGAGCCGATCCTCTGGGTGGGCAGGTCGTGGACCGCTTCCAACGCGACCCTGCTCGCCTTGAGGCTATCGCGAGCGCGATAAGGCATGTTGCTGCGGCTGGCATCAAGCTTGACATGACGGTTCCGGCCCGTCGCCGCAGGCAAGATTCACCAGATGGCTATCTCTTGCTGGAAGCGCACCGGCTCTGCGAAGAGACCGATCAGTCCCGCGAATGGGTCAGAAAACATATCACGAGAGCTCATCGATCAGCCGAGTGTCGACGTTGCGGCGTTGATATGCGGGCGACCTTCGGGGACGCGGCAATCCACGTGGCCCAGGCCCACATTCAAACTCCCTTCGAGAGGATGCCGGAGGCACGGTCGAAGTCACTCCGCCGGGTGCTCATGTGCGCGAACTGCCATGGGGTGGTACATGCTACCGGGGAGCGGGTTCGCTGAGGGGAACCGGGATAAACTCCGGCTGCTCGCTGGAAAGCATCGGCAACACGCTCGGTCACAAGAGCCGGGAGACGACCATTCGATACGCCCAAGTGCGCGACGAAGCGACGCGTCCGGTTGCCTCGGCGGTTGGATTGGCTTGAATGAGGTGGGCCGGGGCCTCGGCGGAGCGTCCCGGCCTCACCGATCATTGTTTACCGCTGGGTGAGGTCACCCATTCGGCGACCGCTTCTCCGACCGTGACGTAATCAGGATACTTCTGTTGCAGTTCGGACAATTTCAGGGGCTGTATAACCTCAGACTGCCAAGATGGAATCGCTTTTCGCATCGGCCCGTCAGGCCGAATTCCAAGGCAATGTTCTAAGTCGATGTTCCATTTCTCGATCAGGTCTGCTTGAGATTTCAAGTCGCAAAGTTTAGTCAGCGTCTTGGCTGCGCCTTGTTTAAGTGAGCCATCTGGCAATCGGTCTTCATCAAGTACTGCGCACCAAGGTGTCGCTAATGATTGCAGCAGCGCCGCGTAATCAGGAAGGTTATTTCGCGAGCCCACTTGAATCAGACTTACGCTGCCCGCATCAAGGTCTGCGCCAAGAATTTGGAGAATGTGCTGAAGCGCGAATTGGTCGTCAGGCCCCTCACACAATATCACCTTGTCCGCGAAGAAGATTTCGCCGTTGTCGCGTTCGTCAAGTTTGGCTTGTGTCTTGAGCCCGGGGGGCTTTTCATGCGGATCGGTGAGCGCCAAACTTACACCGTCTTCCGATCTTCGAATCTTCCCTATCCGTTGATTTTCGGTGAGATTTATAAATTCTGGTGCATGAGTGGTGGCGATGACCGTCCACCCTTGGGCAGCGAGGCGTTCAAGCACCTTTCGCAACCGTCTGCGCAGGTGCGGATGGAGGTGCGTCTCTGGCTCTTCGAGTAGTAGCACCACATTGTCCCGAGCTTGGTCTGGCAACTTGCTAAGCACTTCGAGTGCGGCAAGACGAACCATGCACTGCCAGCCCTCGCCCATCCGTTCAAGCGGTGTTGATGCTCCGGTGCCGTCAGCGGCAAACGAGAGTAGAAGCTGCTGCCTGATCCAGTCCTCGATTTGCTGGATGCGTGGCGCCAATTCGATCTTACCCTGCGAACCTAGGAAGCCGGTTAGGCTCTCCTCAAGCATGGGCCGTATCTCTTTTGTCCAAAATGGGAATTCCGATACTGCGGTATTAAAAAAATCGTAAGCAGAGTGAATGGTTTCTGGCATTCGCTTTTGTTGACCTTGATAGTCAAGCGTCCAGCTTTCGTTCAGCATTCTTTCTGCGAGTATCTTTGATAGCCGGTTGAGAGGTCCAGTTTTCCAAGAGTATAATGATGACTTTAGGTCGCTCGGCCTTATAAGCATAACTTCGGGCAGATAGGACCGAATATCGTCATGCCGCGCGCTATTCGGGCGCCAATCAACGTATTCGTGATCTGCATAAGCTGCTTTAAGTTTACCCTTTAAGGGAGTGCTACGCGAGAGTGAAATAGCCTTTCCATTCCGGTCTAAAAGATTAAAGTGTTTCGACAATTTCCCCGATGACGATGTTTTTCCTTTCGCGCTGAGGAAGTGAACCGGCACTGGATTTCCAACACCTTGAACCGCCGGGAGCTCTTCTTCTGATTCCGCAGAAAGTCGAACTCTAACGCTGAAGGATTTCGCAGCGTCGCCGTTTTTTGAATGGTAGAAGTCGAAGGGATCAAGATCGTACGAAAAAAAGCCGCCCGACTTGAGGGCAAATGCTATTGCATCAAGTACCGTGGACTTCCCGGCGTTATTAGAGCCGATAAGGTAAAGCGGGGTCTCGCTCGAAAGCGGAACGGTTATTTCTTTGATGCCACGGAAATTTGTCGCACTTAGTTCAGCTAATTTATATCTGACTGCCAAGGCTCGGTCCCTTCAATCGCGCCTCGTTTTCATTGCGACGCTCCGCGCCTAAAAGGAGGCGTCAGAATTGCTCTTACGTCAAGGTTGTCTGGCCCACTCGAGTGATGGGCGCTAACTAACTCGTAAATCCGGTCGTCGCAAAAACGGTCGTTTCCGAGGCAGCCGGCAAGAGTTTACGGGAGTTGTTCCAAGTGCAGATAAATGCGTCTTAGATTCCGTCTCGAAATTGCCTGCCGTCCCAATAGCGTGATTGGGCGTCCTAACCTGAACAGCGCAAGTGCGCATAATGGAAATATGGTCAATTTCCAAGGTAGCAGGGATGGTCTGAGCGCTGGCTCATGACCCGAGCGGTTGAAGGTCAACTTCTCATAATGCGGACATGCTGCGAGTCAACACGTAGACCGGAGCCCCTCGCCGGGATGTTGTGACGCCGGACATCGCCTCAGCTAATTGCATTTCGGGAGATCGTGGAGCCCGGCGATTTCTTCCGGCGTCAATGCGCGGTCGTACACGACAACATGATCGATCGTCATTCCGGCATGAATGTGTAATGGCGTGGGCACGTTGAAGGAGCCGAGTACGACGCCGAGGTCGAGGGCTGGATTGCTCGTCGCGACCGCGGCACCATGATTGTAGAGTGTCAGCGCGTTTGCGCCGTAATCGGCCACCGCATGAAGCGAGTACCAGCCCTCAGGATCGGGCGTTGCGGCGTTCTGGATGCGGACCTGACCGTTTGATCGAAGCGTGGCCACGGCCTGATCGCTGCCGGTCGAGAGCCGGTAGCCGCGCGGGTTCGTCCACTTTGAAACGATATTGCGTTCGCGCCACTGGCTTTGCCAGCGGGCCACGACCTCCACGGTGAAATCCTGCCCATCGGCGAAGTCCACATCGGCCTGGGGGAAAGCGAATGTGTGATTCACCGCGATGGCTTCGGTGCCATAGCGGCCGCTGACGAGCGTACCCGAGCCAGACGCGGCGATCGACCCGCCGATCCGGTCATGGTCGGGCAGACCGGTTTCGGGCCGGTAGTAAAACACCGCCCCGGGGGGCAAGGCTGCACAGTCTATCGCGGGCTCGCCGCGCAAGACGTACAGCGCTCCGGCATAACTGCCCGTCGTCTGAAATCCGATTGCCGGTTCCGATAATCCGTCTGCGCCCATCACGTCGCCTAGAAAGGACAGGTTCTGCCCGGAGCCCGGCGCATGGTAGTAGATGGCGCAACCATCGGGCAGAGATGCGGTCAGGTCCACCTGGGAAGCGGGACAGGTGTGCGGATTGACCAGCCAGGCTCCGCCGCCATCGCCGCCAGTGGCGCCCGGATGGAGCGTTCCCAGCAGCAGCCGTCCACTTGCCGGGTCAGCGGCGGCGGCCGCACCGAGCACCTGGGAGGCAAAGCCGAGGATCGTCGTTCCCCTGTAGGGCACCCCCTGAGCTCCGCCGGTTTCGAGCAGAAGGTCGTAGCTTGGGTCGCCTGCGCCCAACCCGCCGGAGAGGGCGCGCAGATAAGGCCCGCCATAGATCAGGAAGGCGGCACCGCGATAGAGTTCGCTCGGGGCCGTCCCCGTGGACAGGCGGAAGGCAGTGACAATGAAGTCCTTATAACCATCCTGATCGATATCGCCGGCGCCCGCGGCGGCCCAGCCGGCATGGGCCGCCGCACTGACCGTAAGCCCTTGCGGGAGTGCGGGTGGAACCATCCTGATGCCGGCGTCCGCGAGATGGCTTCCCCGCAGTACGCCCGTGGCAGGCGAGGGCTGAGAGAAGACCAGATAGGCGGCGCCGTTATAATGGCGCACGCCGGACTGGATGTTGTCTGCTCCGTATGCGCCGAACACGACCTCGTCACCCGGCACACCATCGACGTCGCCGACACCGGCTACGCTCCAGCCAAGATGTTCGTTGTGCGAAGATTCACCAACCAGCTGGAGCGTGGCCGGCCCGCCCGAAGCGCCGACCTCCCGGATCGGCTCGTATCCCTGACCCGATTGGGCCGGAACCAGAAGATCGCCATGCACGATATAGCCGCGGCCCCAGTCCCAGACATGGTCGTAGAACGCACCGACGAGAAGGTCCGGGGTTCCGTTCGCATCGAAATCGGCCGCCCCGACGGCCATGCCAAACCAGCTCTGGTTTTTAAGCGCGGGGGTCACGAGAATGGTGCGTTCGCCCAGCGCTGACATGGCGTTCAGAGATGCGGGTGTGGACGGCGCACCGAGCACGACCAGAACAGCGCCATTGCGGCTGTCATGGGCGGGCAGGCCGATGGCGAAGTCGTCGCAGCCGTCGGCATTCAGGTCGCCGAGCCCCACAACGTTCTCGCCGCTGTTCGCTCCACTGACGACATTGCCCGTTGCGACGCCCTCGATGACGAAACCGGGCGCCAGTGCGAAGCCGTCCGCAGGCAGCGGGTGGGAAAAGGGTGCGGCCTGGCCGAAGAAGACGCGGACGCCGTGATCGAGGGAGGAAACGGCCCAGTCGTCGCGCCCGTCGCAATTGAAATCGCCGATGCCGGAATGGCCGGTCGAGAACCGGGTGCCGGCCGCCTGGCCATCTATGCGAAAGCCATTCGTCCCGTCGAGCGTGTCGAGATCGAACAGGACCTGTGCCGAAGCACAGGGCGTTGAGACCAATAAGCACGCGGCAGCAGCGCTGATGAGCATGTGCATGGCGATCGTCCTTCGTCCTGCGGCCGGCGCAAGTGCGCCGATCGCGTTAGCATGGCCCTGATCGAGAGACGCGCCGATCCCATGAATTGGGGAGTGCAGCCGGGACGGATAGCACCGTCGAAAGAAAACGGGCGGCCTTTCGGCCGCCCGGAAGGTGGGAAGATAGAGCGTTCCGTCGCTCAGTGCCTCGGTTGGAAGGGCACATCGCGCGTGACACCGTCGTAGGAGAGTCTCAAGACAGCTCTCTCGCTGGGCTGGTCTTCCCCGGCGGTGCGGAAGTAGGTCATGGTCAGCACGAATTCTATCCCGCGAGGACCGCATTCTTCGCGGTCATGGAACTCGACGAGTTGACCGTTCGCGCCATGGAAGGTGACCGTGCGCTCGATGCGATAGGTGGTGTTCACCTGAAGCGGAATGGTGAAGAAGGTCCCGGACGCCGAACTGCTTCCGTTCTGGTATGTGATGATCCCGGTCTGGATCGTATTGCCGCCACTCTTCAGCGAATATGTCTCTCGCATGCTGGAAATGCCGCCGTTCGCCAAGATGACGTAGTCGGCATAGGCCTGCATGATCTGGCCGTATCCTGGATTGAGCGAAGGCATGTAACGATAGAGCCGGGGGTCATCGGCGTCTCCGGTTCCGATCGGCTGGAAGACTGACGCGACCTCGGCTCCACCTCCCGGCGGGCAGCACGGATCGGACACCGGCGGAACGACGGGGCGATCGTGCAACACCACGCGGGCGCAATCCTCGTTGTTGCGGCGGTTGGTTTCGCCCTCGAGCCTTGCCCGCACGCTCGCGCAATTGGAGACCACGTCCCCGGCTCCGACCGTGGCGGTCACCGTCAGCGGCGGCAGGGTATCGCCGGCGCCGAGCGAGACGGCTTCGTAGGTGCAGGGGAATCCGCCGCCCTGGCAGGTCCAGCCGCTTCCTTGCGGCCAGGACACCGAATAAGGCGAGAAATTGGCCGGAACATTGTCCTGCACCACGATCGCGCCGTTCGGGAAGGAGGCCGATCCGCTTTGGTTCTGGACGACGATCTCGAACGACTGCTGGGTGCCGATCTGCCAGCCGTCCTCGGCATCCACCGGCTCCTTGCTGATGGTAAGGTCGTAGCCTCGAGGGGGCTCGGCGCGTTTGCACTTCGGTGCGCGCGCGAGAGCCGCGATCTCGTTGGGCGACAGGGCTCGGTCGAACAGCTCCACCTCGTCGACATCGAAGCTGCCCCGCTCATCATAGCCGCCCCGGCCAATTCTGAGTGGAACGTTGTTGTCGAGGCTCGCGCCGGCCGGAACCATGTGACTGCCGGTATGAACGAGTTGGCCATCGACATAGAGGCGTACGGCGCGTTCGCGCCGATGAATCGTTGCCGCGACGTGACGCCACTCCCCGTTCGCAACGCCGGTTTGGGATTCGACATTGTATGAATCGTTGGGAAGGTGGGTCTGCATGCTGATCCGGCCGTCATGGACATAGAACATGTAGCCGGCGGTATCGCGGTTGCGCTTGTCGACGATCGGCAGGACGCCGCGTCTCTGACTGGTCCTTATCCACGCATCGACCGTGAAATCGCCGGCGCCGACCTGCATTCCGGCGTCCGAGGCGAACTCCACGGAGTTGCCCGGCGTGACGCTGAGCGCCGCGGACGCATTCGACCAGGGATCGGCCGGCTGGCCCGGCGATCCAACGCCGTTCGCGGTCCGGTTGCCGATGAGTTCGGACATCTGCCCATCCTGTGCGAACCAGAACAGCATGTCGTCCGGCGGCGGTGTGCATTCCTGCGCGATGGCGGCACTTGCGATCGGCATTGCCGACAAGCATGTCAGCGCGGCCGCAGCAGCTTTTAGAAGTCTCATTTCTTCCTCCGAATTAAAGCGGGGCAAGCCCACCCCTCGCGAAGGCAAGTCTGGTCGAAGAAAGTCCGGCCGCGTATCCCGAGTATGGGGGAGTAAAGGGACTACGGACGGAATGTCGGTCGCGGTTGATATCCCGAATGTTGGGGGTGGTGCTGCGGGCCTCTAGCCAGCAGGATCGAGCGGACCGAGTGAGACTGGATGACGATGAAATTCACCATGCCGGTACTCTGCGTGGCGGGCCTGGTGCTTGCGATGTCGCCGGGTTCCGTTCATAGCGAAACCCGGCAGCCGCAGCCCTCCGCCGAGCGCGGCACCACGCTCGCCTACAAGCACCGCGATCCGGTCACGGCCGTGTCAACGATCGGGTGCGAAGGCGGGGACGGCGAACGCTGCGATCCCTACCGGGGCGACACGGCGTGCTCGCAGGCGAGGCCCCTGATCTGCTTCAACGACATGGAAGTGCCCGCTCCGCGCTCCCTGCCCCCGGGGGTGAGAACACGATCTGGCTGGGCGGTGTGATCGCGACGACCCCGGAGGTGACGGGAAACGCATTCGCAACGGCGCAGGACGCGCACGGCTATTGCGAGCAGCAGTTCGGGCCGGGCTGGCAGGCCCTCTCCATCGAGTCGGGCCGCGCGGTCAATTTCCGCGCCTACGGCTTTTTCGGTGACGACGAGCAGCGCGCCTGGGTGGACGTATCCGGCGGCGCGACCTGCTGGGTACCCGTCGATGACGGCGAAACAACGCCAGAATAGCCATTCCCGGGAGCCTGAAGTAGAGTTTCCGCGGGAGGAGCAGGACAGGGGACCGGCAATGGCGCGCCTGCGCGTGTTTGCCTGGGGGAGCTTCATCGGCCTGTGCCTGGCGCTTGTTGCGCTCGGCTTTGCGTTACCGCTCGCCCTGCGACCCGTCTCCGCGGACGCGGAGCCGGACGGTCCTGCTCAGCCTGGCATGGCCATCCTGCAGGATTTCCCGTGCCACCGCGCCGAGACCAAGCAAATCTTCGTGCGCGGCGTGGAGGACGGATTCTCGATCGAGGGCCGCGAGTTCGGACGCTTGCATCCCAGGCTCGAAAACGAACGCACGCGTTCGGTCGCCTTCGGCCCTTATGATCAGGTTCAGGCCGACCGCATTCTTTCAGACTATTTCGAACTGCCGAGCAATATCTCGAGCGGGGTCTTCGTCACGCGCCTGCGTCCGGTTTCAGGCAACGGCACCGACACCCTCAGCATCGGGGATGTCTCGCCGTTCAGGGCGGGCGAGCGGTCTCCGACCGTTTCGATGCACCGGCTGACGGCGATGGCCGAGGAAGGAACCTGGACCATCGAGGGTGATCTCCACTCGGCCCGGTTCGAAGAACTGAGGCTGCAACGCTATCGGTCCGCGACACATGAGGAACCCCGCGCATTCCATCTCGATGGGGATCTCAATACGATCCTGGATTATGTGCGCAGCGGCGATGGCGTTCAGATTCTCGATGTCTGGATCGGTGATGATACGGCGGTGGATTTCATCGGTGTCGCGGTGTGCGAAGAGCCGCCCCGGGAAAAGGGTGTCTCGCTGGTCCTCAATAGCAACTGGCGCCGATCGAGCACGGGCGCCAGCGCGCTGGGCTGCGATGAGTGGCAGGGTGACCATTATATCTGCGACCCCTATCTCGGAGACACGCCGTGCGAGACGGCGCAACCCTTGCTCTGCTTCTTCGATCTTGGCTCACCGGTCCCGGCGGGCGCAGAGGCGCGAAGCACCTATGAATTCGACTGGAGCGGCGGGGTCATCGCCACGACGCCGGACGTGCGCGGCGACAGCTTCCGCACGATTTCAGAAGCTGATGCCTATTGTTCCGGCCAGTTCGGCGAGGGGTGGCGCACGGCCCGTTATCACGACGGGCTGCGCCCCGGACGGTTGTCCGCATTCGGCGGGCTTGGTGACGAGGCCCGCCGAGTCTGGGTCGACATCATGGGTCAGCCCTATTCCACCTGCTGGACGAGGTGAGGCATGGCCGGATCGAACCGCCGGATCGCAATCCTGGAGGATGACCCGGACCTTCGCGGGTATCTCGCGACCATCGTCAATCATGCGAGCGGACTGGAAGTGGCGTTCAGCGCCGGCACGGTGGCCGAAGCGGTCGCGGCGTGCCGCACGCAAGCGTGCGACCTCGCGCTGGTCGATCTGCAGCTGCCCGATGGCAGCGGGCTCGACTTCGTGGCCGAACTCAAGCGTCAATGCGACGCGCGCACCCTGATCCTGACCGTGCTGGGCGACCGCCAGAGCGTGCTCGTCGCCCTTCATGCGGGCGCGGACGGCTATCTCCTGAAGGACACGCCGGCCGACCAGCTGCGCCGCTCCATCGAGATGACTCTCGCCGGGGAGTCTCCGATAAGCCCGCAGGCCGCGACCTACCTGTTGGAACTCATCAAGCGGGAGCCGGCCTCCAGCTCCGCCGGCTCGGCGGGGCCCGCCAGTCCGCTGACCACGCGCGAAGCGGAGATCTTGCGGCTCTTCTCCCGGGGTCTCTCCTACCGCGAAACCGGGGAGGTTCTTTCCATTTCCTCCCATACGGTCGGCGATCACGTTAAGGCGATCTACCGCAAGCTCAGTGTTCATTCTCGCGCGGAGGCCATCTTCGAGGCGCGGTCGCTCGGCCTGATAGCCTCAGACGAATGAGCTCCATCAGGACGGCAGGATTGCGGGTGAAGGTATGGCGAGTTCGACCTCCGTTCCCGCCCCTGGCTGGAGAGCCGTTATCCGCAACGTTCCGTCCAGCTGACGGGCACGATGCTCCATGTTGGAGACTCCCTTGCCGGCACGCCCCTCGCCTTGAGCAGGCGGCCGATAGCCTATGCCGTCGTCGCGGAGCGTGAAGATCAGTTCGCCGTTCTCGCACCGCACCTCGACATCGAGCCGGCTCGCCCGTGCGTGCCGGATGACGTTCGTCACCGCCTCCTGCAGGAAGCGGTAGATGTGGAGAATCTTGCGCGGATTGTCGACGACCATCTGAAGAACGCCGGGCTGGTTCCAGTGCAGGGCGATCCCGGCGGCTTCGAGCTGGGCGCGCGCGCGCCCGCGGAAGGTCGCCAGAGCGGTGTCAAGCGTGTCTCCCGCATTGTCGAGGGAGTCCACGATCAGGCGGAGATCATTGAGGCTGGTCACCAGCTCCGGCTCGATACGGTCGGGGCCGACCCGGCCGGCGCGGACCCGGGCGAGAAGCGACATGAGCTGACCGCCGACGCCGTCGTGCATGTCACGCACGAGCCGCTGGCGCTCTTCCAGCACGGCGCGCTGGCGCATCTCGTTCTGGAGCGCGATGGATTTGGCATCCAGCTCCTCGCGCTGCATCCGGACGAGCCTGGAGAGATCGAACTGGGTGCGAACGATCGCCGCGATCTGGTGTACGCACTTGGCGCCCGCATATCCCGCGAGGATTACGCAGAGCGCGAGCGCGCCGATCGCGTATCCTGTCTCGCTCACCAGTGTCGCCCACGAGGGGGTCAGCCCGAGACCCGCCAGCAGAGCGGCCGAAATCACCCCCAGGAGAACCCCGAGCATGACGGCCTGCACCCCGGCAGCCGGCTGCGTCGCGAGTTCGAGCGGGCCGGGAATGCTCCTCGCGACAGTGATGCCGGCTGGGATCGCGCAAGTCATCAAGGCAAGGGCGGACAGCCACCAGGCAATTTCGACTTGCCGGGGGGCGAGTACAAGGGCGAGCGCGAAAAGGGCGGCCGCACCGAGAGCGGGACTACGGATCGCGGCTCGTGGCTGCAGGCTTCGGGCAAGTAGCAGCAGAACGAGGCCGAGCATCGCCTTGTCGGCGACCCACCAGAGCGCGCCGGCCATTTCCTGTGCGTCAGGGCCCGACCATGCGGTTCGTGCGCTCAAGGCGAGCGCGGCGAACCCGGCTGGAACGTGAGTCCGCGACTTGCCCGCCAGGGCCGCGTAGGTCAGCGCCAGAAGGCCTGCTATAATGGAGAGAAGCATCAGTGCGTGCCGGGCGAAAAGGCTCCGGCCCTGATAGCGATCCATCAAAGGTGACAAGATGTCTCCGGACCCGATGAAGATGCCCCCCGCCGAGGCCCGGCCCGAGCTTTGCGAGAGCACGAGATCGATCCGGTCGCGGCCCGGACCGAAGAACTCGGGCGGAAGTGACCAGAGTTCGGCGCGCGAGCCGGCGTGCGCGATATGCGGGGCGGAGGCTATCGGCTCGGCGAATATCGGAGCCCCGTTCACGTAGAGTTCACTGGCGCCGGAGACGGCGGGAAGAAACAAGCGGGCGGGTGGTGGACCCGTATCGCTGTCTTGCCAGAAAAAGAATAGCTGAACGTTTCGATCTCCACTAGCGGGCAGATTCCGTGGCGCGCGGAGCGATTCTCTGCTGGTGTGGTGGCGCGGGAAGAGATCCCAGCTCGCCTCGATCCAGCCGATGGTGTGCGGGGGCACACGCTGAGCTGAAAGGGAGCCGGGTATCGGGGGAATCAACAAGGCCGCCAGGATGACAAGCCCGGGAAGACCGAGCCCAGCCGCCCAGCCCACTACGCCCTCGGACCACCGAAAGCGCGACAGCCCCTCACGCAGCGCGCTTTGCTCGCTGAACTCCGCCAAGCCTTCACCCTTCACTTGCGGGACGGCGTGATAATACTCCGGATAGCAACACACCGCGAGGTCATATTTCTTGGGAGCAGATACCAGTCTTGGCGCAGACCATCACATAGATGTTGAATTCTGCCCGGTAATATTGTGACCTGAGTCCTTCTTCCCAGGCAAGATAGAGCGCTTGACGCATCAGGCTCGAGACGGCATTTGCAGTTTTACTTCGCTTGCGTAACTCGTCGGAGCTAAGGAACACTATAGGCCGCTTGGCTTCGTTAACCTCGGTTCTAGGAGGGGTTTCGCCGATATCCTGGATGAGCCTTCTGGCCGTTCTGCCCGCGACGTCATTCGCAGACAAAGTACCGATCCGGCGCAGGACATGGTGGTTGACGAGGCTGATCGAGACCTCGACATCGCTGCCCGCATTGGTGAGCCACTTCCACTCGATCATATCCTCGAGCGCATGCGCGACGGTTAACTCCTCACCGACGGGACAGTAGATCAATTCCCGCCGAGGGCCAGGCGCGCGGCGCTCGACTGCTATGGAGGACTGCGTGGGCTCCCCAAACCAGCATTTGGCAGCGTCGATAGCCTGTTCGTGGGACAGCACCTCGATCCCGTCGCAGTCGCTGTGTCATTCGCGGTGCCGATACGCTTCTGCCTGAATCCGCCCGCCTTGGTACGGAACCACGCCACCCAGTAGCCTTCGCCAGCGCGCTTCTTGTCGTAACCGAGCTGTTTACCGAAGGAGATGAGGTTCCAGTAGGCGTTGGGTTTCGCCGGGAGGGCTCTGCGGATGCTTCTGCTTGAGAGATCGTGACGCTCGAAACGAGAGTAGGCGGATGGAATATCCGCCATTCCCGCCTCCAAATGTCTATTCGACGAAGACCTCGCAGGGTTCATCCGGCGCAAGATGGCACCCGCTCTCGACATAGGGCTTCAATCGTTCGCGAATGAAATGATCCCAGACCCGCGTCACCGCCTCGGCGAGCGGCGGGTCTATCTCTCCGGCCATCGAGAGGTCGACCGTGAACAGTGTGCCGGCCTCGCTCGGCTGCAGGGTCCAGGTGGTCACGAGGTCGACGGCCCGCCCGCTCAGGCCAAGCGGCCCATCCAGGCGAAGCTGCGAGGGGGCATTGACATAGATGACGGTGGCATGGAGCGCGCCGTCAGCGCCGTCCTGCGAGAAGCGCTCATAGAACCGTCCGCCGAAGAGGGGCTCGATCACCATCTCGGCCGGGTCCTCGGCAAAGCTGTGGTCCCACCATCCGGTTACGTCGCCGGTCGCCGCGTCAAAGACGGTCTCGACGGGCGCGGCGATCTCCACGTCGATCTGCGAGCGAAAGCCCTGAACCTCAAAGGGCGCCGGGTTCCCCACATCTGAGCCTGCCAGCGCCATTGTGACCAGTATAAGTGCAACTGAACCGACCATCCGACCCTCCCGAGCTGCGTGGCGAAGCCTATCACGAACCCGGCGCGCTGCCAGATAATCCATGCCTGAACCCGATCAAAAAAGTCCTTCTGAGAAAGGGAAATGGTTCCGTCGGGTCGGGGCTTGAGCTTGACCCCGTTTCTGGGCCACCGGGATGTAGAAAATCCCCCGTGTCATGGCGCCAGCGTAGGCTGCGTGAGTGCTTTCGCAGTATTGCCGAGACCCGTTAGCGCATGCCTCGACCACACACCATTCACCCCTGCGGACGGGACTGCGCCTATCCGCGCGGGTGGTCCCGGTCGGTGTCCGGATCGGTCTCGAAGCGGGCCCTGTAGAGGTCGTGAGCGGCCTCGTCATAGCCCCGGCGCCGGCCGATCACGAGGATCGCGGAGAGCCCCCCGCCCACGAGGAAGCTCAGAGCGGTGCCCAGGACGAGGGCGGCCCAGCCGTGCACGCCCATCTCGACGGCAGGCAGCAGCTTCCCGGCGAACACGAGAAACACGACGCTGATCGCCACGCCCGCAAGCGTGACGAGCGCCATTCCCAGAGACTTGCCGGTCATGTCGGGTGTTTCCTTCGCGAGATGGCCTGATCCGGCGGCGAGAGAACGCCAGATTTTTAGATGCATTTTTATTGCATGTTTCATGGGCGTGCACAACCGCGTCCGGGCGCACGCGGCCTGACGGCTCAGGCGCCTCCCCGTCGCGGGGCCGCGAGGATCGGCCCGTAGCGGACGACGAAGAGGGCGAACGCCCCGCTCCAGAGCGCGGCAGAGACACCGAGCGCGGCGAACTGCGCCTGGCCCAGACCTATGGGCGCGGCAACGCGGATCAGGGCACCGAGGACGACGAGGGCGTAGATCGCGCCGGTCCACAGGTCGGCTTTGCGCTCGCGCCCGGTATGGCCGAGGCTGGCGCGGGTCATGACCGCGAGCGTCATCGTGCCCATCGCACCCGCCGTCAGCGCGTGAAGCGCCGCGCTCGCGGGGACCAGGCCGGGGGCGATCATGGCCACGCCCATCAGGACGAGCGCCAGCGGCAGCCAGGCGTAGCCGACGTGCAGGATGCAGACGAGCGCCTCGGCGCCGGTCCTCCAGCCCTTCCAGCGAAGGACCCGGACCGCATGCATGGCGCCTGCGATGAGCAGCAGCGCGCCGGTGAACCAGTCGAAGGGCAGCGAGATCCAGACGATCAGGGCAAGGCCCAGAGCCAGGAGGCTCGCGCGGTCATACAGGCCCATCGGCGCGGGCAGGTGGTCCTTGCCCTGCTGGACCATCCAGTTGCGGGTGAAGCTCGGCACGATGCGCCCGCCGATCAGGGCGATGAGCATGGCGATAACGGCGATCGCGACGCCTTGCGCCGGACGCCAGTCGAGTCCGAGCGCGAGTGCTGCGTGAAAGCCGACATTGGCGAGCGCGAACAGGCTGGCGAAGACGACGACCGGGATGTTCTTGGCATTGCCTCCCGTCACGACCTCCCGGCCCAGCAGGCCGACGAGAACGAGGAGAAAGGCGCTGTCGATCGCCGCCGCGGCCAGGCCGAGCTCGTCATAGAACACCATCGCCGCCCGCCCTGTCGCCCAGAGGACGAACAGGCCTGCGAGCGGCCAGCCCATGACGGGCAGCCGGCCGGTCCAGTTCGGCACCGCGGTCAGGAGGAAGCCGGCGACGACGGCGGCGATGAAGCCGAACAGCATTTCGTGGACATGCCAGGCGAGCGCCGGGGCGGCGCCGACCATGGCATCGCCCCCGGCATAGGCGTGCATCCACAGCAGCGGCGACACGGCAGCCCACAGCGCCCCGAACAGGAAGAAGGGGCGGAAGCCGTAGCTGAACAGGGCCGGGCCGGCATATTCGCGGCGGGCGGCGATCGGATCTTTGGGCATGGCCCGCCTCAGGGCGGACTTGTCAGGATTGAGCACGGCGCACCTCGAAATCTTCGAACCGCCCGGCGAGTTCGGCCATGAGGGCCGCATCGTCGAGCGCACCAGGGCCGGGCCAGGGCTTGCGGTCCGGCGTTCGAGTCTCTTGGAGCACGAAGCGGGATACCCCGTTTTGCTCCAGGGCAAACGCGATCGCGCGAATGTCAGCCGCGCCGAGACGCTCGGGCCATACGGTGGTGCGCACCTCGAAGGCGATGCCGGAACGCGAAAGCAGCTCGAGACAGGCGCGCGCCTTGCCGCCCGCCTTCGCCACGCCGGTGACGCCTTCATAGCCCTCGAAGGGCGCCTTCACGTCGAAGCCGACCCAGTCGAGATGGGGCAGGACCTTCTCCAGAAGCTTCGGCGAAGTGCCTGCAGTGTGGAGCGCCACCGCGAAGCCGCGCGCCTTCACGGCCTCGATTGCCGGCAGGAGCGCGGCCTGGGCAAGCGGCTCGCCGCCGGAGAAGACGACCGCGTCGAGGAAGCCCTTGCGGCTGTCCAGCACCGAGAGGACGTCGCCAAACGTCACGAGCCCCTCGGCCTGCGGCGGAATGAGCTCCGGATTGTGGCAATAGCCGCAGCGCAGCGGGCAGCCCTGGCAGAAGACCACGGCCGCCAGCCGGCCGGGGAAGTCGAGGGTGGAGAAGGGCTCGAGCCCGCCCACCCTCAGATCTTCCGCGAGGAGCTCATGCGGTGAGACGGGCACGGCTTTCCTCGAAATGGGTGCGTTCCTCGTGCTCGCTCTTCTTGCCCGGATTGAACGCCGAGACGGGCCGGTGATAGCCCATCACGCGTGTCCAGACCTCGCAGGCCTGCTCCTTTCCGTCCGCCTCGCATTTCGGGCATTGGTGATGCTCGCCGGCGAGATAGCCGTGCGTGGGGCAGATCGAGAAGGTCGGCGTGATCGTGATGTAGGGCAGGCGAAAGCCCGACAGGGCGCGCTGGACGAGCGTGCGGCAGGCCTGCGCCGAACTCAGCTTCTCGCTCATGTAGAGATGCAGCACGGTGCCGCCGGTATAGCGGGTCTGCATCGGATCCTGCCGGGTCAGCGCCTCGAACGGATCGTCGGTATGGCCGACGGGAAGCTGGGAGGAGTTGGTGTAGTAGGGCGCCCCCTCGAAGCCGGCCTGCAGGATGCCGGGGAAGCGCTTCAGATCCTCCTTGGCGAAGCGGTAGGTCGTGCCTTCCGCGGGCGTGGCTTCCAGATTGTACATGTGCCCGGTCCCGTCCTGGAATTCGAGCATGCGCCCGCGCACATGGTCGAGCAGGGCCAGGGTGAGCCGCTCGCCTTCGGGCGTCGTGATGTCGTCTTCGTCATGGGTGAAGTTGCGCACCATCTCGTTGAGCCCGTTGACCCCGAGCGTGGAGAAATGATTGCGCAGCGTTCCGAGATAGCGCTTCGTGTAGGGGAAGAGCCCCTGGTCCATGAGCTGCTGGATATAGGCGCGCTTGATCTCCAGGCTGTCGCGGCCGAGTTCCAGGAGCCGGTCGAGCTCGGCGATCAGCCCGTCCCAGTCGCCGGCGAAGCGATAGCCCAGCCGGGCGCAATTGACCGTGACCACCCCGATCGAGCCGGTCTGCTCGGCCGAGCCGAACAGGCCGTTGCCCCGCTTGAGAAGCTCGCGCAGATCCAGCTGCAGACGGCAGCACATCGAGCGCACCTGGCCCGGCGTCATGTCGGAATTGATGAAGTTCTGGAAGTAGGGCAGGCCGTACTTGGCCGTCATCTCGAACAGCGCCTTCGCGTTCTCGCTCTCCCAGGGGAAGTCGGTGGTGATGTTGTAGGTCGGGATCGGGAAGGTGAAGACGCGCCCCTTGGAATCCCCGCTCGTCATCACGTCGATGAAGGCACGATTGATGAGATCCATCTCCGCCTGCAGCTCGCCATAGGTGAAATCGGCCTCCACCCCGCCGATCAGGGGAACCTGGTCCTTCAGGTCGTCCGGGCAGACCCAGTCGAAGGTCAGGTTGGTGAAGGGGGTCTGCGTGCCCCAGCGCGAGGGCACGTTGAGGGAGTGGACGAATTCCTGAATGCCCTGGCGAACCTCCTCGTAGCCGAGCGCATCGGCGCGCACGAAGGGCGCCATGTAGGTGTCGAAGCTGGAGAAGGCCTGGGCGCCGGCCCACTCGTTCTGCAGCGCGCCGAGGAAGTTCACGGCCTGGCCGAGGGCGACGGTGAAGTGCTTCGGGGGACCGGCCTCGGCCTTTTCCGGCACGCCGTTGAGCCCCTCGTTGAGCAGCGTCCGCAGCGACCAGCCCGCGCAATAGCCCGAGAGCATGTCGAGATCGTGGATGTGGATGTCGGCCTCGCGGTGCGCGCGTCCGATCGCGGCCGGGTAGACCTCGTCGAGCCAGTAGTTGGCGATCACCTTGCCCGCGACGTTGAGGATCAGGCCGCCCAGCGAATAGCCCTGGTTGGCGTTCGCCTTGATGCGCCAGTCGGCGCGGCCGACATATTCCTCGACCGCATGGGCGACGTCGACGGATGTCTTCCTCACGGATGTTGCAGGGCGGGTCCGGACTTCGGAAACCGGTGGCAGATCGAGCATCAGAGCTTCTCCTCGAATCAACAGATTGTGGCGACGAGAAAAAGATGCACTAAATATGCCTCTTTGAGAAGCGGAAATCCCCGCTCCTGTGGCAATCCGCCACCGGGCGGGCTAAGCGATGGTCCCGAAACGCCCGGCCGGAGAGAGAGATGCGCCTGACCGCTCACACCGATTACGCCCTGCGCGTCCTGATCTACGCCGCCGTCGCGCCGGACGGGCTGTGCCGGATCGAGGAAATCTCCTCGGCCTACGCCATCTCGAAGAACCACCTGATGAAGGTGGTGCGCGGGCTCGGCGAGAAGGGCTTCCTGAAGACGGTGCGCGGGCGTGGCGGCGGGCTGAAGCTCGCAAGGCCGGCCAGCGAGATCGTCGTCGGCGATGTCGTGCGCAAGATGGAAGACAGCTTCGCCCAGGCCGAATGCTTCAAGCCGGAGAACGCCTGCGTGATCACGCCGGCCTGCGGCCTGAAAGGCGTGCTGAACCGGGCGGTGCAGGCCTATCTCGCCGAACTCGACACCGTCACGCTGGCCGACATATCGCGGCGCAGCGACGCGCTGGCCGAACTCCTGGCCTTTGCCGATTAGGCATCGGGGCGCGACCAGATGAAGCCGGCGGCGGCGAGCATGGCCCCTGCGGCGACAAGCTTACCCGCCAGCGGCGCGCCGGATGCGAGCATCCAGACGAACGAGATCCCCATCGCCCCGGTCGCGGCCATCTTGGCACCCCAGGCGATCGCGCCGCGGGCGCGCCAGGCCCGGATCGGCGGGCCGAAACGCGGGTGCTCGAGGAGCCAGGCCTCGAGATCGGGTGACGCTCTGGCCATGCAGAAGGCCGCGAGGATCAGCACCGGCGTACCCGGCAGCAAGGGCAGCGCGATCCCGGCAATGGCCACGGGCAGGAGCAGGATCCCGATGCAGGCGAAAAAGGTCTGGGACGTGTTCATGTCGATCTCCCTGCCCTGTCGCTTGAGGCCGGTCCGGCCCCGGAGCGAACTCCGGAGCCGTCCCGGGTGAACCCGGCGGGCGGGCGGACGGGGGCAAGACCCGCCCGCCGGGCGTCGGACTACTCGGCCGGGGCTGCGACCGGTATCGGCTTGGTCTTCTTCTGGCCGCGGAACCCGGTCCAGGCGAGCTTCGCGACGAAGACGGCGAGCACGCCGGCCCCGACCGAGAAGACGATATCGCCCGGCACCCGCATCCACACGAAGAAGTGGACCAGCTGCGACTGCACCACCTCGGGCGAACGGGCGAACCAGAAGCCTTCGGTGATCGAGGCGTGGGCCTGGATGATCCCGACCGGGAGCAGGCTCATGAACACCATCATCGCCAGGCCGCCATTGAGGAGCCAGAAGCTCCAGGCGAGCATCCGGTCCGACCAGCCTTCCCTGGCGAACAGGCCGCGCATGCAGAACAGCATCAGCCCGATCCCGAGGAAGCCGTACACCCCGAACAGCGCCGCGTGGCCGTGCGTCGGCGTGAGGTTCAGGCCCTGCACGTAGTAGAGCGAGATCGGCGGGTTGATCATGAAGCCGAGCAGGCCCGCCCCGACGAGGTTCCAGAACGCGACCGCGACGAAGAACAGGATCGGCCACTTGTAGGCCTTCACCCACTTGGCCACCTTCGTCATGCGGTAGTTCTCCAGCGCCTCGTGACCGATCAGGGCGAGCGGCACCACTTCCAGGGCCGAGAACACGGCACCGATCGCGAGGGTCGGGGTCGTGGTGCCGGCAAAGTAGAGGTGGTGCAGCGTGCCGAGCACCCCGCCGGTCAGGAAGATGATCGTGGCGAACAGCACTGCATGGTTGGCGGTGCGGCTGCGCAGAAGGCCCAGCTTGACCGTCAGGAGCGCGATGGCCGCGGTCGCGAAGACCTCGAAGAAGCCTTCCACCCACAGGTGGACGACCCACCAGCGCCAGTACTCGATCATCGACAGGTGGGTGTGCTTGCCCCAGGTCAGACCCGCGCCGTAGAACAGGCCGATGGCGATCGTCGACAGGAAGAGGATGATCGTCAGCGGCTGGCCCTCGCCCGGCTTTCTCAGGGCCGGCCAGAGCGCACGTCCCATCAGGACGAGCCAGATCATGAGTCCGGCAAACAGCAGGATCTGCCAGAAGCGGCCGAGATCGACATACTCCCAGCCCTGGTGACCGAACCAGAAATTCATGTCGAGGTCGAAATACTGCTGAACACCGAGCCACTCGCCGGCCATCGAGCCGAGGACCACGACCAGCAGGGCGCCGAACAGCACGTCCACGCCGATCTTCTGGAATTTCGGCTCCCGCCCGCCGAGCGCAGGGGCGAGATAGAGACCGGTGGCGAGCCAGGCGGTCGCGATCCAGAAGATGGCGAGCTGGGTGTGCCAGGTCCGCGTGACGGCGTAGGGCAGGATCTCGGACAGCGGGATGCCGTAGAAATCATGGCCCTCCACCGCGTAGTGCGCCGTGATCGCCCCGAGCCCGATCTGGGCAAGGAACAGGGCGACGACGACCCAGAAATATTTCCGCGTCGCCTTCATCGACGGCGTCGGCTTGAGCGCCGCGAGCGGGTCCTCGGCCGGCGGCGTCGGGGCCGGTTCCTCCTTGCGCCCGGCATGCCACCAGGTCAGGGCGGCGATACCGGCGATCAGCAGGATCACCGAGGCGATGGACCACATCACGTTCGGCGCGGACGGCTCATTGCCGACCAGGGGTTCGTGCGGCCAGTTGTTGGTGTAGCTGACCGTATCGTTCGGACGCTCGGTCACCGTCGCCCAGCTCGCCCAGAAGAAGAAGGCGGTCAGCGCCTCGCGCCGTTCCGGATCGGGAATGGCGTTGTTGGCGATGGCGTAGTCCTCGCGCAGGCCTTCGAGCGCATGGCCGTTGCCGAACAGGTCGGCATAGTGCGGCTTGACCTCGGCGATCGCCTCGGCCCGCTGCGGGCTTATGACGATGTGGCCGGTCTGCGGATCGTAGGTGTTCTCCCGGATCTCGTGCTGGAAGCGCTGCTGCAGGCGCGCCTGTGCGCCTTCATCGAGTTCGGACCAGCTTCGCCCGTACTCCTCCTGCGCCATGACATTCAGCGTGGCGAGCGCCTCGCGGTGCAGCCAGTCGGCCGACCAGTCCGGCGCGACATAGCCGCCATGGCCCCAGATCGAGCCGACCTGCTGGCCGCCCATGGACTGGTAGACCTGACGGCCCGTCTGGATGTCGTCTCTGGTGAAAACGACGTCGCCCTGCGTCGTGACGACGGCCTCGGGCATCGGCGGTGCCTGGCGGTAGAGATCGCGGCCCAGCCATCCAAGGACGCTGAACGAGGCAATCAATATCACGGCCAGGAGCACGCCCATCTTTCGTATGGAGCGGTCCTGCATGGTTTTCTTCTCCCTCCGCTGCAGAGTTGCGGCCGACCCCGTCCCGGGGAGCGGTTCCGGCGAGCGTGATAGCCAGCGGCAGGCAGGGGCGACTTGCGCGAGATCAAATCGGCTGAATTCGCCGGGTTTGGCCCGCAGGGTATTTCGGGCTAGGGGAGGTATCCCCGCCGCGCCGCCAGCCCCGAGAGGCCTTGATGGACATTCCTGCAAGAGTGAGCGTGCTCGAGCGCTCCACCCTGTTCGGCGGGCTTCCCCGCGAAGCGCTGGAGGCCGGCGCCGAGGCCGCCAGCGAGAAGAAGCTCGACAAGGGCGAGGCGCTCTTCCGCCAGGGCGACGACGCGACGACGCATTATATAGTGGCCTCGGGCCGCCTGCGGCTCGACCAGACCACGCCGGACGGCAAGAATGTCGTGCTGCGCTTCATGGGGCCGGGAGACCTCGTCGGCTCGGTCGCCGTGATGCGGGGGATTCCCTATCCCGCCACCCCCACGGCGGTGGAAGAGACGCGCGCGCTTCTCTGGTCGCACGCGCGCATGATGGAGCTGATCCAGGCCCATCCCGCCCTCGCGATGAAGGCGATGAACATGATGGGCGGCCGCATCGAGGAGTTGCAGGAGCGCCTGCAGCAGGTCGCCACCCAGCAGGTCGAGCGCCGCATAGCGGCCACCGTGCTGAAGATCGCCGGCCAGTCGGGCCGCAAGACGCAGGCGGGCGTGGAGATCCCCTTCCCGCTCTCGCGCCAGGATCTCGCCGAGATGACCGGCACGACGCTGCACACGGTCAGCCGCACGCTGTCGGCCTGGATCGAGGAAGGGATCATCGAGGGCCGGCGCTCCAGCCATCTCGTCATCAAGCGCCCGCACCGGCTGGTGGAGATCAGCGAGCAGGCCTGAATTGCCGTCGATTTGCGGTGCGACAAATTTGGCCGGCCTCGCCTGGGCCAGACTGCCTCCCGGAATGAAGGAGGCGCCCCATGCCGGACAATCTCGAAACCCTCATCGTCGCCGATGTCATGAATTCCTGGCCGGAGACCGTGCCGGTCTTCATCGCCCATCGCATGGCATGCCCGGGCTGCGTCATGGCCCCGTTCATGACCGTGACCGAAGCCGCGCTCGAATACGGGCTGGAGCCGGCCGACCTCGCCGCCGATCTCAAGGGCGCGATCGCTTCTAACCACCCTGATCGGGTCGCAGGCTGAAACCCGCCGGACCCTCCGGCGCGCAGGCCCCGCATCCTGACCGGATGCGGGGCCTTTTCACGCCTGCCACATGCTCGATCTGGCCGAAACCGGAAGAATTGCGACTGACTCCCTTCTGGAACGTGCAAGCGGAGCAAGGCTTTCCCGCACCTAGCGCCGTGGAAGCTGTCAGATGGTCGGCCCGGCGCAGCTACCCACACTGCACAAACTTCACGGGATTTGACGCAGCGCAATAAAGCCCCGCCGCGCCCGCCCTAAACAGACATCATCAAACGTTGCTCAGAAGGAGGGCACAGACATGAAAACCCGCAGCATCAAGACCGCGCTCTTTGCCGGAACCGCGACCGCCATGGTGGCCGCTGCGGCAATGTTCGCCCCGGCCGCGATGGCCCAGCACGGCGCTCATGAAGGCGTCGACGCCGAGGTCGTCAACATCGTGGCCGATCCGAACTACGTGCCGCCGCCGGTCGACTGGACCGAACCGCGCCGTCACCTCGTCGAGCTGGAAACGACCGAGGTCGTCGGTCAGCTCGCCGACGGGACGACCTACACCTACTGGACCTTCGACAACCAGGTCCCCGGTCCGGTGCTGCGCGTGCGCGTCGGCGACACCGTGGAAGTCCGCCTCACCAATGCTGAAGACAGCACGATGATGCACAATATCGACTTCCACGCGGCGACGGGCCCCGGCGGGGGCGCGAAGGCCTCGCTGGCGGCGCCCGGTGAGACCAAGTCCTTCCTCTTCCAGGCGCTGAACCCGGGCGTGTACGTCTATCACTGCGCCACGCCCATGGTGGCCTCGCACATCGCCAACGGCATGTACGGGCTGATCATCGTGGAGCCCGAGGAAGGCCTGCCCCCCGTGGATCGCGAGTTCTACGTGATGCAGGGCGAGATCTACACCGAGGAAGCCTTCGGCACGCCCGGCCACAACACCGAGAGCATCGAGAAGCTGCTCGACGAGGATCCGGAATACTACGTCTTCAACGGCGCGGCGGGCGCTCTGATGAACACCCCGCTGGAAGCCGAGGTCGGCGAGACGGTCCGCATCTTCTTCGGCGTGGGCGGCCCGAACGCGACGTCGAGCTTCCACGTGATCGGCGAGATCTTCGACCGCGTCTACACGATGGGCTCGCTGACCAGCGAACCGGTCGAGGACGTCCAGACGGTCACGGTCGCCCCGGGCGGTGCCGTCGCGGTGGACTTCGAGCTCGAAGTGCCCGGCGACTTCATCCTGGTCGACCACGCCCTGTCGCGGGCCGAGCGCGGCCTTGCCGGCATCCTCAGGGTCACCGGTGAAGAGAACCACGAGATCTTCCACGCCCTCGACGGCGAAAGCGATCTCGCCGGCCACTAGGCGCAACACCCGACTCGAAGGAGGGCGGCCCGTCCGCCCTCCGCTCCTCCCCCCAAGCCTCAATGAAAGGCCAAGACGATGAAACTCCAGATGATCCTCGCGGCTTCGCTGTTCGCCACCACCATGATGACCGGCGCCGCGCTCGCAGAGGACCACCAGGTCCATATGCTCACCCGCGGCGAAGACGGCCAGATGATGGTCTTCGAACCCGCCTATCTCGAGATCGCGCCCGGTGACACCGTCACCTTCCTGCCGACCGAGCCGAGCCACAATGCGGAGAGCATCCTCACCATGCTGCCCGAGGGGGCCGAGCCCTTCAAAGGCCGCATCAACCAGGAGATCACCGTGACCTTCGACGAGGAAGGCGTCTACGGCATCAAGTGCCTGCCCCACTACGGGCTCGGCATGGTGGGCCTGATCAAGGTCGGGGACGGCGAGGCCCCCAACCTGGGCGAAGCCGCCGCCGTGCGTCACCCGGGCCGCGCCAACCAACGCTTCCACGACCTCTTCGAGCTCGTCGAGGCCGGGACCGAATAGACCCGCGAGGCCCTCCCTCTCCGGCCTCCTGCCTGCGGCGGCGTGTCCCTCTCCCCGACGCGCCGCCGCTTTTCTATCCAGACGTCAGACAAACCACATCTCAAGGCGGGGGCAACGCCATGACACTGAAGACCAGACTTCTCGCGGGCGCCGCAGGCGCTCTGGCGCTGACCGCACCGGCCATGGCCGAGCACGGCCAGCCGGCACCCCAGCCCGCCACGCACGACGTGATCGTCGTCACCGGCTACCGGCTGAACATCGACATCCATACCGAGACCGAGATCTCGCCCGAGCAGGCTCCGGTGCTGGGCCCCGACGCAGCCGGCCTCGTCGCCCGTCTTCCGGGCGCGGCGCTGATCGACAATGGCGCGGTCTCCGGCCAGGTCCAGTATCGCGGGCTGTTCGGGCCACGCGCACCTGTGACCATCAACGGGGCCTCGGTCCTCTCGGGCGGCCCCAACCTGATGGACCCGCCGCTTCATTACGCGCCCATGCCTCTGGTCGAGCGCATCGAGGTCGACCGCGGCGTCGCCCCGGTCAGCCGCGGCCCCGGTCTCGGCGGGGGCATGAACGCCATCCTCAAATCGGTGGACTTCGCGTCCGGCGACGAGATCGCATGGAGCGCCGACACCATGGCGTCCGTGCGCAGCGTGGACGGCTCCTACGCCGTCGGTGGCGTCGCTGGCGGAGCGGACGACCGGCACCGGATGGAGGCCCTGTTCTCGCGCGAGGAAGGCGGCGACATCGCCTTTGCCGGCGGCGATATTCCAAACAGCCATCATGAGCGCACCGTCCATGGCGTCGGCGGCGGGATCCGCGGCGGCGATCATGAGGTCGCGCTTTCGTATCGCCGCGTGGATACCGGGCCGACGGGCACCGCGCCGCTGGCGATGGATATCCGCTTCGTGGAGACCGACATCGCCCGGGCGACCTATGAGGGCACGTTCGGCGAGATCCTCGTCGATGCCTCGATCGGCTGGAGCGATGTCGATCACGGCATGGACAATTTCACACAGCGGCCCAACGCGAACCCTATGATGTACCGGTTCACGCGGGCCACCGCCGCTGCCGTCACCGCCGCGATCGACATCAGCGTCCCGCTGTTCCTCGGCGACCTCGAGTTCGGTCTCGATCGCGAAGAGGCCGATCGCGCCGCACGCATCACGAACCCGGACAATCCCTTGTTCTTCGTCGACACCCTGCCGGACATCGAGATCGATCGCACCGGCGTGTTCGCGGAATGGACCGGCGAAGTCGCAGGGCTGGAAGCCGAGCTCGGCGTGCGCGCGGACCGGTTCGAGGAAACGGCCGGCGAGGCCGGCCTTGGCCCGGCCCTGCCCACCGGGCCCCGCATGCTGGCCATGGCCTACAACATGGCCGACCGCGATCGCGACGAGACGACGCTGGACGCGGTGGCCCGCATCTGGCGCGAGGCAGACGGTGCGATGACCTGGCGCCTGACGCTCGCGCGCAAGACCCGCGTGCCCAATCATGTCGAGCGCTTCGCCTGGCTGCCGACCGCGATGAGTGCGGGCCTGGCGGACGGCAACACCTATGTCGGCGATCTCGACCTGGACCCGGAGGCGGCCTGGTCGGTCGAAGCCGGCTTCGACTGGCGCAGCGATGGCGTCTACCTGCGCCCGACCGCCTATTACCGGCGCGTCGACGACTTCATCCAGGGCGTGCCCTTCGACGCCACCCCCGGCGTGATCGACTCACCCACCGAGATGGTCTCGGCGATGAACGGCGATCCGACACCGCTGCGCTTTGCCAATGTCGATGCGGAGTTCTACGGGCTCGACGCCGATTTCGGCTGGCGGTTCGCCACCGACTGGCGCATCGACGGCGTGGCCAGTGTCGTACGCGGCAAGCGGCGCGACATCGATGACGATCTCTACCGCATCGCTCCGCCACGTCTCCTGCTCGACGTGACCTGGGAACAGCCCGACTATGCGCTGACCTTCGAGAGCCAGCTCGTCGCCGAGCAGGACAAGGTCTCGCGGACCAATGACGAGCAGGAGACCCCCGGCTACGCCATCTTCGGGGCACGCCTCGACTGGTATGCCCGCGACACCGTGATCGTCACGCTCGGCGTGGAGAACCTGCTCGACCACACCTATGAGCGCCACCTCGCGGGCTATAACCGGGTCGCCGGTGCCGACGTCGCGCTGGGCGAACGCCTGCCGGGCGCCGGCCGCGGGCTCTACGCCCGGGTGAGCGCGGCCTTCTAGGCAGGGCGGCAGGACCCAAAGAGCAAGCCGCGGACCGGGTGGTCCGCGGCTTTCTTCCCGATGGTCTCCCCCTTCAATCCAGCTTCGCGATGCAGGCCCTCAGGAAATCGATGAATTCCGGGATCAGGCGCTCGCGCACGTCCCGGCTGGCCCAGTAGGGGTTCATGAACACGCAGCGGATCAGCACCAGGCTGTCGGCATCGGCTTCGCCGCCATGGCGCGCGACATGGCGGGCGATCTGCCCGGCATAGTGCGGGCTCTTCAGCGTCGTGGTGCTGACGAAGAATTCGCCCCCCTGGCGGATCGCGTCGTAGAGCGCCTGCGTCCTCCTGTTGGATCGTGACAGCGCCTCGCCCTTCCGGCCGAGCGAGAAGCACAGAATGTTGGTGTCGGCCGGCTCCAGGAAGCGCGCATCGGAAACCCCGCTCGCGATCGCGGTCTGGAAGACGAGCCGGGATTCCACCGTGCCGGCGAGGATCGCCCCGAACCGGTCGGGCTCGAAGCGGATCGTCCTGCCGGTCAGCCAGACCGCGGTCGCCCCGGCCGCGCTGCGCGAGCCCTCCAGGGTCGCCGACCACAGATCGTCGGCCAGATGCGGGCGTTCGAGATAGGGCGCGTCGAACACCGAAACCGCATAGCGGTCGGCATCGCGCACAAGGAATGCGCCGCAGGCATAGGGCACGAAGCCGAGCTTGTGGGGGTCGAGCGTCACGGAGTCCGCGCGCGCGACCGCGCGCAGCGCCGAGATCGTCTCGTCCTCGAGGACGTCCTCGTGCGGCCCGCCGGGGATGGAGCAGAGGAAGCCGCCATAAGCCGCGTCGACATGATGCCAGATGCGCCAGCCGCGTTCGGCCTGCCAGCGGTCGAGGAGATCGGCAACGCGGTCGACGGGATCGATCTCGCCGGTCTCGGTCGTCCCGGCCACGCTCACGACGGCGAGGATCGGCCGGTGAGCCCGCGCGGCGCGTCCGACCTGGCGTTCCAGGTCCTCGAGATCGAGCCTGCCGTCCTCGTCCAGTCCGACGCTCCAGAACGCCTCCTCGCCGAGCCCGAACACGTTGGCGGCCTTGCGCCAGGAGAAGTGCTTGTTGCCCGGCACCAGCACGACGGGGCCGAGATAGTCCTCCCCGCTCGCCCTCGAGATGCGCCGGAAGACATCGGCCGGGTTGCCCGCGACTGCGCTCGCGCCACGCAACTCTTCCTGTTGCGGGGAATGTTCGTCGACCAACGCCTTGAACCGGGCCCAGCCCATGTGCGCCGCGCCGAACACGTCGAGCGGCTCGCCGGTGCGCTCGGCGATCCACAGCGCCAGGGCGAGCCAGTGATCGAGCCGGTATCGGGCCCGCCAGACGCCCTCGAAATTGGCCACCGTTCCCCCCGAGGTGAAGTGGCCGCGCGCCTGCTGCGGGTCGAAGCCGATCATCCGCGCCAGCATGGCGATGGCTTCGGCCTCGATCACGGTGCCGACCCGGCTGACTTCCTTCGAGGTGTTGTTGGGATTGTGCAGCAGCGCGGTGAAATGGCCGAACAGGGCCGGCAGGGTCAGTTCGGCGACCATGTGGCCGGCATAGCGCGGCGAGTAGGTGGGGGTCTCGCGCCGCATGAGGGTCTTCAGCCTCTGGAGTTCCTGGGCGAGGATCTCGCGCTCCTTCAGGAAATCGGGCGCCATCCGCTCGGCCGGCGTCAGGGCCGGCGGATCGTCCCCGCGATAGGCTTTGCGCCAGTCGAACCAGTCGTCGATGATCGCCTGGAATTCCGCGCGCACCCAGGATTCGTTTTCCGATTTCGGACCGGGGAAATAGGCGTTCGCGCCGACCGCGCCATTGGTCTGTCCCATCGCTTCCATCCTTTCGAGCTCTGCCTGGAGCGCTCATCGCACGCTGTCGCGCGCGCGTCCTTGTCGCAGCGCAAACGCGCGGATGCAGCGCGGCGCGAGGCCGCAGACGCACCCCTTTTGCGCCAGAGCAATACGGGCAGGGCCGGCGCCGGCTAGTCGGAGAAAAACCCGGGACAAGGAGTGCTTCACATGCCCGCTTCCCTTCTCGCCCTCTCCGCCGCCCTTGCCGCCGCCGAGCCAGCGTCGATGCCGGTCCTGCCCGAGGGCCTGATCCTCGACGTGCGCCTGCGCTACGAGCAGGTCGACCAGGACGGCTTCGCCCGGGAGGCCGACGCCCTGACCCTGCGCACCCGGCTCGGCTTCGAGACGCCCCGCAGGAACGGGCTGTCCCTCCTCATCGAGGCGGAGAACACCCTGCACCTGGCCGGTGACTTCGCGGACACGGTCGATCCCGCACCCGGCTTTCCGGTCATTGCGGACCCGGAGATCACCGAGCTCAATCGCCTGCAGATCTCCTACGAGAACGCGCAGAAGGCCGGTCTCACGCTCGGCCGGCAATACCTCGTGCTCGACGATCAGCGCTTCGTCGGCCCGGTCGGCTTCCGCCAGAACAGCCAGACCTTCGACGCCATCGATCTCACCAGCGGCTCGGCCCTGCCCGTCCGCCTGCGCTACGCCTATATCGACACCGTCCACCGCCTCTTCGGCGACGACCATCCGCTCGGCGAGTTCGACAGCGACTCCCATCTGGCCGAAGCCGCGATCGACACGCCGCTCGGCGAGGCCGCATTGTTTGCTCTCGTCCTGGAGTTCGACAACGCGCCGGGCCTGTCCTCGCAGACCTGGGGGGCGCGCCTCGCCGGCGCGCGCGAGGCGCTGTCCTGGCGCGTCGAATTTGCCCGGCAGAGCGAGCATGCCGGCAACCCGGCCGGTTTCGACGTCGACTATGTGCGCGCCGAGGCCGATTACGCCTTCGAATCCGTCAGGCTGGGAGCCGGCATCCAGATCCTCGGCGGAGACGGGGCGAACGCGTTCCAGACCCCGCTCGCCACCCTGCACAAGTTCCAGGGCGCGGCCGACGCCTTCCTGACGACGCCCGCCGAGGGCCTGCGCGATCTCCACCTGCACGCCAGCGTCACGCTGCCCGACGCCTTGCCCCGCCCACTGAGCCTGAGGGCCGCCGTCCACGACTTCGCCTCCGACGACGGCGATCTCGACTTCGGCTCCGAGCTCGATCTTTCCGCCGGCCTGGCCCTGACCGATCGGATCGATCTCGAAGCCAAGGCGGCACTCTTCGACGGCGGCCCGTCCGGTCCGGCGGACCGGACGAAGCTGTGGCTGACGTTGAGCTATACCTACTGACCCCCGGCAGGGCGGCCGGGAGGCTTCGCTCCGCCAGTCTCGGGACGCGGTTCCTGTTTTGCCGGCGCCGGGGCATGGGCCGTCTTCGGCCCGTGCTCGACATGGGTCCGGATCGAGGGGATGCGGATGTCCTCGACCAGGTCCTGCACATCCTGCGGCGGGGCCGCGGTGATCAGCGCCACGGCGATGGAGACCGCGAAGCTGATCGCCATGCCGACCGCGCCGAAGCCTTCGGGCGAGATGCCCAGGAACCAGCTCGCCGGATCGCCGATCGCCAGGCTCGGCAGGAGACCTGCGAAGCCGGCGATGCCGGCGAGGGCGAGCACGCCCGCTATGCCGGCGAAGGCCAGCGAGCCCTTCGTGCCGTCGATCCGCTCGCGGGTGCCGAAATAGATCACGGCGCACGAGATCGCGGCGAGCAGGGCGAGCGCCCCGATGACCGCCGAGCCGAAGCCGATCTTGTAGTGGATGATGTAGAGGCCGGTGACGACGAGGCCCGTGGACATGCCCGCGATCGCACCTTCCTTGTTCATCCGCTTCCAGAAGATCCCGAGGAAGATCGCCGGGAAGAAGCTCGCCGCGGCCAGTCCGAAGGCGAAGGCCACGACGGCGGCCACGAAGCCGGGCGGGTTGATGCCGGCATAGATCGCGATCAGCACCGCCCCGACGGCGGCCAGGCGCGCCACGAGCAGCTCCTGCCCGTCACTCATCCGCTTGAACAGGACCTTGCGGCACAGATCGTGGGACACCGCCGAGGAGATGACCATCAGAAGACCCGCCGCCGTGGACAGCGCGGCCGCCAGACCGCCCGCGACCACGAGCCCGATCACCCAGGCCGGCAGATTGCCGATCTCGGGATTGGCGAGCACGAAGATGTCGCGGTCGAGCGTGGTGACCTCGTTGGTCTCCTCGTCGGCCCGGTACTGGATGCGCCCGTCCGCGTTCTTGTCGGTGAAACCCAGAAGCCCGGCGCGCTCCCAGTTGTAGAACCACTGCGGGGTCGCATCCTCGCCCATGTCCGCCGAGAGCGCCTCGCCGCGGCGCACGTCGATCGAGTAGTCGCTCTCGTTGACCGTCTCGATGAAGTTCGAGCGCGCGAAGACCGCCACCGCCGGGGCGGTTGTGTAGAGGATGGCGATGAAGACCAGCGCCCAGCCGGCCGACTTCCTCGCATCGGAGGCCTTGGGCACGGTGAAGAAGCGGATGATGACGTGGGGCAGGCCCGCCGTGCCCACCATCAGGGCGAGCGTGATGGCGAACACGTCGATCTTCGCCTTCGCCCCTTCGGTATAGGGCTGGAAACCCAGATCGACGAGCGTGCGGTCGAGGTTCTGCAGGAGCGGGGTGCCGTCCTGCGCATTGCCCACGAAGCCCAGCTGCGGAATCGGCGAGCCGGTGATCTGCAGCGACAGGAAGATCGCCGGCACCATGAAGGCGAAGATCAGCACGCAGTACTGCGCGACCTGGGTGTAGGTGATCCCCTTCATCCCGCCGAGCGTGGCGTAGAACAGCACGATGATCGCGCCGATGATCACGCCGACCTCGATCGGCACGTTGAGGAAGTTGGTGAAGGCGATCCCAACCCCGCGCATCTGTCCCGCGATGTAGGTGAAGGAGATGAACAGCGCGCAGATCACGGCGACGATGCGCGCGGTCTGGGAGTAATACCGGTCGCCGACGAAGTCGGGCACCGTGAACTTGCCGAACTTGCGCAGGTACGGCGCCAGCAGCAGGGCGAGCAGCACGTAGCCGCCCGTCCAGCCCATCAGGAAGACAGAGCCGTCATAGCCCATGAAGGCGATGAGGCCCGCCATGGACAGGAAGCTCGCCGCACTCATCCAGTCCGCGGCGGTGGCCATGCCGTTGAAGACCGGGTGAACGTCGTGCCCGGCCACGTAGAAATCGTTGGTGGTGCCCGCCCGGGCCCAGATCGCGATGGCGATATAGAGCCCGAAGGTCGAGATGACGAAGACGGCCGTCCAGAACAGGGTCGGCGAAAGCCCGAAGATTTCCATGGTCCCGCTCCCCCTCAGCCTTCGTCGTCATCGACGTCGAAGCGCTGTTCGATGCGGTGCATGAGCGCGCTGTAGACGAAGATCAGGATCACGAAGACGTAGATCGCGCCCTGCTGGGCGAACCAGAATCCCAGCGGCGCGCCGCCGATCGACCATCGGTCGAGAAAGTCGCGGAACAGGATCCCGGCCCCGAAGGACACCAGGAACCAGATCGCGAGCAGCACGCCCATGAGGGTGAGGTTTTCGCGCCAGTACTGCCTGAAGGCGCTTTCGGAGATGTCGTGCTCGTAAGCCCCGACGTCCTCCGTGTTGTCCTGGTCTGCCATGTTCGAGCACTCCTCCCGTCACGCCGGATCTCCGGCCGTAGTGGGAAAGAGTGGCAGGACACGGCCGCGAAGTTTAGTCCCTCCCCGGTCTGATCTTGTGCCCGTCACCGCCACGCCCGGTCTGTGGGCGCGATCCCGCCCGGTCGTCCCGCCTGCGCCCGCGCGAAGCGACGCGAGCCGGCCGGGACACGGGCGGCGCGCTCCGATCGCGATGGTTCCCGGCCCGCCGGGCCCATGGAATTCCTGCGCGCATCGCTGAACCGCGGCCCCTCGCGGCGCCGGGCAAGAGCCGGGGCCGGGAGGGGCTCCCCAGGGCGGCGCTCGGGCGCGGCCTATCCCTTCCGGCCGGTGACACGTACCAGCGCCTGGTCGTGGAAGCGGAAGCCGGGGCGGCGCATGAAGGCGGCGACCCTTCGGGCCGTCTCGGCTTCGCCGAGGAGCTCGCCAATGATCAGGTTGTTCTCCGCCATGAAGTTCGCCCAGGAGCTGCCGCCCTCCACGATGCGCTCGAAGCGGTCCTCGCGCACGTCGAGGAGCCCCGCCTCCTGCATCAGTCGCGGCAGTCGCGCCCCGAAGGCGGCCTCGACGAGGCCGGACCGGTCCATCGCCGAGCGCACCCGGTCGAGGGCGGCATCGAAGTCGTCCGCCCCGGCGGCCTGCTTGTCGGCAGCTGCCGCCACCGAGCAGTCGAGATCGGCGAGCGCCATAACCCCGCCGGGCCGAAGCCATCGCGCAAGGCTGGCGATGGCGCGCGCGGGATCGGGCAGGTGCTCGATCACGAGACGGGCGAAGACGAGGTCGAAGCGCTCCGGTTCGGCGGGAGGCGCGTAGAGATCGGCCTCGATGAGGCGCACCGGCGGTTCGGCCCGCCCGGCATGGGAGAGATCGATGTCGAGCCCGAGCACGTCGCCGCCCTCGCCGACCTTGCGCGCGAACCAGGCGAGCATCGCGCCCGAGCCGGCCCCCGCCTCCATGATCCGCATGCCCGGCCTGAACACCACGGCGCGCTCGAGCCAGCGCTGCGTCGGCTCGGCGTAGAAGGCGGCCAGGCGATCGAGACGGTCGCGCTCGTCTTCGACCGCGCGTCCGGAGGCGAAATAGCGCTCGGCGAACTCGGCCATGGCCGGCCTAGACGGGTTTGACCGCGGCGAGGAAGCAGGCCCCCGCGATCAGCACCCAGTAGAGATAGGCGACCGAGCGGCCGAGCCGGATGGACTTCTCCAGCCGGCTCTCCACATCCTCGTTCGGGCCGGCGGCGAGGATCCGGAACAGGCCCTCCCACTCGTGCATCACCACGCGCAGGATCACGCCGATGATGAGTGCGCAGCCGAAGACCAGCACCTTGGCGGCGTACCAGTTCTGCCCCGGCCCGGCCTCGAACGGGCCGTAGCCGAGCAGCGAGGTGATCGCGGTGACGATGAGCAGCGGGATGAGGATGTAGCGCGTCCAGTCCTCGATGCCCGAGAGCGTCGTCCAGATCGGCTTGCCGCGCGTCGCATAGGCGGCCCAGGTCAGGGCGAACCAGGCCGCGTAGACCGCCCACATGAGCGCCAGCCACCCCCCGCCAAGGGGATGGAAGCCGTAGAGATAGCCCATGTGCAGGCCGAGCGGCAGGAGCGAGATGATGCCGGTGCGCGCCAGGATGTCGATGCGGTAGGCGGTCTCCATGTGGCGCTGGCGCTCCTCGAAGGGCAGGCGCGGATTGACCACCTTGTAGCTCGTCTGGAACACGCCCCATTCCCCGCCCAGCCAGTAGACCATGGCCAGGATGTGCAGCCAGCGCAGCACATGCACCTCGTTCGCGACCCACCACTCCGCCATGACACGCCTCCCCGCTCCGGCTGGACTCGACCAAATGATATATCATTTAACTGAGACCGGGGCGAAGGCCAAGCGGGATCGCTACTCCCCTCCTGCGGCAGGCCCTCCACCAGGAACACGTCGAAATCGCCCCATTCATTGTCGATGCGGGCATTGGCGAGGTCGCGATAGTCCGGATCGCTCCAGAACGCGCGCGCCGCGTCTGCGCTCGGCCAGCGGCTCATCGCCACCGAGGAGAAGCCGATCTCCCCCTCGAGCGTCTCCACATCGCCGGTCAGCGCGAGATATTGCCCGCCATGGCGTTCGTAGAGCGGCCGCAGGTGGGCGGCATAGCCGGCCATGAAGGCCTCCCGGTCGTGCACCGTGCCCATCACGACCATGTAGGCGGGCCGCTCGGCCGAGGACTGCGCCCCGGCGGCAGGGGCGCCGTCCCCGATCCAGTATCCCGCGCACGCGCCCAGCAGCGCGGCCCCGCCTGCGATCAGAATCGTGCGTTCGCGCATCGCGATCTCCGCTTTCTCCGCCACAGGGCTTGAATCCTAGGCCCCGGCTCGGGCAGAACGCAAATGATATATCTTTTCTGTTCCGTCTGTGCGCGCGAGGCTTTAGGCTTCATGATCGCGGGCGGGAGCCAGACCGGGAGACAGGCTTGAAATTCGAACCGACCATGACCCGCTCCGACAAGACGGCGCGGGAGATCTTCGAGGAGGTGCGCGCCAATCCGGCCCGCGCCCGCTTCGGCTTCGGCGAGAAGCTCGCCGTGATCAATGTCGATCCCCAGAAGGCCTACACGCGGCCCGACCTGTTCCCGAAGACCGCCTACGTCACCGATCCCGACCAGCTCGACCATATCAACGCCATCTCGGCAAAGGCGCGGGCCAAGGGCCTTCCGGTCGTCTGGACCCATGTCGCCTACATGGAGAATGCGGCCGATGCGGGGGTCTGGGGCACGCGCACCGACACCCCGGACTCCCTGCAGAACATCAAGTACGGCTCGACGCGCCACGAATTCGACGACCGCGTCGAGATCGACGCGACCGTGGACGCGGTCTACACCAAGCGTATGCCCTCGGCCTTCTTCGAGACCCCGCTGGCGAGCTTCCTCGTCTGGCACCGGGTCGACACGGTGGTGATCACCGGCGGCTCGACGAGCGGCTGCGTGCGCGCCACCGCCGTCGACGCGCTCAGCCACGGCTACCGCACGATCGTTCCCATGGAGTGCGTCGCCGACAAGCACGAAAGCTATCACTACGCCAACCTCACCGACCTGCAGCTGAAATACGCCGACGTGGTGGAGGTGAAGGAGGTTCATGAGTGGCTGGACGGGTATCAGGGATGATCTCCGACCCCAATCTCTACGACTACAATCCTTACCGCGACCGCCCGAAGATCGAATGGCCGGGAGGGAAGAAGCTCGCCTTCTGGATCGCGCCGAACATCGAGTTCTACGAGTTCGATCCGCCGAGGAATCCCAAGCGCCCCGGCTGGCCGCGCCCGGCCCCGGACGTCACCGGCTATTCCCAGCGCGATTACGGCAACCGGGTGGGCCACTGGCGCCTGATGGAGCTGATGGACCGCTACGGCCTGAAGGGCTCGGTCAGCCTCAATGTCGCAATGTGCGACCACTGCCCGGAGATCATCGAGTCCTGCAATGAGCGCGGCTGGGAGTTCTTCAGCCACGGCATCTACAACACGCGCTATTCCTACGAGATGAGCGAGGACCAGGAGCGCGCCGTGATCGAGGATTCGATCCGCACGGTGGAGGCCGCCACGGGCCAGCGCATCCGCGGCTATCTCGCCCCGGCGCTGACGGACACGACGCGCACGCTCGACCTCATCGCCGAGCATGGCTTCTGGTACACGTGCGACCTGTTCCAGGACGACCAGCCCCAGCGGGTGAAGACCAAGACCGGCAGGCTGTGCTCCATGCCCTATTCGCTCGAGGTCAACGACGTCATCACCTACGGCCAGCTCGCCATGGATCCCTGGCGCTATGGCGACGTCCTCAAGCGCCAGTTCGACCAGCTGCTGGAGGAGGGCGAGACTTCGGGCACGGTGATGTGCATCCCGCTGCATGCCTATCTCGTCGCCCAGCCGCACCGCCTGCGCCCGTTCGAGGAGGCGCTCAAGCACATCACCGCCCATGACGAAGTCTGGTTCGCGACCGCGAAGGACATCGCCGGCCACTGGCGCGAGCATTACTGGGATACGACGCAGGACGATCTGGAAAAGAAGGGCCTCGCCACCGGCGGCACCGCATTCGAGGCGTTCGAGCGATGAGCCTTCCTCCCGCCTATCTCGAATACGACAAGCGCGGCTACGGCCAGGACATCGGGCGCTATGACTGGCGCCTCGCAAAGGACCGCGCGCCGGTCCGGCTGAAGAACGCCCGCCAGGTCGCGGCGATGATCGTCATCCCCTGCGAGTACCACCCGATCGATCCGCACAAGACCCCCTTCGGCCATCCCACGGCATGGTCACGCCCTTCCCGGACCTTCGCCACTTCACCGCGCGCGACTACGGCAACCGGGTCGGGGTGCTCCGCCTGCTCACGCGCTGAAATCCGCCGGGCTGAAGGCGACCTTCCCGGTAAGCGCGGCGCTGCTCACCCGCGCCCGCCCGCTCGCCGAGGCGATCGTGGGAGACGGCACGAACTCGCCGCCGCGGGTCTACACGGCGACGCGATCCACCATGCCGGGCTCTCCGAAAGCGAGGAGCGCGCGATGATCGAAGACGTGCGCGAGGCCTTCGACGCGGCCGGCTCCACCCCACGACCTGGCTCTCGCCGGCGCGCCAGGAGAGCTTTGCAACGCCCGACCTCCTCGCCGAGGCCGGGTTCACCGCGCTTCTCGACTGGGAAAGCGACGGGGTGCCGCTGCCGCTGAGGACGCGCGCAGGCCGATCACCGCCCTGCCGCTCCTCAACGAGCTCGACGATTTCAAGCTGCTCGTCGAGAGAAAGCAGACCGAGGATCTGTGGACCGACCAGATCCTGGAAGCGAAGGACTATCTCAAGACCGAGCACGACCGCCACGGCGCGCAGGTACTGGGCTTCACGCTCACCCCCTTCGTCGCCGGCCAGCCCTTCCGCATGCGCTCGCTCGTCAACATGCTCGCCGAGTTCGCCGGCGACGAGGCGGTGTGGTGCGCGCGGCGGACGAGATCGTGAAGGCGTTCTAGGACACTCCGCGCTCCTACTCGGCCGCATCCTTTCGGTCGGCGTCGTAGCGTGCGCCCTTCTCCTTCATCTCCGGAAGCCCGAGCAGGGCGTTCAGCCCGTCGAAATCGAGCATGCGCTCGCGATAGCCGGCGGTCGAGCCGGTCTGCTTCAGCCCGGAGAGGAATTCGCGCGCCATGAAGGCGAGCGCGCGCACCATGGCGCCTGGCGTGATCACGAACCTGAGCCCTGCGCGTCGAGCTGGTCGAGCGTCCTCATCGGGTCCTACCGCCTCAACCATGTTGGCGAGCAGCGGCACGCGCGACTTGAACCGGCGCGCGATGGCGGAGAGTTCCTCCGCGCTCCTGGGAGCCTCGACGAACAGCATGTCCGCCCCCGCGGCGAGATACGCCTCGGCGCGCTCCAGCGCGGCCTCGAAACCCTCCACCGCGATGGCGTCGGTGCGGCGATGATGAGGGTTTCCCGGCTCTTGCGCGCGTCGACGGCGGCGCGCACCTTGCCGGCCATCTCCTCCGGTGAGACGAGGCTCTTGCCGGCGAGATGCCCGCAGCCTTGGGCAGGTTCTGGTCCTCGATCTGGATTGCGCTCGCCCGGCGCGCTCGAACATCTCCACCGTGCGCTGGACGTTGAGCGCATTGCCGAAACCGGTATCGGCATCGACCACGAGGGGTATGCCGGTGCGTTCGCGGATGCGGGCGATCACGTCGGCGACCTCGCTCGCGGTGACGAGGCCCAGGTCGGGCCGGCCGAGCTGCGTGTAGGCGATGGACGCGCCGGAGAGATAGGCCGCCTCGAAGCCCGCCTGCTCCACGAGCAGGGCGGAAAGCGCGTCGTACACGCCGGGCGCGAGCACGGCCGGCCTTCGGCGAGGCGTGTCTTCAGGCTGGTCATGGCTGCGCCTCCGGGGCGTTGAATCGGGCTTTCAGCTGCGCCATCAGCCCGCCGCCTCGATCATGGCGGTGAGATGGTCCGCAGGGGCGGGAATGCGAATTCCTCACCCGTCGTCTCGTCGACGAGTTCCCCTTCGACAGGTCGACCAGCAGGCGGTCGCCGGCCGCGATGTCGCCGGCCTCGGCGAGCGGGATCGCGGGCAGGCCGATATTGATGGCGTTGCGGTAGAAGATGCGCGCGAAGCTCTTCGCGATCACCGCCGAGACCCGAGCAGCTTCAGCGAGATCGCCGCTGCTCCCGCTCGGCCAATGCCGAAATCCTCCCCCGCCACCACGATGTCGCCGCGTTCCACTTCCCGGGCGAAAGCCGGGTCGACGGCCTCCAGGCAGTGCATGGCGAGCGCCTCGGGTCCCTTCTTCATGGCGTGGCCGGGGGCGAGCAGGTCGGTGTCGATCCGGTCGCCGAACACCCAGGCCCGGCCTCGTATGATGTCCGGTGTGCTCATGCCGCCCTCCGGCGTTCGCCGAGGAATTCGCGCGGATCGGTGATCGTTCCCGTGACCGCCGAGGCCGCCACCGTGAAGGGCGAGCCGAGCCAGACCTGCGTCCTTGTGGCCCATCCGGCCACGGAAATTGCGGTTGGTCGAGGAGATGCACACCTCCCCCTCGGCGAGCAGCCCGGCGCCGAGCCCGGCGCACGCGCCGCATCCCGAGGCAGGATCACCGCGCCCGCCTCGGTCAGCGTGGCGAGCGTGCCGTCCCTGGCCGCGGCGTGGGTGACCTTGGCCGAGGCCGGCGCGACGAGCAGGCGCACGCCCCTGGCGACCTTGCGCCCCTCCAGCACGCGCGCGGCCATCTGAAGGTCGGTGAGCTTCGCCCCGATGCAGGCGCCGATATAGGCCTGGTCGATGCGTTCGCCGGACGCGTTCGAGATCGCGTCCGAGTTCGCCGGGCTGTGCGGCGCCGCCACCTGGGGCTGCAGGGCGGAAGCGTCCACGGCGTGCACCTTCGCGTAGCCGCAGCCCGCGTCGCTGCGCCAGCGCGCGATCGCCTCGTCCTCCACCTCGCCGCCATGGGCGCGGATATGGGACAGCGTCGTCTCGTCCGGCTCGATGAGCCCGGTATCCCCGCCGAGTTCCGCGGCCATGTTGGAGAGCACCATGCGCGCTTCCATGTCCATCGCGCGCACTGCCGGCCCGCCATATTCGATCGTCTTGAAATGATTGCCCATGCCGAGCTCGCGGCAGAGCAGGAGCATGACGTCCTTGGCCGCCACGCCCTCCCGGAATTCGCCCGCGATCTCCACCCGGATGGTCTCGGCACGACCGTCCAGGTCTTTCCCGTGGCCACGATCGCGGTCATGTCGGTCGCGCCGAACCCGGCCGCATAGCAGCCGAACGCCCCACCATTGGTCGTGTGGGAATCCCCGCCGGCCACATGCCCGGCTTGAGATGGCCGTGCTCGGGCAGCACGACATGGCAGATGCCGCGCATGTCGTAGAAGCGTTCCACGCCGTAATCGCGAGCGAACTCGCGCGTGGTCTTCAGGATTTCCGCTCGCCGGATCGACGGCCGGCACGTAGTGATCGGAGACGATCACGACCTTGTCGGGATCCCACAGCCGCGCGCCCAGCGCCTCCAGGCGCGCGCGCCAGCGCCGCGGCCCGGAGCTGTCATGGCCATGGCGAGATCGACCTGCACCGTGACGATGTCGCCCGGACGCACGTCCGCGCCTCCGCTGGGCGGGCCATGATCTTCTCAACCAGCGTGCGCGGCCGCGTCATCGCGTCATAAAACTCCGTTCCGGCCCGACAAGTCCCGACCTTGGATGAAAGGATATATCTTTATAGCATTTCATGGAATGCACGTCCTGTGAAACATGACTCCTGCAACCCCAGGCTCGCGGCCCGTCATCCGCCAAGCCGTCCGGCCCGCGCCTCGTAGAGCCGCCTGAGATACACGATCGGGGCAAGCGGGGCCTCGATCCAGGCGGAAAGGCGCCAGCCCTCGCCGGTATGCCGGAACAGCGCGGCGACCCGGTTGTCACCTCCCATCGCGGGCCGGTCGGTGAAGCGGATCGACCAGTCCATGCGATGCACCCCGAGAACGAGGCCCTCCCCGACCGTCACGTAACGCGAGCCCGAGAACGCGAGGTCCACGCCCGCGTGCAGCTCGCGATTGCCCGCCCAGTAGGCCTCGACCTCGTCCCAGCCGATGAAGGTCTCCTCGATCTCCTCGGCGAGAGACCGGCTCCGCGCCCCGGTCCCAGAAGCGCCTGAGCTGCGCCGGATCGCTGCCGTGCCAAGCCCGGGCGTAGCCGGCCATCAGCGCATCGAGTTCGCCCGCCGCCGCGTGTGTCACGACCCGGCCTCCTCTGCGAAGGCGGAGAGCGGCGCGGGCGCGCCTGTATTGGCGATCAGCGCCTTCCTGCGCAGGAAGCGCGTCAGCCCGGCATCGCCCATGCGCGAGGGTCCGAGCCCGGACGCCTTGAAGGCCTGCTTCTCCGCCTCGTAGAAGACCGCGGTCAGGGCGGCGTCGTTGAGCGACACCGCCCCGGTCTGCAGGCGCCGGCGATGACCTCGGCTTCCTTAAGAGTCCCCGCGAAGACGCCGGCCGACAGGCCGAACTCGGTGTCGTTGGCGAGCGCGACGGCCTCGTCCTCGGTCTCGAAGGCCATGACGGGAAGGACGGGCCCGAACGTCTCCTCGGTCATGATCGCCATGGAGTGATCGACATTGGTGAGGACGGTCGGCTTCAGCCACAGCCCGCCGCCATGGCGCTCGACCGTCCCGCCGGTGAGGACTTCCGCGCCCTTCTTCACAGCGTCCTCCAGCTGGCGCCGGATCGTCTCGGCCTGGGCCTCGAAGATGATCGGTCCGATCTCGCCGCTGGCGATGTCGGGCCAGTTGATCCGGACCTTGCGGGCTTCATCCGTGAGGCGCTCCAGGAAGGCATCGTGGATCTCGCGCGCGACATAGATGCGCTCAATCGACTGGCAGGCCTGGCCGGTCGACAGCACCGAACCGCGCAGCGCGGCGGTGACGGCGGCCTCCACGGGCGGTCTTCGTGACGATGAGCGGGTCCTTGCCGCCGAGTTCCAGGAAAGCCGGGATCAGGCGCCGGGCGCCTGCGCGGCGACCTTCCGCCCCGTCGCGACCGAGCCGGTGAAGCAGACGAGATCGGCGCGCGCGATCACGCCCTGCCCCGTCTCGCCGACGCCCGGGGCGAGCGCGAGCACCCCGGCAAGGCCTGCAACCTCGCCGATCGTCGCGCTCAGGGGCTCGGCGAAGCGGGGCGTCACCTCGCTCGGCTTGACCAGCACCGCGCATCCGGCGGCGAGGGCGGGGATGGCATCGATCAGCGACAGGGTGAGCGGGAAATTCCATGGGCTGATCACCCCGACGAGAGGATAGGGCAGATACTGGCCGGCATGGCGGATCGCCGGATTGGCGCGGCCCTCGACCCAGTCGCTGCGCGGCATCAGCGCGGCCGCGCGCGACGCCCAGCCCCGGATCGAGGCGATGGCCCCGTCGATCTCCAGCCGGGCGAGCCGTCGCCGCCCGGTGTCGGCCTCCAGCGCCGCGGCGAGGTCGTCGCGGCGCGCCTCGATCCGCGCCGCCCAGTCCTGCAGCACCTGCCCGCGATGGGCAGCGTCCGCCGCGGCCCAATCCCGCTGCCCCTCGCGCAGGCGTGTGGCGAGTGTGTCGAGTTCGCGCTCGGTCGGCGGGGTGAAGCGGTAGTCGGGCATGCCGGTGCGCGGGTTCCGGACCTCGATCGGCTGCGTCACGACGATCCTCCGAGCCCCAGAACGCCGGGATTGACGATGCCGTCCGGATCGAGGCGGCCTTGATCGATCTCAGGAGCGCGAGCGTCTCCGGCCGACGCGTCTTCGCGAACGGATAGGTCCGCCCGATCTGGAAATGCACTCCGCCATGGGGTGAAGATGTCGACAACGCCCGCGCGCGCCTCCCCGACCAGCGCGGTCGCGGCCGGATTCGCGGGCCGGCGCTCGAGCTTCTTCAGATAGTTCGCCTCCACACTCTCCTCGTGCAGGGCGAATAGCGCGTCGGGCCACAGGAAGACCGGCTCGATGAGGAAGCCGGTCTCGCCGCGTCGTGATCAGCGTGCCGGTGGTCACGCCCTCGGCCTCGAACCGGTCCTTCAGCGAGGCGAAATACGCCTCGATCGCGGCCCAGCAGGCCACCGCCTGCGAGTGCGGCACGATGCCATGCACCGGCACCCAGCGCTCCCGCATTGGGCCCGATCATGGTGTTCAGCGGCGTGAAGGGATTGGCGCGGATCACCTTGGGGATGGTCGGCTCGACGGCCTTGCCGCCTTCGCGCTCGCAGATCGCGGCGAGGCGCCGGCGCGCGTCCTCCACGCCCACCCTCGAATGGCCTTCGGTGACGAAATGCAGGTTGAAGTCGGCTTGGAGAGGAAATTGCGGCCGGCGAGCGCCATCCGCGCGCCCTCCCGCGCGCCCTTCAGGAGAGTCTTCTGACCCGTCACGACCTTCGCCAGGGTCTTCGCATCGCTCAGGATGGAGGCGCGCTGCATGCGCACCGCGGTCAGGCCCGGGTCGAAGCCGAAGATCTCGCAGGCAAGGCCGGTGCGCGCCATCGCGCTCGCCGCGTGCGCCATCGCGTCGGGCGCGGCGAAGCTGAAACTGCCCCAGGCCTCGTGTGCGGGCATCTCGACGAGCCTTAGCGTGATCTCGAGCTTCACCCCAAGCGCGCCGCAATCGCCCACGAAGAGTCCGGTCAGATCCGGCCCGTCATGGCGGAAAGAAGGCCGATCCCGCCCTCTGGCCGGGCTTCCGGTCCTCAGGATCGAGCCGTCGGCGAGGGCGACCGAGACGAGAGCACGCTCTGCCCCGTCGGGCCGTGGGTGCCCGCCCCGAAGAAGGCATTGTTCTGCGACACCCCACCGCCGATCGTGGAGGCGAGCCCGGAGAGCGGTCCCCAGAAGGGGGTCCTGAGACCCTTCGGCTTGAGCGCCTCGTGCAGCGCCGCCCAGGTGCAGCCCGCTTCCACGCGCACGAAGCGGTCGGTTTCGTCGATCTCCACGATGCGGGTCAGGCGCGACGTGTCGAGGCTCATCCCGCCCCCGCGTTCGCCGAGATAGCCGGCCGTGTAGCTCATCCCGCCACCGCGCGGATAGACCGGCACACCCGCCCTTGCGCAGGCGGCGAGCGCCGCGGCGGCGGCCTCCTGCGTCTTCGGGCGCACGACGAGATCGACAAGCCCGCCCGTCGTCCAGACATCCTGCGAGTGATGCTCGCGCGCCTCGCGTGCCGTGACGACGCCGTCCTCGCCGACGAGACGCGCGAGCTCTGCGGTGAGCGCCTTCACGACGCCGATATCCCGAGGATCGCCGCCGCGACGATGAGCCCCCAGAGGGCGACCACCGCGAGTCTCACCTGCCGCAGCGAGCCGCGGATCGCCGCATTGTCGGCCTCGCTCGGAGCCCCCGATGCCAGCCCAGGCATGGCAGCGGAAAACGGCTTCAGCAGCCGGCGCACGGCGAGGCCGAGCGCGATCGCCGCGGCGAGGATCAGGAGCTTCCACGAAAGGAAGCCCGGCAGGTCGATCGGCGCCGCGAGCCCGGCGAGCCCCGTAAGCGCCAGCGCGATCATCAGCCCGATGCGGATCGCGAGATCGCTCTTCGCCCAGGCCGGTCCCGCGCCGAGATGGATGCGCCAGGCGATGCCGCCCAGATCACGGCGAGCGCGAACGCGGCGAGGATCCAGCCCCAGTCGAGCGCGAGCCAGCCCCGGCTCACCGCGAGCGCGAGCCCGGTCGGGGCGGCGAAGATCAGCGCCATGCGCGGGGCCATGTCGACATGCTTGACCACGACCGCCGCGCCGAGCCGCTGGCCGGCCGGCCTCGCCTCGTCGGTCAGCACGAAGGAGGCGTAGAATGCGCCGAGATCACCGCCCAGCCAGTAGACGAGGACCAGGAGATGCAGGAACGTGAACAGCGTGGTTTCGAGCACTTGGCCTCCCTGTAGAAATGGTATAACAATAAGCCATTTCGGAGGGAAGCCTTCGGGCGCGGCGTTCAGCGCGGATCGACCGCGGTCCAGCCCGACCCCTCGCCCGGATCGCGCAGGAGGCGCATGTGATAGCGGAAGCGCTCGGGCCGGTAGAAGGCGATGATGCTGCACAACCCGTCCGCGCCGGTCGCGCATGATGCGGGTGATCTTCAGCAGCGGCGAGCCCGGCGCGACCTTCAGCACGCTGGCCACGTGCGGCTCTGCGGCCGCGGCGGTGATGGTCTGGTCGGCCTCGGCCGCCTCCGCACCCGCGCGCTTCAGCAGCGTCAGGAGCGGCTCGCTCGCCAGCTCCTCGCGCGTGTACTGGCGCGCGATGTCGAGCGGCACGTGGGTGAGGAGATAGGAAAAGGTATCCCCTTCCAGGCGGCGCGCAGGCGCACGGCGCGCTGCACCTTCTCGCCACTGTCGAGCCCCATCACCGCGGCGAGCTCGCTGTCGGCGGAAATGTCGGCGACGTCGATCAGCTCGACCTGGGTCTCCAGCCCCATGCGCTGGAGAGCGTCGAACAGCGTGTCGAAGCGTCCCTCCACCACCGGCGCGCCGGCATTGTACATCACGAGCGTGCCGCGCCCGCGATGGCGCGTGACGAAGCCGTGCGCGGCGAGCTCGTTCAGGGCCGCTTGACCGTGATGCGCGAGACGTCGAGCAGTTTCGACAATTCCTGCTCGCCCGGCAGCACCGATCCGGTCGGGTAGGCGCCCGAATGGATGCGGTCGCGCAGCACCAGGAAAATCTGATGGTAGAGCGGCATGGGCAGGGATTCGTCGATCAGCTCCGGCCCCAGGCGGGGCGGCTCGCTTGTCTTCCCGGTCTCGCTCATGCGCTCTTCGCCTCCTCTTCCCCGACTTTTAGCGAATTCGCGCCGCCATGCCAGCCGGAGATGACAAGACCATGAGTGAGCCCGCCCCTGCCACGCCCTTGCCCTGCAGACGCTGTGCGAGGCGATCAACGGCCTGTCCCCGGGGGATGCCCGGACGCGCATGAATAGCGCCATCCACAGGATCGGGCGAGAGATCGCCGGCTCGAAGGGCTTCGTCGGCCCCGATCTCGAACTCGTCGTGCTGCCCGAATACGTGCTCACCGGCTTTCCCATGGGCGAGAGCGCGGACGAATGGCGCGCCATGGCCGCCATCGATCCGGACGGGCCCGAATACGAGGCGCTCGGAAAGATCGCGCAAGCGCAGAAGATCTTCCTCGCCGGCAATGCCTACGAGACCGATCCCCATTTCCCGCAGCTGTATTTCCAGGCCTGCTTCCTGATCGCGCCGAACGGGGACACGATCCTGCGCTACCGGCGCCTGATCTCCATGTTCGCGCGCCGAGCCCCTACGACGTGCTCGAGCGCTATCTCGAGGCCTATGGCGAGGACGCGCTGTTTCCCGTGGCCGACACCGGGATCGGGCACATCGCCGCGATCGCGTCGGAGGAAATCCTCTATCCCGAGATCGCGCGCGCCCACGCCTTCCGGGGCGCGGAGATCTTCGTCCATCCACGAGCGAGGTGGCCAGTCCGCTACCGACCGCGAAGAACATCGCCAAGCAGGCCCGCGCGATCGAGAATCTCGCCTATGTGGTCTCGGCCAACACCGCGGGCATGACCGGCACGCCGATCCCGCAGAACTCCGCCGACCGCGGCTCGAAGATCGTCGATCCCAGGGGCGTGATCCTCGCCGAGCGGCGGGCGGGCCGTCAATGTGCGCCAATGGCGAGATCGATGCGGGGCTAGTGCGCCGCATGCGCCGCCGGTCGGCATGGGCAATCTCCTCGCCCGCCAGCCCGCCGAACTCTATGCACGCGTCTACGCCGCGGCCCGCGTGCACCCGCCCGAAACCCTGATGCAGGAGGGGCAGGTCGCGAGCCCGGCGAAGAGCTTCTACCGCGACCGCCAGGCCAAGGTGATCGAGACGCTGGCGCAGAAGGGGCTGATCTGAGGCCGCGCTGAGTCTCCTCCCCCGCGAGCGGGGGAGCTAGGGGTGGCGAGCCTCACTCAAATCCGTCCGGCGCCGGAAATTCCCCCCGCAGGTCCTCGTAGGCCATCGCCGCGCCGAGCGCGCGCGCGTCCTCGCCCGCCGGCGCCATGAACTGGATCGCCATCGGCAGCCCGGCGGAGGACAGCGCGCTCGGCACGCTGGTCGCGGGAATGCCGGCGAGGTCGGCGAAGGCGGTGATGTCGGCCTGGCCCGCGGGCACCTCGCTGCCGAAGGGGAAGGCCGTCTCGCAGGCGGTCGGCGCGGCGAGCAGGTCGCAGGCCTCGAACGCCGCCCCGGCGTCGGCGGCCGGGCCTTCAGCACAAGCAGCGCCGCCTCGTAGCGGTCCGGGCTCTGGCGCGCGCCCCAGGCGAGCATCTTGCGGAAGTCTCCGAGAAGCCCTCCGGATCGGCCTCCAGCGCCTCGGCATGGATGGCCGCGCCTTCGCGCTCGGCGATCAGGAGGCCGGCGCGCCGGCTCTGCCCGAAGCCGTACCGGGCGAGCGAGATGTCGACGATGCGCGCGCCCCGCTTCTCCATCGCCTTCAGCGCCGCCTCGAAGGCGGCGAGGATTTCGCCATCGACCCGACGTGATCCTCCACCCGCCAGCGCCCGATGAGCAGCCCGGAAAGCCCGGGCGCGCGTGCGGGCGGCGTCTCGCTCAGCACCGCGAACACGTCGGCCGCCTCCTTCGCCTTTCGCGCGAGCGGTCCGACATGGTCGAGCGTTCGGGACAGCGCGATCACGCCCTCGAGCGGGACCGCGCCGCGCGAGGGCTTGTGGCCGGCCACGCCGCAATAGGCCGCCGGGATGCGCCACCGAGCCCATCGTGTCGGTCCCCAGGCTCGCCGGCACGAGCCCGGCCGCGACCGCCGCCCCCGAGCCCCCGAGGAGCCCCCGGGGGTGAGGTTCTCACCCCAGGGATTGAGGCAGCGCCCGAAATGGGGTTGTCGGTGACCGCGCCGAGCGCGCCCTCCTCCATGTTGAGCGTGGCGAAGACCACCGCGCCGGCGGCCTTCAGTCGCGCCACGCAGGCCGCGTCGCGCTGCGCGATGCGGTCCCGGTACGCCGCGATGCCGGCATGCCAGGCCAGGCCGGAAAGCGCGATATTGGCCTTGACCGCGACCGGCAGGCCGTCGATCGGCGAGCGGGGCTCGCCCGCCTTCACCCGCCTCGCGCTGGCCTCGGCCTCGGTGCGTGCCTCGCGCACCTCCAGCACGGCATTGAGCCCCGGGTTGAACCGCGCGATGCGCGCGATCGCGCGATCATACGTCTCGACCGGGTCGGCGGGCCGGCTCACTTGAAGCGCTCGTCGATGAGGCGGATCGGCTTCTGGCGCACCTCGGTCTGGGTGAGGTCGGCGAGCCCGCCCGGCGGCGCGAGTTCCACCCGGACCTCGATGCCGAGCTGGCGCTTCAGGATCTCGCGCATGCGCGCCGAGACCGCCTCGCCCGGTCCTTCGTCTCGGCCATCACGACGAAGTCCTCGCGCTCGTTCTCGCCGCGCACCGCCTTGCAGATGAACTCGCCAGTGAAGGCCTCCACCTCGTCGAGCAGCGGGCCGACGGCCTGCGGGAAGATGTTGATGCCGCGGATCTTCACCATGTTGTCCGAGCGGCCGAGAAAGCCCTCGATGCGCCGGAACTTCGCGCCGATGGAGGAGGTGCCGGTTTTCACCTTCGTCACGTCATGGGTGTTGAAGCGGATGATGGGTAGATATCGTCCTTGTACAGACAGGTGCAGATCATGTCCCCGGACTCCCCGTCCGCCACCGGCCTTCCTGTGTCGATGTCGGCAATTTCCAGATACTGCGCATCCTCCATGACGTAGAGCCCGTCGCGGTCCGGGCCCTCGCCCGCGATGACGCCCGTATCGCCGACACCGTACCAGTCGAAGCAGGCCGCCCCGCCCCAGGCCTTCGACAGCGCGGCCTTGTCCTCGCGCCCGAGATGACCCGAGATCATGCGCACCTTGAGGTCCTTCACCGGATCGATCCCCTCCTCCTCGGCGACCCGGGCGAGCTTCTTGATGTAATCGGCAAAGCCGACGATCACGGTGGCGCCGAAATCCTTCATCAGGCCGACCTGGCGCACCGAGCGGGTCTCCACGCCGGTGCCGGCCGACATGAAGAGCGCGCTCGTCCAGTGGATCACCGCCTCGCGCCATTGATCATGCCGTGTCCGTAGACGGAATGGACCACGTCGTCGGGCCTCAGGCCCTGGAAGCGGTAGAGCCGGCCGAGCAGCAGGTTCTGGATCTCACGCGACTTCGCACCGAACAGCAGCACCTGCGGCGTGCCCGTCGTGCCCGAGGTGGTGTGCATCACCACCGGCGGGCGCTCGCCCTCCCATAGCTGTCCATCGCCGAGAAGTCGCCGAGCGGGGGATTGCGCGCGATGGAATCCATGATGTCGGACTTGTCGAAGCTCGGCAGCGAGGACAGCGTCTCCAGTCCCTTGATGTCGCCGGGCTCCACGCCCGCCTCGCCCCACAGGCGCCGGTAGAAGGGCGTCTTCCAGGCACGCTTCACGCATTCGAGGAAGCGCGCCTCTTGCATCGCGCGCATCGTCTCGGCTGACGCTCGTGACGAAGCGGGTGAAGGCCTCGCCCACCGGATAGTCGCGCTCGACCGTGGCCCAGTCGGCGGAGTTGAAATAGGTGCGGTGGCCGTCGCTCATGCGTCTGCTCCCAGAAGCCCTGTGAGTGTACGGATATCCGGTAGGCGATCGAGTTCGTCCACTGCCCGCGTCAGCGCGTCCGCGCCCGCCGCCGCGCCGGCGAAATCGAGGCAGTGTTCGAGCTTGGCGCGGGCGTCGGCCTGGCTCATCGATTTGGCGGGACTGCCGTAGAGCGCCTCGGTGCGCGCCCGCTTCACCGCGCCCGATTTCAGCCGAACGGTGAGCGTCTGCGGAGTGAAGGCGGCGGGTCCTGCGACCCGTCGCTCTCCACCGCGATCCGGCCGGCGAGCGCCCAGGGTGCTGGGATCGCGCAGCGCCTGCGCCGTGAAATCGTCGAGCCGTACCGCCCCGCGCCGCAGCGCGACCGCGCCGGTGTAGGCAAAGCACAGCCGGGCATGGGCCACGCCCATGTCCGGCTCCGGACGGCGCCCGACGAGCCGGGCGACGAGCGGGGGGCGCGGTGAGCGTGACCTGCTCGATCTCGCCCGCCTCGAGCCCGTCCCCGCGCAGCTGGAGCGCCATCGCGATCCCGCCCTGGGCGGCCCGGCCCGTCGGCCAGGGCTTGTGGCTGAGCTCGGTGATGCGGAACACCGTCCGAGGCTGTCGAGCACCGGGCCAGATTCCAGCGCTCCTCGAACAGGGGAAAGTATCCATACGGACCTTCCAGCATGTCGTGCGGGCCGCGCAGCCCGGCCCCGGCGAGATCCGCGGCAAGGATCGCCGCGCGCGCGCCGGCCGCGATCTGGACCGCGAGTGCGGGGGTTCCCTCGACATGGGCCTGCATCGTGCCGGCCGCCTGGGCGAGCGCGTAGCCGGCCGCGTCCAGCGCGTCGTGTCCACGTCGAAGCCGCGAAGGCGCGCAATGCCGAACGCCGCGCCGATCAGACCGGCATTGGCCGGGCGGAAAAAGCGGATCGGGCTCGTCACCGCGACCCCGATCCCGGCCGCGACATCGACCGCGCCCACGATCGCCGCGAGCAGGTCCGCGCCCGAGGCCCCGCGCGCCTCGGCTTCCGCGGTCAGGGCCGCGCCGATCACCGCGAAGGGATGGACCACCGCGCGCTCGTGCACGCAGTATTCCTGGCCGTGGATCTGGAAGCCGTTCAATAGGCCGCCGCGGCGGCGGGCAGTTTCGGCCCGTTCCAGACGGTGGCAGCCGAACCGCCTGCGCCGTGCCCCAGCCGCGCGCGATGCGAGCACCTTGTCCGCATACGCGGCTTTCGATCCCGCGATCCCGACGCCGAGCGTGTCGCGGTAGAAGCGCCTGGCCGCCGCCTGCGCGGCTTCGGGCAGATCGTCCCAGCCGAGCGACAGGACGTGACGGGCGAAGAGTTCCGCCGGGTTCATGACGCCGCCTCGCGCGGCAGGGCCGCGGCATAGGTATCGAGCGCCCCGCCCTCGCGAGCGACAGCGCCGCCGCGATCAGGCGCGCGGCGGCGGCCGCATCCATGCCGCCGGCCGCGCACAGGGCCTCGGCCTTCTGCGTCAGGCGCTCTTCCGGGAGCGGATTTTCCGGGTCGCCGAGCGCGTCGCGCTGGCGGTGCGCGATCTCGCGCCCGCCGCCCAGCACCGCCCTCAGCCCCGCCCCGTAATGGGCGGGGTAGGCGCCGTCCCAAGGCTCCGCCGCCCGAACGCGGACCTTCGCGGCCAGGGCCCGGACATCCTCTCGCTCGAACGCTCCGGCCTCGAAATGGCAAAGACGGGGCGGGCCCTCGATCAGGGCCACCGCCACCGAGTGCTGCAGCGAGAACTTCGCCTCGATCACGCTTTGCGGCCTCACACGGTCGCAGAACTTAACCGCGTCCGCGTAGGTGGACAGTTCGATGCGGTCGATGTCCTGCGGCCGCACGCCCTGCGCGCGCAGCGCCAGTGCCGCGTCGATCGCCGGATGGGCGTGGCGGCAGGCCGGCCAGGGCTTGACGCTCACCTCGTGGATCTTCCAGCCCGAGTCCAGCTGCGCCACCACGTCCTCGGCCTCGGCGCCGGGCAGGTCGCGGCGAAGAAGCCCTGCTCGCCCTCAAAGACGGTGAGCGGTCCCTGGAAGCCTTCCGCCGCGAGCCGCGCCGCGAACAGTCCGGCATGGGCCGCACGCGCGGTGTGGAGCTGTTTCGCCATCGAGGCCGGCTCGTGACGGGTCTGCCAGAACCCGCTCGCCTGCGTCGCGGCGAGGGCGAGGGCATGGGCGGTCCGCTCCGCATCGAGCCCCAGCAGCGAGGCACATGCCGCCGCCGCTCCGACGGGCCCGCACGTGCCGGTATTGTGCCAGAAGGCGTAGTGGCCGGCCCGACCGTGCGCCCGAGCCGGATCACCGCCTCGTATCCGCGCACGAGCCCTGCGAGGAATTCGTCCGTACTCGCATCTTTCGCTTGCGCCAGGGCGAACGCGGCCGGGATAACGGTCGGCCCGGGATGCAGGATGGCCCGCTTGTCGACATCGTCCATCTCCAGCACGTTGCCGACCGCCCCGTTGGCGAGCGAGGCGGCAGCGGCGCGCGGCCCGCCCCGCCGATCACCGTGCAGGGCCCCGCCGCCTCCTCGGCCAGCG